>DBRF01000012.1 GCA_002305795.1 Ruminococcaceae bacterium UBA1375
CTTCCCTCTCTCGAGGACAGCTTTCATATTTTATCACAACTTTCCGCTCTTGTCAAGCCCTTTTTCAAAAGTTTTTTTGAAATCCGCTTGATTTTTTTCGGTTCGTCGTGACAACGTAGGCTATCTTACCATGATCTTTCTCTCTTGTCAACACTTTTGAGAAAAGTCGTCGTATTTTTCCTTCTTTTTCCGAAGCAGCCCGAAAATGGGAAAAATCAGTCGAGCCAGGATTTTTCCGCAAAAAAAGGAAACCCACCTTAATTCCGGCAGGTTTCTCATCGCTTTTTCCTATATTTTCAAACTTACAGCCAGGAGGAACGCAGTACCGACACTGCTTTCTCCAACTGATCGTCTCCATCCATGCTGCCCATAGTTGCCAACTGATCCCGTCCCAGGGACACTTCATAATCCGGGGTCAAACCCACGCCGTCAAAATTTTCGCTGGCCGGAGGATCGAAGTAAGCCGTGGTGATCCGGACGGCGCTGCCGTCATCCAGCGGATACAGCGTTTGCAGCACCCCTTTGCCATAGGTGGTGGTTCCCACCAGATCCCCCTTATCGTAATCCCGAATGGCGGCGGCAAACAGCTCCGCCATGCTGGAGGTATTTTCATTCACCAATACCGCCATGGGAAGATCGATCTCGCTGTCGTCCGACGTAGCCAGAATCTGCCGCTGGCTGCTGCCGGTGCGGGTATACCCCAGCACCCCTTCCGGTAAAAGCTGGTCCAAGCACTCGGTGCAGCTGCCGGTATCCCCACCGGCATTATCCCGGACATCCAGCACCAAGCCCCGCACCTGCTGAGCCTGAAGGTTGTTTAAAGCGTCGTTGAGCTGGGAAGGGGTATTTTCCTCAAAGCTGCTGATCCGCAGATAGCCAATGTCCCCATCTACCACCTGATAGGTCACAGAGGACTGGGAATACTGCCGTCGGGTAATCTCCGCCGTGGAATCACTGCCGTTTCGCCGGTACACCAAGCTCACCGCCGTGCCCTTTTCCCCAATCAAGGCGTCTGAGACTTCCTCCAGTTCCATTCCCCGCACCGAACTGCCGTCCACTTCCAGAATTAAATCCCCGGGCTGCAATCCCGCAGATTCCGCCGGAGAATCGGGATATACCTGGACCACCGCCGCATAATCCCCGGAACTGTCCTCTTGGAGCAGCACGCCAATGCCCACCGCATCGCCGCTCTGCTCATCCAGCAGTTTTTGATATTCGCTGCTGGAATAGTATTCCGCATAGGGGTCCCCGATCCCGGACACCACGCCCTGGCCAATGGCGTTAAGCAGGGTCTCGCTGTCCACATCATACAGGGAATTGTCGCTGACCACCTGGTCGATCTTTTGGATCTTCTGGTACATCTGCTCCTGCTGTTCCACATTGCTGATCTTCCGGTTAAAGGTGTCTCTGGAAACCAGCATGGTGATGCACACCGCCACCGCCGCCGCAATAATTACAAAAGCCAGAGCCGCTCCCAGGGAGATTTTTCGATTCATAACGCCTACTCCTTTTCCTTTCTCGCCGAAAAAAGCGCACCCTTCCTCCATCTATGGAAAAAGGGTGCGCCGAACACGTTTCCGAAATGCTTAGAAATAATTCATGGGATTGACGGTCGTGCTGGAGGAAACACCCATCCGAATCTCGAAATGCAGGTGGTTACCGGTAGAGTTACCGGTACTGCCTACTCCTGCAATCACCTGTCCCTGCTCCACGGTTTCTCCCACCGACACATAGCGGGACTGGCAGTGGGCGTACATGGTGTAGGTTCCGTCGTCATGCTGGATCATGATGACATTGCCGTAACCTCCAAAGCCGGAGCCGGAATACCCCATCATGGAAACCACTACCACGCCGGAGCGAGAAGCGTAAATGGGGGTGCCTGCCGGAGCGGAAATGTCTATACCCCGGTGCATACTGCCCCACCGGTACCCGTAACCAGAAGAGATGGTGTGGCTGGCGCAGGGCCAAAGATAGGTGCCGTTATCGGGCTGGATGGTGCTGTTATCCACCTTGCTGGAGTTGGCCCGGGCAATCTCTTCGATCTGGGCGTTGTTGGCGTCGATCTCTGCCTGATACTGCTCCACATCGGAGAGTAGGGAATCCTGGCTGCTTTGCAGCTGAGCTTCCGCAGACTCCGACTGGCTCTGCAACGTGTCAAGCTCCGCAATTTTGGCGTCTTGCTCCGCTTTCAAGGATTGCACCTGGGCCTGGTTGGCTTCCAGAGAACTTCTGGTCGCTTCCACTTCCGCCATATCGGCGTTGATCTGGTTCTCCAGCTGGAGCAGTTCATCCAGCATGGCCTGATCGCTGGCAGCTAAGCTATCCACATATTGACTGCGGGTAAGAAAATCCGCATAGGACTTGGCCCCCAACAGCAGCTCCAAGGTAGAGGTGTTGCCCTCCAAATACAGGGCCAGCATCCGGTCGTGGAAAAGATTCTCCACCTCTTCCCGGCGCTGCTGGGACTGCTCCAGCTGCATATTCAGAGAATCAATCCGGTCGTTCTGCTCCTGAATCTGAACATCCAACCCGTCGATCTGTTCCTGGTACAACGTTACCTGCTGCTGCACCGCATCAATCTGGCTTTGCAGGTCATCCTGCACCGCCTGCTGCTGGTCAATCTGCTGCTGCAACTGGTCAATTTGCTGCTGTGCCTGCTGACGCTGGGTTTCCAACTCCTGGTTTCTTTGCTGCAAATCGCTGGTTTCATCTGCCCGCACCGGTTCTGCGGTGCTGGGGGCGCTCATCCAAAAGGCGCCCAAGCAAAGGCAGACGGCCATCAGCAGCGAAAGCAGGCGCAAACTGACACGCTTTCCCGTCCTCATACGTTCACAATCCTCCAATTTGTTTCTTTCCTGAGATCCTTAGAAGTAATTCATGGGGTCTACCGTAGTGCTGGAAGAAATCCCCTGCCGGATCTCAAAGTGCAGGTGGTTGCCGGTAGAATCGCCGGTGCTGCCCACTGCAGCAATCACGTCTCCCTGGCTCACCACATCCCCCACCGAGACATATCTGGTCTGGCAGTGTGCATATAATGTATAGGTGCCGTCATTGTGCTGAATCATCACCACATTGCCGTACCCGCCAAAACCGGAACCGGAATACCCCATCATGGAGACAATCACTACCCCGGATTTGGATGCATAAATATCTGTGCCGGCGGGAGCCGCAATATCAATGCCCCGGTGCATACTGCCCCACCGGTAGCCGTAGTAGGAAGAAATATTGTGGCTGGCACAGGGCCAGAGATAGCTTCCATCCCCCGGCGCAGTGACACTGCCGCCGGACCCGCCGGAAGTGCTGCCACCGGTAGAGCTGCTGGTGGAGCCGCCGGAAGAACTGCCCCCACCGCTGCCAGAAGAGGTGCTTCCAGAACTGGTGTTCCCGCCGGACGAACTGTTATCTTCCGGTTGGGTGGCGTTGGCATATTTGTTGGCGTTGGCCCGGGCAATGGCTTCCAGTTCAGCGTTTGCCTGTTCCAACTCTTCCTGATACTGCTGGGCGTCTGCGCTATAAGCGTCCTGGTGCATCTGCAGATCCGCCTCTTCCGCTTGGGACTGCTGCTGCAAGGTTTCCAAATCAGCGATTTTGGCGTCCTGTTCCGCTTGCAGGGACTGAACCTGAGCCTGGTTGGCCTCCAAGGAACTCCGGGTGGATTCCATCTCCGTCCGGTCGGCGTTCATCTGATTTTCCAAGGCGAGCAGTTCGTCCAACAAGGCCTGGTCGCTGCTGGCCTGGCTGTTCATGTACTGGCTGCGGGTGAGGAAGTCCGCATAGGACTCCGCCCCCAATAACAACTCCAAGGTGGAGGTGTTCCCTTCCAGGTAAAGAGCTAACATCCGCTGATGAAACAAATCTTCCACCTGGTCCCGCTTGGCCTGGGACTGTTCCAGCTGGGCATTCAGGGAATCAATCCGGTCGCTCTGCTCTTGGATCTGCATCCCTAAGCTGTCGATCTGCTCTTGGTACAGGGTCACCTGCTGTTCCACCACATCAATCTGGGACTGCAGGTTTTCCTGGATCTGCTGCTGGGCGTCAATATCGTCCTGCAAGGCTTCCGCCTGCTGCTGGGCTTGCTGCCGCTGGCTCTCCAGCTGGGCGATCTGAGCCTGGAGATCGGAAGTCTCGTCTGCCTGTACGGTGGGGGGAGCCCCGATCCACATCCCGCCGGCAGCGCAGAAGCAAACCGCCAGCGCCGCCGCCAACAGCCGTTTGCCCCGCCTATTGTTTCTGGCCGCGATCATAGACATCCTTCCTTATTTGGTCTTTCCAAAAAAGGTTTACACTTTAATGTGTTTGCGAATACTGATTAGGCTTCCTGCCACGCCCAGCACAACGCTGGCCGCCAGGAAGAACAGGGCCAATCCCCAGGCGATGTTTTCGTAGGGGATCATCTGGCCGAAGAGCTGCTGCACCCAGCCGTCGGAAATGGAAGTGGAACCGGCGGAAAGGAGATAGCAATACCCGGCGCTGACCAGGCCGAAGGAGATGGCCGCTGAGAGGATGCCCAGGCAGATGCCCTCCACAATAAAGGGCAGCCGGATAAAGGCATTGGTGGCGCCTACATATTTCATAATGTTGATCTCTTTGCGGCGGGTGTAGATGCTGGCCCGGATGGTGTTGGTGATAATCACCAGGCTCACCACCACCAGCGCCGCCACAATGGCCCAGCCCACCACGTTGATCACCTGCCGCAGAGTGGTCATAGTGGAGGCCACCTGGGTAGATGCCTGGATGGAATACACCTCATCCAGGGACTGAATCTGGTCGATGGTGGACTGCAACTGAGACAGGTCGCTGACCGTCACAACAAAGGAATCCGGCAGGTTGTTGTCAGAACCGTAGATGTATTCGTCGTCAAACAGGGACGCATAATCCTCTCCCACCTGATCCCGGAGGGAAAGCACCCCCTCCTCTTTGGAGCGGTAGGTAATGTTGGCGATGTTGCCTACCGCCTGGATTTCGCTCTGGACCCGCGCTACATAATTTTCCCGGTTGGCCTGAGCTTCCTCCTCGGTCATACCGTTGGTGACGGTCTGGTACTCCGCAGGATCGTACCCTTCGGGAAAGCCGAAGTAGATTCCGCTATTGTCGTCGTACCCATCCTGATTTTCGTCCACAAAGTTAAAGTAATAATCGGTGTTGTCGTCGTATCCGTCGTGGTCGGCGTCGGTAAAGACGCCATACTGGGAAACAAAGGTGTCATCCTCTTCCCCGTAGTTGATACCGTCCACATAGCCCCAGGCGCTGGCGGATTCGCCGGTGTCCCCGGGGATGGCGATGGACAGATCGGAAGAACCGGAGGTGGTGCCTTCCTCCACCGGCACTTCATTTTCATCGTAAATAAAGACCACCATTTCATTCTGGTCTTCTACATAGCCCACCATGCTGTTGATGTTGCCGGTAAGAAGCACGGCGCAGCCCACAATAATCAAGCAGGCGCAAAGCACGCCCACGCTGGCCAAGGTCATCATCCGGTTGGCCCAAAGATTATGGAGTCCCTGCTTGAGCAGGTATCCGAAACTATTCGCCCTCATGTGTTCCTCCCATGACAAAATCATCAAATACGATCTGCCCATGATCCACCCGCAAGGTGCGGCCGCCGAACTGGCGCACCAATTCATGCTGATGGGTGACCATCAGGATGGTGGTGCCGCACTTATTGATCTCCTGCAAAAGCTGCACAATCTCGTAGCTCAATGCAGGGTCTACATTGCCGGTAGGTTCATCTGCAATGATCAGAGGCGGGTCATTGACCAGCGCCCGGGCCAAGGCCACACGCTGCTGTTCCCCGCCGGAGATCTCGTGGGGGTAACGCTTGGCTTTGTCGGAAAGTTCCATCAAATCCAAAATGTAAGGGACCCGGGTGCGGATATACCGGGAAGAGGTGTTGGTCACCCGCAGGGCAAAGGCCACATTGTCAAACACATTCAAGGTTGGGATCAGCCGAAAGTCCTGGAACACCACCCCTAAGGTGCGGCGAAATTCCGGGATTTTGTTGTTTTTGATCTTTCCCAAATCGTAGCCGTTGACTAGGACGGTTCCTTTCGTAGGCACCTTTTCCCGAAGCAGCAGTTTGATAATGGAGCTTTTGCCGGCGCCGGAAGCCCCGACGATAAACACAAATTCCCCCTGTTTCACCGTAAAGTTGATGTGGTTGAGCGCTACGGTGTCCTCATCGTATTTCAGGGATACATCCTTTAATTCTATCATGGAGTCAGTCCTTTTTGCTAGGGTATTGCCGCTTTAGTTCTGACTGTTTCCGGAAGGGGCGCTGCCCTCTGCACAGGCGTCCAGGTACTTGCGCACCATCAAGGCAATCTTGAAGATGATGGCATGGTCGAACTCCCGCAGATCCAGCCCGGTGAGCTTTTTGATCTTCTCCAGCCGGTACACCAGGGTGTTCCGGTGGACGAACAGCTTCCGGGAGGTTTCGGAAACATTCAGGTTGTTTTCAAAGAAGCGGCGGATGGTAAACAATGTTTCGTGATCCAAACTTTCGATGCCGCCCTGGTGGAACACTTCCCTGAGGAAGGTCTCGCAAAGGGTCACCGGAAGCTGGTAAATCAACCGGGCAATGCCCAAATTGTCGTAGCGGACAATGGTTTCTTCGGTGTCGAACACCTTTCCCACTTCCAGGGCCACCTGGGCTTCCTTAAAGGAAACCGCCAGTTCCTTCACCCCGGTAACGGCGGTGCCGATGCCCACCACAGCCTTGGTATAAAACTCCCCGCTGAGGGTATCGGCGATAGAGCGGGCCAGCTTTTCCAAATCCTTGCTGTCAATGCCCGGCTTGATCTCTTTGATCAGGACAATGTCGTTTTCCCCGATGGAAAAGACAAAATCCTTCTGTTTATCCGGAAACAGGTTCTGCACCACATCATAGGTGGACACATCGTTGCTGCCGCTGACCCGGATGAGGAAAGCCACCCGGGTGGCGTCGGCGTTAAAGTGCAGCTCCCTGGCCTTGATATAAATATCGCCGGGGAGGATGTTGTCCAACACCACGTTCTTCACAAAGTTATTGCGGTCGTACTTTTCGTCGTAATACTGCTTAATGGAGGACAGGGAGATGGCCAAAAGCTGGGCATACTTGGAAGCGCTTTCGTCGGTCCCTTCCACAAACACAGCATAGTCGGGTTTGATGTGGGGGCCGAAGGGCTTGTAGGTATAGCCGTCCCGGATAAAGGTGTCGTGGGAATCACTCAGATCCAGGGCGATGAACTCATTGGTCAACCCTACTTTGGACAAGTCACTGCACGCAATGATGGCGGCCGTCTCATCCACAACGCCGATGACCCGATTGATCACATCCCGCATTTGGTGAACGACTCCCTGAAATAAACGATTCGACATCTTCATTCTCCTTTGCTGACAAAGTGATAGGTATACAGTATTATTTTACCTAAAAGCCCGTGTTTTTGCAACAGGTTTGCCGAATCTTTTTGCGATTTTTTGGACAGTATTCCTCAGCAGGGCAGTTTGTTACAAATTGTCCCCGGAACTATGACAAATTGTAACACACTACAGCCTATTGTTTGTGAAAAATCTTTGAATCTTTGGCATCAAAGGGGATTTTGCCGGAAAATGGAAAAACAGCGAAGGAAGTCCTCCGCTGTTTCAAAAGATCAAAATTACAAGAAGCTCAGGCAGTGAAGCCGGACTCCACCAGGTTGACCAAGGCGTCTACGGCTTCTTTCTCATCGGTGCCATCGGCAATGATCCGGATTTGGTGCTGTCCCAGAATCCCCAGGCTGAGGACCCCCAACAGACTTTTGGCGTTCACCCGGCGTTCGTCCCGCTCCACCCAGATGGAGGATTGGAATTCGTTGGCACGCTGAATGAAGAAGGTGGCGGGGCGGGCGTGGAGACCCACCTTATTTTTGACGATTACATCTCTTACATACATGACGATCTTCGCTCCTTGCTTCTCGTTGCTTTTTGTTGGATTCGGGGCTGCATTCGCCGCAGAGCAGCAAAAAAATGCTCATTTTGCGCCTAACAACACTTATATTATAATCGTCATGAAAATTCCAGTCAATCCCTGAAAAACCAGTTTGGATTAAATGATAGATTGGGAAAATAAAAAAGCCCGGTTCTTATGAATTTTCCACAAACTCTTTCAACGTGCCGGAAAGAAACTAACAAAACCATCAAAATTCAGGGGTGTCGGGCGGGGTTTTCTCGGTAAATTTCCTCTTTTTCCGCTTTTTTTCCGGCTGCGGCGGGTGAGCTTCCAGCCAGGCTTGGTACAGATCCGGACGCTTTTTTTGGGTCTGCTTCAGGCTTTCTTCCAGCTTCCAGGCTTCGATGTTGGCATGGTGGCCGGACAATAAAACCTCCGGCACCTCCCGCCCGTCCCACACCCTGGGATGGGTGTACTGGGGGTGTTCCAGCAGCCCGTCATAATGGCTTTCCCGGGCAAAGCACTCCTCCTGAGGCAGCACTCCCGGCAGCATCCGTGCCACGGCGTCGGTGACCGCCAAAGCCGGCAGCTCTCCCCCGGTGAGGACAAAATCCCCCAGGGAGATCTCCTCGTCCACAATCTTGTCCAGAATCCGCTGGTCCACCCCTTCGTAGTGGCCGCAGAGGAGGAACAGCCGGGGGCGCCCGCTCAGCTCCACCGCCTTTTTCTGGTTGAACTGGGCTCCCTGGGGGGAAAGGTAGATCACCCAGGGCTTTTCCTGGGCCATGGCCTCCACTGCCTGATAGCACCGCCAGATGGGGTCCGGCTGCATCACCATCCCCTTGCCGATGCCGTAGGAATAGTCGTCCACCCGGTTGTGCTTGTCCAGGGTGTAGTCCCGGATGTTGTGGCAGTGGACCTCCAGGCAGCCCGCTTTCCGGGCTCGGCCCAGGATGGATTCGCTGAGATAAGCCTCGCACATCTCCGGGAACAGGGTGGCAATGTCAATCCGCATCAGTCAAACAGTCCTTCCAAGGGGGTAATGAGAATTTTTTCCTGCTCCGGGTCCACCTGTTTCACCACCTGGGGAATGGCGGGAGCCAGCAGCAGCCGTCCGTCCGGGGCTTTGATGTGGTAGATGTCGGAAGCGCCGGTGTTGGTCACGTCCACCAGCACCCCGTACACCTTCTCCGGGTTCTCCGCGTCCGCCACGGTGCTGCCCAGCAAGTCCTGAATAAAATACTGTCCCGGCTCCAGCGCCAGATCCTTCCGGTCCAGGTACAGCATCTTCCCCCGCAGCCCTTGGGCGTCTTCCAGGGAATTCACCCCGTCCAGCTTCAGGATCACCACGTTTTTGTGCACCCGGCCCTGCTGCAATCCGATGGGATGTTTCCCCTGGGCATCCAGGTACAGCATGGACAAATGGCAGAGGATCTCCGGGTCGTCGCAGTAGCACTGGGCCCGGACTTCCCCCATAACCCCGTGGGTGGAGACGACTTTGGCGGCTTCCAGATAGGGTTTGATCATAACAACTCTCCTCCTGATAAGGAAAAAGGACTGCAGCAGGGCAGTCCTCACATTCCATCAATCAATTTCCACGGCGATCCGCTGGTCGGTCCGGCTGGCGCCGGCACGCATCACCACACGGATGGCTTTCGCAATCCGGCCTTGCTTGCCGATGATCCGGCCCATGTCTTCCGGCGCTACATGGAGATGGTAGACCACCACGCCCTCTTCATCGGGCTGGTCCACCTCCACCTGCACTGCGTCTTTGTTTTCCACCAGACCCCGTGCAATGGTTTCCAATAATTCTTTCACAAACAATCTCCTCTCTGCGATGTTCGGGAGCATTGCTTTCTTACAGCACGTTGTGTTCCTTAAACAGCTTCTTTACCGTCTCGGTGGGCTGAGCGCCGTTGGCGATCCATTTCTTGGTCTTTTCTGCGTCCACGCTGATCACTTTGGGGTTCTTGGTGGGGTCGTAGTAGCCCAGTTCTTCAATGAATCGGCCGTCCCGAGGATACCGGGAATCCGCCACTACAAACCGATAAAAGGGAGCTTTCTTGGCGCCCATCCGGCGCATTCTGATTTTTACTGCCATGTTTCATTTCCTCCTGTTCGCTTGCTGCGAAGAATAAAATATATCAATCAAGAATGGGGCCGGCAGCAAGTCCTGCCGAATTCCTTCTCAATTTACTTAAAATCCCATGCCGCCCATATTGCCCATGTTCCGAAGGAGGGCCCGGCGGCTCATTTTGCCCTTCTTCCCTTTGCCGGAGAACTGCTTCATGATCTTCTGCATCTGCTCAAACTGCCTTAACAGCTTGTTCACGTCCTCCACCTTCTGGCCGCTGCCGGCGGCAATCCGGCGCTTTCGGGAAGGATTGATGAGCTTGGGGTTTTCCCGTTCTGCCGGGGTCATAGACCGGATCAAGGCTTCCACATGGACCAGCTGTTTGTCGTCAATGTCCTCTTCCTTGATCTTGTCCCCGCCGGGAAGCATCCCGATGATCTGCCGCAGGGAGCCCATCTGCTTAATCTGCTGCATCTGTGCTAAAAGGTCCTCCATATTGAAGGTGTTTTCCTTCAGGCGGCGCATCATTTTGTCCGCTTCCTTCTGGTCTACCGCAGTCTGGGCCTTTTCAATCAGAGTCAGCACATCCCCCATGCCCAGAATCCGGCTTGCCATCCGATCCGGGTGGAAGGGCTCCAAATCGTCCAGCTTTTCCCCGGTGCCTGCAAACTTAATGGGCCGCCCGGTCACCGCCAGCACGCTGAGGGCCGCACCGCCCCGGGTGTCGCCGTCCAGCTTGGTCAGCACCACTCCGGTGATGTCCAGCTGCTCGTGAAAGCTCTTGGCCACATTCACTGCATCCTGGCCGGTCATGGCGTCCACCACCAGCAGGGTTTCGTGAATCTCCAGGTTTTCCTTCAAGCCCTTCAGCTCCGCCATGAGCTGCTCGTCGATGTGCAGCCGTCCGGCGGTATCCAGAATCACCAAATCGTTGCCGTGATCCTTGGCGTGGGCAATGGCCTTTTGGGCAATCTCCAAAGGCGGGCGCTGTCCCAGTTCAAATACCGGAACCTCCGCCTGGGCGCCCACCACCTTCAGCTGTTCAATGGCGGCGGGACGGTAGATGTCGCAAGCCACCAGCAGCGGCCGGTGCCCCTGGCCCTTGAAATACTTGGCCAGCTTGGCGGAATGGGTGGTTTTACCGCTGCCCTGCAAGCCCACCATCATCACCACACAAGGAGGATGGGCGGGGAACTGGATCCGGGCGTTTTCACTGCCCATGAGACGGATCAGCTCTTCGTGGACAATCTTGATGACCTGCTGGGCGGGAGTCAGGCTTTCCAGCACTTCCGCACCTACTGCCCGTTCGCTCACCGACTTCACAAAGTCCTTGACCACTTTGTAGTTCACGTCCGCTTCCAGCAGGGCCAGACGGACCTCCCGCATGGCCACTTTGATGTCCTCTTCGCTGAGCTTGCCCTTGCCCTTCAGCCGCTTGAAGACGGCGTTGAGCTTTTCGGATAATCCTTCAAAGGCCATGACGGAACCCCCTTACTCCTGAATGTGCTGCCCGGAAAGCTCTATGATCTGCCGGGCATTCTGCAAAAGCTGTGCGGAATACTTGTATTCGTCGCTGATGTGATAGATATTTTCCGCCAGCCGACGGATCTGCAGCATATCTTCCTGCAGCTGCTGCCGGCTTTTCAGCAGACCTAATTTGTCCTCCAGCTCATAGAGGTACTCTTCTCCCCGCTTGATGCTGTCCCGCACCCCTTGCCGGGTAATCTGCTGATGGGCGGCGATTTCTCCCAAAGACAGGTCTTGGTTGTAATAGAGGTCGATCACATCCCGCTGCTTATCGGTGAGCAGTTCGCCGTAAATATCCAACAGGATTGCTACTTCCACATTTTTTTCCAAACGCTCACCTTCTCTGCCATTGCTGTAAAGCCAGCCGCTTTACAAGTAGCCATTATACCCAATCTATGGCAGGTTGTCAAGGGGTATGCCTTGCTTTTTCAGATTTTTTCCTGCTTGTATTTCCCAAAAAGGAGGCTGAAACGGCAGTTTTTCCCAAAAAAAGAACCCCTGCCGAAGCAGGGGCCCCAAACTTTTTAGAAAAATCCATCAGTTGGTGATGGTGGTTTCGGTTTCCTTGTCGAAGATGTGGATGTTGTTCATATCGAAAGCAACCTTCACATTGTCGCCGGGTCTGGCGGTAGAACGGGCAGAAACACGAGCGGTCAGGTTGACGCCGTCCACATTCAGGTACAGATAGGTTTCTGCGCCCATCATTTCGGTAACTTCCACGTTGGCGTCCACAATACCGGTGGAGACGCTGGACAGGAACATTTCTTCGTCGTGGATGTGTTCCGGACGGATGCCCAGGATCACTTCTTTACCCACAGCGGACTTCACGCCGTCGTTGATCTTGCTTTCCGGCAGCACCAGGCTGTACTTGCCGTCGCAGATGTCCAGGCAATATTTGCCGCTCTTCTGGGTTACGGTGGCGTCCAGGAAGTTCATCTGGGGAGAGCCGATGAAGCCTGCTACGAACACATTGCAGGGATAGCTGTACAGGTTCCGGGGGGTATCCACCTGCTGAATGAAGCCGTCCTTCATAACCACAATCCGGGTGCCCATGGTCATAGCTTCGGTCTGGTCGTGGGTAACGTAAATGAAGGTGGTGCCCAATTTCTGGTGCAGCTTGGAAATCTCGGTTCTCATCTGGGCACGGAGTTTAGCGTCCAGGTTGGACAGAGGTTCGTCCAGCAGGAACACTTTGGGTTCACGAACGATAGCACGGCCCAGCGCAACACGCTGGCTCTGGCCGCCGGACAACGCCTTGGGTTTCCGGTCCAGCAGGTGGGAGATGTCCAGAATCCGGGCAGCTTCTTCCACTCTCTGCTTGATTTCCGCTTTGGGAACCTTCCGCAGCTTCAAGCCAAACGCCATGTTGTCGTACACGGTCATATGGGGGTACAGAGCATAGTTCTGGAACACCATTGCAATGTCTCTGTCTTTGGGGGATACGTCGTTCATCAATTTTCCGTCAATGTACAGCTCGCCTTCCGAAATCTCTTCCAGACCGGCAATCATCCGCAGAGTAGTGGACTTACCGCAGCCGGAAGGACCGACCAGAATGATAAATTCCTTGTCTTCGATTTCCAGGTTGAAGTCGCTGACCGCTACCACGTTGCCTGCATACTTTTTGTAAATGCCTCTCAGAGATAATCCTGCCATACCTTTGGCCTCCTAAACTTTATTTTTCATGCTGCTTTTCTCGTCATTCACATACAAGAAACATGAGAACGCTGTATCATTATAATACCAAATTCCGGCGGAAATAAACAGTATCTTTTTAACTAAACTTTCAAAAACAAAATTGTAGAATCCAACCAATTCTTTTTCCCGTCAAGGCGTTTCTTGGGGCCGTGGTGTAGAAGTTGTCAAAATTTTAAGCAATTCTTTGTGCAATATTTCCCTACACTCTCCCGGCTTCAATTCGGGGTCCAAAAACAGCCCTCCCAGCCGGATTCGTTTCAATTCCAGCACCCGGCTGCCGCAGGCCGCCGCCATCCGCCGTATTTGATGGTACTTTCCTTCCCGGAGCACAATCTCCACCATGGCGTTTTCCCTCTGCTCCAACAGCTTGATTCGGGCAGGAAGGCATTGATAGCCGTCTTTGAGCACACAGCCTTTTTCAAATTGTTCTGCCATGGCTGTGGTGAATGATCCGGCCAACAAGGCCTGGTAGGCCTTCTCTACATGGTGTTTGGGGGAAAGCATCCGGTGGGCAAATTCCCCGTCGTCGGTAATCAACACAAAGCCGGTGGTTTCCTTGTCCAGCCGCCCGGCAGGGAACAGTCCCGGCCTCCGGTACTCCTGGGGCACCAAATCCAGCACCGTCTTTTCCCGGCTGTCCCGGGTGGCGCTGACCACCCCTTTGGGCTTGTTCAGCATCAAGTATATGTGCTGCTGCCAGCACAACGGCTTCCCATCCAGACAGACCACATCCTGGGCCGGATCCACTTTTTCCCCTCCCTTGGCAAGCTGCCCGTTGAGGGTAACCCGCTTCTGCCGCAGGGCCGCCTTAATCTGGCTGCGGCTGAGCTTTGCCGCCTGCCCGCAATATTTTTCCAGCCGCAGTTCCATGACAATCTCCTTTTTGTATTTTTCACTTATATTATCCTATTTGTATAATCCAATGCTACCAACCGCCAACCCAGCCTGTTTTCCAGGAAAACCTCTGCCAAAGTCCTCCTGTTCCGCTGCGTCAAACCTTGCGCAGCGGCAGGCTTTCTTTCCAATCAGTATTATTTTTTTACATTCTCCGAATTGTATTATCCCTCCGGCATAATCAGCCCGGTAAGGAACCCATCCAGCCGCACCGAACAAAGGTCGCCGCCGATCAGCTCTCCGTCCAGGCAGAGCAGATGCACCAGCACCCCCTCCTCCTGGTTGGGATAGTTCAGCACCGTAAAGCAGCTGCGCTGGACGGTACTGCCCTGGTAGGGGGTAAGATCGAACCCCGCTTCCAGCTGGAGCTGATTGTACTGGGTGTAGATTTCATCGAAGGGTTGGGGAATGGTAATAGTGTCCTGAACCAAGCTGTCTGGGTCCACTTCAATACCTTCCCCTGCCAGCCACTCCACCATTTCGCTGACGGTACTCAGCCGTATCGGTTCCGGGGCGGCCACTTCTTCCGCCGGGGCCTGGCAGCCCCCCAGCCACACTACCAGCAATCCGATGACGGCCGCCGCCACCAACAGAATCACCGCCACCCGTTTCCAGGTGGCCTTCACTGCACAGACAAACATCCGGCTCACTCCTCGTTTTTTTCCATAGGTATGAGCCGGAAGTTCCAGGTATGTCAGCTATTTTCAGAACTCTTTTGATGCTGGCTGCGCCAGCGGTCCATGTTAATCACCGGTTTCAGGTTAAAGTTCCGGTACGCACCCTGACGGTAGGTGTAGTGGTTTTTGTCCCCATCGGTGGTGAGCAATCCCTTGGGAGTCATGCGGTAAAGGTTCCGCTGAATCACCAAACCGCCCCGATTGAGATACTCCGTCTCCAAAAAATCGTAGATGGTGCCGGGGGAGAGGATACCGTTGATGTTCAGCACATCCAGTCCCATTTTACCCAGAAGGTCCAGGGCCAGCATGGCGCAGTTGGTGGTAAAAAGGAAATAGGTTTTGTACTTGCTCTTGGAGAATTTATACATCTTGGTTTGGGTACAGACACTCAGCCGGCTGGGATAGTCAGTGAAATCCTCCAGCTTGGCTTTGGGATCCAGTTCCAACGCCTGTTGATAAGGGGGGTACCAGCGATAGGCATCGGACATAATCTGTTTCAACCGTTCCCGCACCATATCTTTCTGCTTTTCGGTGAGGCGCAGCCCGAAACCGAAGATGGTGGTGTGGGCATAGCCGGAAGTAAAGGGAAGGTATTCTTCCTTTTTGGAAACAATCATCACTCCCGGCGCAATGCCCAGGTGCTGGGCCGCTTCATCGTAGCTGCCGTAAGCATACATCTTCCCTTCAAAGCAGATATCGCAGTGGCCGATGGCGTTGCCGCCTCCGTCCGCCACATGGATGAACACCTCCAAGCCGGGTTTTCCCCCATCCCGCGGGGGAATCTCCTCCTTCAGCTCATCAAAAGTTTGGGCGCGAGCCAGGTAACGGTTCACCCGGCACTGCACCGTAAAAGGCATCAGGGCTTCCAGTATGGCAGGCAAGGGGAAACGGATATGCCGCCGCACCTTCTGTTTGGCCTTGTTGGGAAGCAATTCGTCAATGGCCTGGGCCAGCTGGAAGCCACCTAAAATCAGCAGGTATACCGCCACGATGGTAAATACCACCGAAATGTGCTCCCAGGGGGCAATAAGCAGAATCACTCCCACAGACAAAAACAGCAGGCTCTGGGCGGTGGAAAGCAGAAAACCTTTCTTTTCCTCCTGCCACAGCAGCACGGCGTCGATGGCTTTGATCACCCCGGTAAGCAGCAGGTACAGCCCAAACAGGATCACCACGATAGTCAAAGGAACCACGGTGTTGAAGATAATCAACACCCCAAAGGGGATACATAAAAACATCCACAGCAATTCAAACCATTTCCGCCCCTCGTGCAAAAACCAGCCCACAATGCCCGCCACGCCGATAACCACCAGCGCCGCCCCCAGCAAATAGGAGGCGGACAGCACCACAATATCCTGAATCACCAGCAGCAGCACGCCCCCTGCAATCAATCCCAGACTTACCAGCAGCAGACCTAAATTGTTTGCCGTGCGCAACACCGTCGTTCGTTTCAATCCGCTGTCCTCCCTTTCCAATCATCCGGTTTTCTGAGTGATAACTATGTGTCCTCCTGGAAAATTATACAGGATTCTGCCCAAACTGTAAAGGATGCGCCGGGAAAATTCATCTTTTCGCAAAAAAGTGTTGACAAACCCTTTGGGCGGTGGTATACTAAACAATGTTCTGAAAAGAACTTCCATAAGGTGTGCGCCAGTAGCTCAGTTGGATAGAGTGTTTGGCTACGAACCAAAAGGTCGGGGGTTCGAATCCCTTCTGGCGTACCATTGTCGGGGCAGTTGTAAGCTGCTCCGATTTTTGTTTGTCTTATTTTAAATTCTCTGTACCATCGCCCCTCTGCCAAAAGCTGAACTTTTCCATACCCCCACACAAAGCAGATCCCCCTGCCTTACACCGACAGGGGGATCTTTTCTTTTTCATAAAGGGGACTTTCCTGCTCTGGGAACGCATCCAGAACATCAGCCTTTTTGATACAATACCAAATCGTAACTGTAAAAATAGTATTTGGTGGCAATGTTGATGGTCTCCACCTGCCGGGTGTCCGGCAGCTGCTCCACCAAATCGCAGAATACACTGTCCTGGTTGAACACCCAGATGTTGCCGGTGTAATCCTGCAAATCCTCTTCCACCTGCTGGGTATCGTGCACAATATGCACCTCATGGGCCAGGGCTTGGAAAGCCCGATCTTCATTGTGGTCATAGGGGTTGTAGTAATACAGATCCAAATCCGGGAATTTTACCGTGATAAAAGCACCCATCCGGTCATTGAGCAGCATCACATCTCCATCCTGCATCACGCCGCCCAGCTTATCTTCCACTGCCGTGGCAGACACATCGTAGTTGGATTCATAGGCAGGAATGGCCCAGCGCACCGTCACCGCTAAAAAGACTGCTGCTACCAGAATCTGCACCACCTTCCATTTCACCCCGCTCATCAGGTAAGCAAAGAAGAACACAATCAGCCCGTAGAACACCATGGTGTAGCGCACGAAATAGATTTCCCGGAACAGGGAAACAAAAAGGGTAACGGCAATGATTCCCAGATCCGCAAGTAAAGCCACCACTGCCGGTTTGGCGTCCTTTGGATTTTTCCGAAGCCGCAATATTAACATCACCAGGAAAAAGATCCAAACCACGCCGGCTACAATGGTGCTGGAGTAGAAGTCCCACTGGGACATGTCGGTGGCGTTTTCCGTATAACCGCCGATAAAGTAAAAGTCCAAGGTGTTTTCCAGCACCTGGGGATATTTTACCTCAATCCAAACAGCGCCACCCTCGTTCATCTGCCGCAGCAGCACCCAGGCCCCCGGCAGATAAGCCACAATCTGAATCAATCCAAACAGCAGCCAGCGAAGAATGTGTTGCCGATTTTTGAGGGTATACGCCAGCAAAAACAGATTGATAACAATGACTGAAAACAGACCGAAATAGTGGGTGTAAGCGCTTGCCAGAGAAAACACTGCAAACAAAATCCAGTTTTTCTTCCAGCACTCCGGCTGATATGCCGCCCGCCAGGCATAGATGGCGGTGAGGGTGATAAACAGTGCCGCCCAGGTGTACATCCGAATCTGCAGGGCGTACTTGAACATCACCGGCATGGCAAAGGTGAAGAAAGAAAACCAAAATCCCACCCTGGCCCCAAAATCCCGGCGAATGTGGGTATACCCCAGCAGGCCGATCAGCGCCCCGCCCAGCACGGAGAACAAGCGCATGACAACAATGCTGTTGCCGGTGACCATGGTCACCAGTTTCAGCAGAATGTAGTACAGGTGGGGGTGAACGTCGTAGGACGCAATAGCGCACATGTCCCAAAAACCATGATTCATCAGCCCCACGGTGTAGCTTTCGTCAAACCACAGCACGGGAGTAAACGCTCCGGATACCAGAAAGGCAGTACCCAGCACCAACAAAATAATATGGGCCAGTTTCCATCCCCGGTGATCCAGCTCTTGATCCAGCTTTTTCAAACAGACTCCTCCTTGTTTTTCTTACCCAATTTCCATTCAGCGTACCACGGTTTTTGGGAGGTGTCAAGGAAAAAAGAGGTTTTTCGTACAATCTTATAAAAAGATTAAAAAACCCATCGCTTCTGTTGGGAGTCGAAAGCAGAGGGAAAAAGGAAAGCCGCTGAAATCTATGAAAAAACCGCCGTGAACCTAACATTCACGACGGTTTGGTGCCGGAGACCGGGGTCGAACCGGCACGGGCATTACTGCCCACGGGATTTTAAGTCCCGGGCGTCTGCCAATTCCGCCACTCCGGCAACAGGTATATTATACCCGCTGCCGCCCGGCTTGTCAATGTTTCCAAAGGCAAAAAAATTCGCTCCCCTTTTCGGGGGAGCGAACCCAAACTCAAATTAGAATTTGTTTTTTGTGGGGATTACATGGCGCCCAGAGGATACTCCAGAGAGCCGTTTACCACCTGAGCCAGATACATCACGTCCAGAACATCAACTTCGCCGTCGTTGTTCACGTCGGGATCGTCAATCTCAGTGATGCTTCCAACCACATACTGTGCCAGAGTCATGACATCCAGGACATCCAACACGCCGTCGCCGTTCTTATCGCCAACCACGCTCATGGAGTTCATGGTGGTGTTCAGAGCGACCTGGAGCGCTGCAGCCTGTTCCGCCGTGATCTTGGTCACATCCCCTTCTGCCACCATACCGTTGAGGGTGGTGAGCAGCTGGTACCGGGCATCATCTTCGGAACCAGTCCAGTTTTCCGCAGTCTCGATGGCATGAGCCACAGTTTCCTGAACAGCGGTCAGTTCTTCGCCGGTGACACAGGTGATGTCAGCGGGAGTTTCTTCGTAGACAATGTCGGTGCCGTTGACAATGTAGTCTACCTGATCCGCATTAAGCGCTTCATTGTAGAATTCAAAGTTGTCAATGGTCACATCTGCAATGGCATCCCACGCGTTGACGCCCAGATAGAAGTTGGTGTTTTCACCAACCACTGCAGGCACGGTGCCGCGATGGATTTCTTCGCCATTGAGATACAGCACAGCGTTGGTGCCTTCAAAGACAGCAGTGATGGTTCCCTTTACGCCGGTTTCAATCACGACGCCGGAATTGAGCTGTCCAAAAGTACCGTTGTTGTTGTGCCAGATCATGTAGTTCGCTTCTTCGACGCCATTGGGGGCATAACCGTTGCCGATGGAGTACCACAGCTGAGAAGACTGGTCCTGTGCGCCGATAAACAGCGTGGCCAGGTTTGCAGTGATGCTCTGATAGGTTACATCAAAGCTGACGGTGAAGGTGTTGTTGGTGATGGTGCTGGTGTCCACATCCAGCAGCACACCGTAGCCATTGGTGGGATTCAACACGATGGAGCCATCGCTGAACTGGGCAGTCTGATCTTCAAGCACATCGCCCACAACGCCGCCTTCGCCCTTGCCTACCAAAACTGCTGCGTCAACACCCTCCGTTGCGCTTTCCAGCGTGCCGTCGAAGGTGTATTCCACATCCGCTACCGGAGTGGTCGGAGGCGCATACTCGGTCAAGCCATTCATGGCGTTGGTGAGGTTGGTGTTGGCCTCCATTACAGCGGAGTTGGATTCGGGATTGAGCAGGACATTCTTGGCTGCGGTCAAAGCGTCGATGAAAGCATCCCAACTGGACTGGGTGTAGCCTTCGCCGTCGATGAGAGCGGCCTGTGTCACAGTAGTGGTCAAAGCAGTGGTGTCGATGCCTTCCGGCTCTTCAATGCTGCCGGTGCTGGCCAGATAGCCGACCTCAGCATCGGTAAGCTGACGCTGGTAAACCTGGATGTAATCGCAGGTAAATGCAGAGGTGCCCCAGCTGCCGGGTGCTGCTGCGCCCAGGTTGAAGTAGTTCAAACCGGAAACGTAGCTGCAAATCAGATCGGCATAGTTTTCACCGGAAGCCGCATTGGGAACATTCACCGTGTAAGTCAAGGTTGCATCTTTGTAGACGTAGACCTTGTCATTCACCGGATCCACGGTAACGGTAATCAGTTCCATGCCTTCGTTTTGGCTGATGGCGCCGATGGTTTCATTGAAGTCGTAGTACACGCCGTTCCAATCGTTGTACCACAGCTTACCAGTGCCGCCCATGCCAAAGAAGCCAGAACCGTCGCTGAAGGACCAGATGCCTTCCCAGTCATTCAACTGGGTGGGATCCATCATTACGGCCACAGAGAAGCCGACTTCCGAGAGATCCTTACCCTTCAAGGGGTTGTCCATCCGCACAATGTTGTGAGAGCCGGCGCCCAAAGACCAATCAAAGGTGATGGTTCCGGTTTCCGGATCCACTGCCAGATCGGGCTGGGTGGTGGTCTGGTAAGAACCTTCCTGGAGTTTGTTGGCGTCGTTAGTCAGGTTGCCGTTGAACTGGTAATCCGCTACCAGAGCACCCTGTTCCACAGCGGTCACTGCAAAGCCGGTGGAAACGCTGCTTCCATCCGCCTTGGTCGCGGTAACAGTGATGTTGGCATTGCCCACACCTACGATAGAGAGCATACCGCCTTCCACGGTGGCCACTTCGGTATTGTCGCTGCTGTAGCTCATGGTCACATAGGCTTCGGCGGGAGTTACGTCGGTGCGCAGCCGCAGGCTGGAGCCTACTACCAATTCAAAGTCGGGAGCGTTGGTCACGACCACGCTTTCCAGCGGGAAGTTCTCCACGGTGATGTCCACGGTAGCGGACACGTTGGAGCCGTCGGTGCTGGAAACGGTGATGGTGGTGGTCCCTTCATCCACGGTGGTGAGGATGCCTTCCTCATTGATGGTAGCCACATCGGGGTTAGAGGACTGGTAGCTCAAGGTCTTATTGTCTGCATTGGAGGGAGACACGGTGGCGCTGATGCGCAGGGAAGCGCCCAGGTCAATGGTCTGCGCCGCAGTGTTGATGGTGATGCCGGAAACCCGTACCGGTTCCACCGTCACGGTGACGGAATCGGTAAAGCCTTCGGTGGTGGTTGCGGTAATGGTAGCCTGACCGGCTGCAACGCCGCGAACGGTACCGGTCTTAGAGACGGTAGCGATTTCCGGATTGCTGGAGGACCAGGTCACGGAGTTAGTAGCAGCGCCGGGCAGTTTGCCGGTTTCGGGATCGGGTTCGCCTTCGCCCACCGGGTATACGGTGGCGTTCAGGGTCACGGAATCACCCCGGGTGATGGTAACTGTGTCTTCACCGTCGATGGAAACGCCGGTAGAGGGGATGTAAGCCGCCAAAGCAGCAGCTTCTTCCGCTGTGAGAGCACGGTTGTAGAAGGAGACAGAGGAAACGGTCATCAGGGTGTTGAACCAGTTCCATTCGCCGCTGCCGGCATTGAAGCCCAGGTTGAACCAATCCAATCCGTTGGCCGCACCCAGGGTCACAGCGCTGACATAGTCACTGTTCTCTTCGGTGTAGGTGGCAACCAGTTCGCCGTTGAGATAGATGCTGGCGCCGGTTTCATCCACAGAGATGGTGTACTGAACATCCCGCATGGCATCCTGATCGCTGCCAACAATGCCGTAATAGAAGGGATTGTCGCCGGGTGCTTCGCCGGTCCAGTTGGTATAAGCCAAATCGGAGTTGGCCTGGAGGGTTGCACCGTTGTTGCTGGCCTGCCAGTACTGCCAGGTAGTATGGTTGTTGAAGCCAAAGAAGCCTTCATAATCGGTCAGCTCCTGGCCTTCCGGAATGGTGGCATCCACCGTGACGGTGAAGCCATCGGTGACCTGTCCCTTCAGGGGGTTGGCCAGAGAGTAGCTGTTCAAACCAGCTTCAGTAAAGGTGACGCCGTTTTCATCTTCGGTAATGGTATCATTGCCTTCGGTATAGGTGGCGCCCATATCGGAAGCGGTGTAGCCGCTCCAGCCTTCCCGGCCTGCTTCAGTGGTCAGATTGTTGGAATCCACCAGGCTGCCGCCCATGGTCAGGCCCAAATTGCCGTCGCTGATTTCCAGCTTCAGCACAGTCAGGCTGTAAGCGGGCAGGGTGAGGGTGGTGGAACCGTTCTGGAGGGTGATTTCGCTTTCCACCGGAGCAATTACTTCATTGCCGTCGGTGTTCACGTTGGCGGTGTTCACATTGTCTTCGGTGCCGGCCAGCACAGTCATGGTACCCTTGCCGGACATAGCCAGATTGTCAATGTTGATACCGGTGGTCTTGCTGTAACCGTCCACGTTCACCAACTTGATGTACACATACTCGTCGTCCTTGGTGACGGAGTTGTAGATCATGTCGTTGACCGCAGTCAGGTTGGCGTTGAGTTTCTGAGACTCGAAGCCTTCGCTGGTGTACCAGGCATTGAGCTGCTGCCGTCCGGAGGCTACTTCAATGCCGTCGGGGGTGGCAGTGGTGGTGCCGTAGTCCACGGTGATTTCGTACGCAGTGCCGGTGGTGATGGCTTCGTACTGGGTCAGGTAGGTGTTGCCTGCGGCGGTTCCTACACTGTAGTCGCCCAGGGTATAGCCTTCCACGCCGTCCTTGTACACCTTGAAGCCGGTGGCATTTCCGCCATAGTTGATGGAGTATACAACCATGTCTTCGCTGCCCACGGTGACGTCGGTGACACCTACGCCTACATAGAAGCCGTCCGGACCGTCAGAAGTGCGGGTAGCATCCACAACCACTTTGTAGTTGGCAGGCATATCGTCGGCGTTCAGGTAAATGCCGTTGTAACCGGCGGTCTGAGCCGCCAGGTTCAGGCCCTCGCTGGTGAGGGTGTAGCCTGCGGTGCTGCTGGGCAGTTCGGTCCAGCCAGCCAGAGCCAGGTCGCTTTCGCTCATCTGAGTGAAGTCGTAGGTCTGGTACACGTCACCGTTGGCATTGTAGATAGTAGCGCTGCGAATGGTGACCGCCGCATTGCCGCTGGCCAGCATGACGCCGCCTTCCGGCTGCAGGGTCTTCATTTCCCCGTTTTCATCCAGATACTGGAAGTCGGTGCGCAGCAGCTCGTCGCCCAGGTTGGAGGGGAAGAGGGACTGCACATAGTAGGTGGGGGTGAACCACACGCTGTCGTTGTCAAACCAGATCACGTCGGGAGTCCAACGGTACAGGCTGTCGTCCCGTTCCTTATTGAACAAGGGAGCGGTAGCAGCCAGACGCACTACATCGGAGTTCTGTTCGTAGCTGGTCATGATCGCAGCTTCGCTGAGAGCGCCCATCATGGTGTTCTTATCGGTGGACGCATATTCGCCCACGAACACCTTGGAGGACAGCTCATCATTGATGGTGCCGTCTTCGTTGTAAACACGTTCGTAGTAATCGTAACGGTCGGTGTTGTTCAGCAGATATTCATTGGAACGATAGTAGTGTTCGTCCGCAATGGTATCCATGTAGTTGTCTTTCAGGGCCAGGTCGGTTTCGCTGTCGCTGGTGTACCAGTTGTGGGTACGGGTGGCGGTGCTTCCGCTTTCGCCTACCACGGTGTCCATACCGGTGGTCACAGTGTCAGAGTAATCGCCGTCTGCCTTTTCACCAGCCAGGAATTCCCAGCCGCTCTGGTAAGCAGAGTCGTTGGCCTGGGCGCCGGTGGTGGAGATGATGGTAATGTCGTAGCCGTTTTCTTCGCAGAAGGCCATGATTTCCGCATAGAACACTTCGAAGTTGGCGAAGAATTCGTTGCCCCAGTTTTCGTTGCCCACGCCCAGGTACTTCAGGTTGAAGGGTTCCGGGCGGCCCAGAGCGGCACGGAGAGCGCCGTACTCGGTGGACTCGTCGCCGTTGGCAAATTCAATGAGGTCTTTGAAGCTCTGGATGTAGTAATCCATCAAAGCGCCGCCGGCTGCATAAGCGCCGTCGCTTCTAGCCTGGCAGAGCACGCCGCAGGCCATAACCGGCAGGGGTTCTGCACCCAGGTCTTCTGCCATCTGGAAGTATTCCAAATAGCCCAGACCCATGGTCATGGCATAGCCCCAGACGTTATAGTTTTCTTCCCGCTGTTCGGCAGTGCCGATGCTCTTCTTCCAGTCATACACGTTGTCCCAGGTGTAGCTGCCTTCGGAGATGCAGCCGCCGGGGAACCGGAGGAAGGAGGGGTTGGTGTCCAGCAGGGCCTGCATCAAATCTTCCCGCAGGCGGTAGTTGTCATTGGAAGCGTAGTTGGAAGTAGCGGTTTCACTGCCTTCCTGATCGGTATAGCCCCAGGTTTCCACCGGCATCAGGGAGACCATGTCGATGTCGGTAGTGCCGGTGAATTCCAGCACCAGAGTACCCAGAGTATCCGCTTCGGTGCTGCTGGACAGAACCGTTTCATACTTGGTCCAGTCATCGCTGTCCACAGTGATAGTTTGGGTATCGGTAAGCCGGTTGCCGCTGTCATCCTCCACATACACCTGGATGGAAGAACCTGCGTTCTTGGCATAAATGGAGAAATTGTAGGTGGCGCCGGGTTCCATGTTCATGGCGCTGCTGCCACTGGAGGTGTAGCCCTGGTTGGAGATCACTGCGCCATCCGCCACCGTCGCATAGTAGGTGTTCACGGTGGTGTTGATGCCGGCAAAGGCTTCGTCTTCCGCAGCGGTGAGAGTCAGGGCGGGGTTGGTTTCGTCCAAACCGCCGTCATGCTTGGCAGTCATCATGGAGGTGTCTCCGGTCCAGTACTGGAGGGGGACATGGGTCCGGCTGGAAGCGCCGGTGGTGTAGTTGGAATCGTAACCGCTGAAGGTGAAGAACTCAAAGGAGCGGTTCTGCACCAGCTCGGCATAGATGCCGCCGTCCGCCGCATTGTTGATGTCTTCATAGAACAAGCCGAACAGGGTGTCGGATACATCCATCACCACATCTTCGCCGTCGATATTCAGCATATAGGGAACGGTATCGGCGCTGTAAACCGTAATCACGAATTCCTTCGTAATAGTCTGATCCTGATAGCTCAGGGTAGCGGTCATGGTCACGTTGGTGTTTTCTTCCACCGTGCCGATGGTGCCGTCATTGCCCATGACGTCCGGGTTGCTGGAAGACCAGGTCACGTTGACCAGGCCCGCCAAAGCGGAGTCGGGCAGGGAAATGTCGGTGCTGGTGGCGGTCTGAGACAAGGTCAGGTTGTCATAAGCCATGCTCAGCACCTGATCCACGGTCATGCCGTCGGCCATGACCTGCACCACTTCATCGGAGGTGAGGCCGATGTCGTAGAACCGCATATCGGACAGATACGCATTCAGTTCCGGGTCCGCAGCAAACCGGGAATAGCCGATGTAGTTATCGGTGAGGGTGGGGAGAACCTCGTTGCACCAGGCAATCAGAGCGTTCCGGGTGCCGGAGTTGGTCTGGTTGACCGATGCATCGAACGCTACTTCGCCGTCCACATAGACGATCACGCCCACATTCTGGCCGCTTTCGCCCTCAGCATTCACTTCCGGCATAAAGGTGAAGGCCATGTGGTGCCATTCATTCACTGCCGGGCTGATGCCGGTGTCGGAGATGTAGAATTCGGTGCCGCCCTGGCCGGCCACTACCCGGCCGTTCTGTGCGATGAAGAAGTAATCCTTCACGGTGTCCGGATCGGCGCCGGAAGCATCAGTGCCCAAATCCAGGATTCTGGTCCAGTCAGCATCGGTGGCTGCATTGATCCAGGTAGCGAAGGTAAAACCAGTTTCGGATGAAAGGTCGGCAGTCAAATCATCCGGAAGTTGGATGGAGCCGCCGCCGTGGCTTGTGCTGCTCAGATAAACAGCATTTCTGTCCTGATACTCCACGTTTTCCTGCACGCCGGCGCCTTGCGCTACGCCGTCGTTGCCGTTGCCGGAAGCATCGGTCAGACTGCTTTCATACTGAAACAACAGGTGGTCGTCCAGCCCTTCGGCGCTGACAAAGATTCCCGCTAAGGAAGAGGGGATCATGGTCGCAACCATCGCTGCGCTCAACACACCAGCCAAGAGTTTTTTAAACTTCATGGAAATGTTTCCTCCTATTGCAATTTCTCGCAAAAACAGAAGCCCTGCCGCAAACTGCCTGATTTTCGCCGCCGTTTGGTGCTCTTTTGACTGACCCAAACGCAATCTTCCATTCAGCGCCGCAAAATTCCTCAGTGGGGGGAGCATGCGCACCGGCTTTCTGTTTTGCCGGTTCATCCAAGGATAAACCGATACAACCTCATCATACAGCAAAAACTGCAAAAAATCAAGGAGAAATCTCTCTAAAAACTGTGGAAAGAGACAGCTTTCGGTGTAGATTTTTTAGAAAAAATCTTGTGCAATTTTACTAAAAAATTTTTGATTATGGAAAAGCGAAGTCTGGGTTTAGTTGTTTCATTGTAAAAAAAATAGTAACTTTTCTCCTTCTCTTTCGTCTTTTTGCATAATTTTCTGCCTTTTTACAAAATCCACCGCCAAAGTAGTAAAACCCCTTTTAAGCCGCCTGCCCCGATTTCTTTGCCTCCCACCCCGAAACTTCTCCTGAAAAACAAACAGCAGCCCCCCGGTTCCGGAGAGCTGCCTTGGTTTACTGCTGATATTTGTTCATGTTGATTTTGCTCAGATACTTTTCCTGATACTCCTCCATGGCCTTGGCATAAGCCCCGGACTGGGACTGGTGGACTGCTTGGATGTACTGATGTCGATCCAAAATATCCTCCTCCCGGTTGTAGCCGATGACATACACCGCCACATTGGAGCAGTGGTCGCTGATCCGCTCCAGGTCGGTGAGGATGGCCAGGAAGATACAGCCGCAGTCGATGGTGCACTTGCCTCGCTTCAGCCGCTGGATGTGCTTGTAGCGCAGCCGCTCCTGAAGCTGGTCGACGATTTCTTCCAGAGGCTCTACCTCCACCGCCAGGTCGCTGCGGTACCCGTCATAGCAGACCATAGTTTTATCCAGGATTTCCTCCACGGCGTCGAAGATCACTTCCAGCTCCTCCTGGGCCTTGTTGGAGAAGGAAATGCCCTTTTTGTGCATTTCTTCCGCCCGTTCCAGGATGTTCATGGCGTAATCCCCGATCCGTTCAAATTCCACCGTCATCTTTAAAATCTGGGTGACGGTGCGGCTTTCCTTTTCAGTGAGTTCCGAATCACCCAGCCGGAGGATGTAGTTGTTCAGCCGGTCCTCCATCCGGTCGATGGCGGTTTCCCGCTCCCGGATGCTTTCCGCCCGGCGGGGGTCGTAGTCCCGGTAAAGCAGCCGGACCTTGCTGAAGTTTTTGGCGGCGTACTGCCCCATCTTCAGCACCACCTGCTCGCACTGGGAGATGGCAATGCTGGGGGATACCTGCAAAAACCGTTCTTCCAAACCGGCCAGGTCCTGGGTGTAGTCGTCCCCGTCCTCGTCCAGCTTTTTCTTGTCCCGGATGGTGAGCATCGCCAGCTTTTCCAGCAGCCAAGTGAAGGGCAGCAGCACCAGGGTCACCACCACGTTAAACAGGGTGTGGAAATCCGCAATGCCTCCCATGGTGATGGGCTCGGTCCACCATACCGGCTGGGCAATGGCCACAAAGACGTAGGTGGCCGTCAGGAAAAGCACGGTGCCGATGATGTTAAAGTACAGGTGCACCATGGCCGCCCGCTTGGCGTTGGTGGAAGCGCCGATGGAAGCCAGAATAGAGGTGATGCAGGTGCCGATGTTCTGGCCCAGGATAATGGGGATAGCGGCGGAGCAGGAAATCACCCCGGTTTGGGCCAGGGCCTGCAAAATGCCCACCGACGCCGAAGAGCTCTGGATAATGGCGGTGACTCCGGCGCCCACCAGCACGCCCAGGAAGGGGTTGGTGAGGGTGGCAAAGATGTTTTGGAACACCGGGCTGTCCGCAAACAGGGAAGCGGAATCGGACATAATCTGCATCCCGGTAAAGAGGATGGAGAAGCCCATCAAAAATTCCCCCACCATTTTGTGGGACTGCTTTTTGCAGCCCATAATCATCAAAATGGCGATAATGCCCGCCAGCGGCGCCAGCACCTCCGGTTTGAACATCATCAAGAAGTAATTTCCGCCGTCCTCAATGCCGGCCAGGCGGAGAATCTGGGCAGTGACGGTGGTGCCGATGTTGGCGCCCATAATCACCCCGATGGCGTTTCGCAGCTTCAGGATTCCGGCGTTGACCAGCCCCACCACAATCACGGTGGTGGCGGAGGAACTCTGAATGCAGGCGGTAATCACCAGGCCCACCAAGACCCCCTTAAACACATTGTTGGTCATCTTTTCCAGATAGTATTCCTGTTTCCCGCCGCTGAGTTTTTCCAAATTCCCGCTGAGCATATTCATGCCGTACAAAAACAGCGCCAGCCCGCCCAGCAGAGTGATCAGCGTAATGACTACCTCCATAGGAACCTCCTGTTGTCAATCTCTTTTTTCAATCTTTCGGATGGTTGCCGCATACACTGGCATTATAACATTCTTTTTACAAATCGTAAAGGTAAATTTTACATTCCTCGCCAAAAAAACGCCTGTTGCGCTATAATCAGCAACAACAAGCGTAATTTCGAAAGCAAATCAGGGTTATTCCCCTTCTTCGGTGAGGGCGAGCCACTGTTCCATGGCGGCGTCGTTTTCCTGGTGGAGCTGCTCCAGCCGGCGGCAGGCGTCCTCCAATTTCTGGTAGTCGGCAGCGGAGGCCGGGTCGGCAATCAGGGCTTCCAATTCCCGGATGGCACTTTCCTGCTGCTCCATTTCCTGCTCCAGACGGCGGATTTCCGCCCGGCGCTTAGCGTCCTGGACCCGCTGCTCCTTCCCCCGGCCCTTCACCGGCTTGGGGACGGCGGCAGGTTTGGGGGCGGACTGCTCTTTGGCTTTCTGCCGGCGGTAGTCGTCGTAATTGCCGGGGTAGATCTTTAAGCCCTCATCGGTGAGCTCCAAAATCTTGGTGGGGATGGCGTTGAGAAAGTACCGGTCGTGGCTGACAAACAGCAGAGTGCCGGCAAACTCCTTCAGCGCCCCTTCCAGGGCTTCCTTGCTGTCCAGGTCCAGATGGTTGGTGGGTTCGTCAAACAGCAGGGTGTTGGCTTTGGCGTTGACCATAATGGCGAATCCTAATCGGGCCCGCTCCCCGCCGGACACCACCCCCACCTTTTTGTACACGTTTTCCTCGGTGATGAGCATGCTGCCCAGCAGCCGCCGGGCCTGGCTTTCCAGCAGGTCAGGGTAGCGGCCCCAAAGTTCCTCCAGCACCGTGTTTTCAAAGTTTAGGTTCAGGTTTTCCTGCTCGTAGTAGGCGGTGGTCACATTCCGGCCCCACACCACCTCCCCGTCGCAGTAGGGGCTCATCCCCAGCACCGTTTTCAGCAAGGTGGACTTGCCGATGCCGTTGCGGCCGATGAGAGCCACCTTCTCCCCCCGCTTGATCTCAAAGCTCAAGGGGCCGCAGAGGGTTTTGGGGGGCTGGCCCACCTTCAGGTTCAGCCGGTGGACGGTAAGCAAATCCTTCACCGGCTCCTTGGTGAAGGTAAAGTGGAAGTGGGGGGTCTTGTGGGTGAACACCGGCCGCTGGATGCGCTCCATGGCCTCCAGCTTCTTTTCCCGGCTTTTGGCGGAAGCGGCGGTGGAGGCCCGAACCATGTTTTTGCGAATGTAGTCCTCCAGCTTGGCAATCTCCACCTGCTGCTTCTCGTATTCCTTCTGCTGAGCCTTTAACCGCTCCGCCTTCAGCTCCTTGTAGCGGGTGTAGTTGCCGGGGTAATCGAAGACGGCGCCCCCATCCACCTCCCAGATGCGGGTGACCATCCGGTCTAAGAAATACCGGTCGTGGCTCACCACCAGCACCGTCCCCCGGTAGGAGGAAAGGTAGTCCTCCAGCCAGGTCAGGGTGGCAAAGTCCAGGTGGTTGGTGGGTTCGTCCAGCATCAGCAGGGTGGGGCGCTCCAACAGCAGCTTGGCCAGGGCCAGCCGGGTTTTTTCCCCGCCGGACATGGTGGCGATGATGGTGTTGCGGTCGTACCCCGCAAAGCCCATGCCGGTAAGCACCGTGTCAATCTTCACCTGCACCTGGTACCCGTCCAAGGCTTCAAACTGGGCGGTGGCTTGCTGGTATTCCGGGGTCATGGCCTGGCCCGCCAGCTCCATCCGCCGCAGGGAAGCCGCCAGTTCCAAAGCCTGGGCAAAGGGTTTTTCCATCTCCTGCTGGATGGTGCTGTCCCGGTCCAGGCCGGTGTTCTGCCTAAGATACCCCGCCACCGTGTCTTTCCCATAGGACACCGTGCCCTCGTCGGCAAAGGAAGGGTCGGCGATGAGGTTGAGCAGGGTGGACTTCCCCGCCCCGTTGGGGCCGATGAGGCCGATTCGCTCCCCTTCCTGAATGGACAGGCTGACCCCTTCCAGAATCCGGCGTTCCCCGAAATTTTTCCCAACCTGTTCCAGCTGTACTACCATGTTGATGCTCCTTGTGTGTTACTCATTTCTAATGTAATATTGTAGCGAATTTCCGGAAAGTTTGCAAGACTGTCTTCTTTTTTCGGAAAAACCACTGTTTTTGCGTTGACAACCCCGCCGGATTTTGATATAGTATAGGCAAATTCCATACTGTATTCGGTCTGCCGCCGGGTAGGCCGAATTTCACCGGTTTGTGCGTCGGTAGGCCATGAAGACGCGCAAGGCGGTGTTTTTTGCTGTTAGGAGGAAAAAACATGAAAGTGAGCCGCAGCTTTGCTCAATACGCCCGGTACGCTTCCTTTAATGTGCTGGGGATGGTGGGGCTGTCCTGCTATATTCTGGCGGATACCTTTTTTGTGGCCCAGGGCCTGGGCGCCAACGGCCTGACCGCCCTGAACCTGGCCATCCCGGTGTACAACCTCATCCACGGCACCGGCCTGATGCTGGGGATGGGGGGAGCCACCCAATATTCCATCGCCGTAGGCCGGAAAGAGACGGATCGGCTCCACCAGATTTTCACCCACACCCTGCTGCTGGGGGCGGTGCTGGCGGTACTGTTTGTGCTGGTGGGGCTGCTGTTTTCCCGGCCCATCGCCCAGCTGCTGGGGGCGGATAACACCGTCCTGCCCATGACCGAGACCTATCTTCACACCCTGCTGCTCTTTGCCCCCGCCTTTTTGCTCAACGACATTATCATCTGCTTTGTGCGAAACGACGGCAACCCCCAGCTTTCCATGGCCGCTATGATTACCGGCAGCCTATCCAATGTGGTGCTGGACTACCTGTTCATCTTCCCCCTGGGCATGGGGATGTTCGGGGCGGTGTTCGCCACCGGCCTGGCCCCCATCATCAGCCTGTGCGTCCTCTCCCTCCACTTTTTCCGGCACAAAAACGGCTTCCGTCCCGCCCGGCCCAAACTGTCCGGGAAGATGGCCGGGAAGGTGTTTTCCCTGGGCTTTCCCTCCCTGGTCACCGAGTTTTCCAGCGGCATTGTGATCATCTTGTTCAACGCTTTGCTGTTGAGCTTGGCAGGGAATACGGCGGTGGCGGCCTACGGGGTGGTGGCCAACCTGTCGCTGGTGATTCTGGCGGTGTTCACCGGGGTGGCCCAGGGCACCCAGCCTTTGCTCAGCACCGCCTTTGGGTTAAAGCACTTCACCCAGCTGAAACTTCTCATGCGCTACGCCGTCCTCACCGTGCTGGTGCTCAGCGCCCTCTTCTACCTCTTCATCCTTTGGCAGCCGGATTTGATTGTTTCCTGGTTTAACAGCGAGCAGAACGCCCAGCTCCAGGAAACCGCCCGGCAGGGGCTGCTGCTCTACTTTACCGGCATTTTCTTTGCAGGAATCAACATCCTGCTTTCCATCTTTTTCACCTCCACCGAACAATCCCTTCCGGGACAGGTGGTTTCCCTGCTGCGGGGGCTGTTTTTGATTGTGCCGGCGGCGCTGCTGCTCTCCGTCTGGCTGGGGGTACCGGGAATCTGGCTGTCCTTCCCGGCAGCGGAACTGCTGACCCTGGTCATCGGCGGATGGATTTATCTGAGGCGGCGCAGGAAGCTGGGGAAGTAGCTTTCCTTCTTCTCAACCACCGGTTGACCCGCCTATCTTTATAAACTCAACCATGGGTGCATGGCTTTTCAGACCGCCAGGGTCCCCACTGCCACGCTCGGTACGTCCCCACCTTGAAAGCGGTGGTACTTGCCCCTCACCGGGGACGAAGCCGAAAGATGAAGTGCCCCTATTGCGGAGAGAAGGGGTATCATAAGAAGGAGTTGGAGCCCTAATCAAAACAATCCAGACAAAAAAGCCCCCGAGAAATTCCCTCGGGGTTTGCTTTTGGATTTACTTCATCAACAGTGCCATAACCGCTTTCTGGGCGTGGAGCCGGTTTTCCGCTTCGTCAAAGATTTCCTTGGCGTGGGCTTCAAACACCTTCTCGGTGATTTCTTCCCCACGGTGAGCGGGCAGGCAGTGCTGCACCATGCACTCCGGATTGGCGGCTTCCAGCACGGTGTCGTTGATCTGCCAGCCGGCAAAGTCCTTGCGCCGCTGTTCCGCCTGGTCCTCTTCGCCCATGGAGGCCCACACGTCGGTGAACAGCACGTCCGCCCCGGCGGCGGCTTCCAGAATGTCCTGAGTCAGCAGGAAGTTGGGGTTGTCCTTGGCAAAGTCCAACACCTGAGCATCCGGCAGATAGCCTTCCGGGCAGGCGGCAGCTACCTTCATGCCCACCTTCAAGCCCCCAACAATCAGGGAGTTGGCCATGTTGTTGCCGTCCCCGATGTAGCACATCTTCAGGCCATCGAAACTTTTTTTGTATTCCCGGATGGTCATCAAGTCCGCCAGCACCTGGCAGGGGTGGCAGAAGTCGGTGAGGCCGTTAATCACCGGGATGGACCCGAACTTGGCCAGGTCCTCCACTTCCTTCTGGGCAAAGGTGCGAATCATAATGCCGTTGAGGTAGCGGCTCAGCACCCGGGCGGTGTCCTGGATGGGCTCGCCCCGGCCCAGCTGCAAATCCCGACTGCTCAAAAACAGGGCTTCGCCCCCCAGCTGGTACATCCCCACCTCAAAGGACACACGGGTCCGGGTGGAGGATTTCTGGAAAATCATCCCCAGGGTCTTGCCCTGCAAAACATGGTGCTGGATGCCGTAAAGGTTTTCGTACTTCAGCTGGTCGGCCAGATTCAGAATCTCCAAAATCTCCTCTTTGTCCAAATCCAGCATCTTCAGCAGATGGGTGTTGTTCATGGGTCTCATCCTTTCTTTGGGTTGGTATTTATCCGTTGAGAACACCCAGCAGCTTGTCCAGCGCCTGGGTGAGTTCTTCCTGGGTGATGGTGAGAGGGGGCAGCAGGCGTACCTTTTCCTTGGCGGTGAGCACCAGCACCCCCGCTTCCAAAGCGGCGTTGGCCACTTCCTTGGCGGTTTTGGTTTTCAGCCGGATGCCCAGCATCATGCCCAGCCCGGCAATGTCCTCCACCTCCGGGGATTGGCTCAGAGTGGAGCGGATCCGCTCACCCTTCTCCTGCACCTGCTGCAAAAAGGCAGGGTCGGCAATGCGGCCCAAGCACACCAGCGCCCCGGCGCAGACCACCGGGTTGCCCCCAAAGGTGGTGCCGTGGTGGGAAGGACCCAGCACATTCTGGGTCTTTTCGTTACAGAGCACCGCCCCGATGGGAAGCCCGCCCCCCAATCCTTTGGCCAGGCTCACCACGTCCGGGCGTACATCAAACCACTCCGCCGCCAGCAGCTTACCGGTGCGTCCGATGCCGGTCTGGACCTCGTCGCAGAGCAGGAGGATGTCCTTTTCCTCACAGAATTTGGCCAACTTCTGGACAAACTCCTTGTCCAGGGGGCAAACCCCGCCCTCGCCCTGGATGGGCTCGATGAGAATGCCGCAGACGGAGTCGTCCAGCTGCTCCTGCACCCCTTCCCAGGTAGGCTGGGCGTATCGAAATCCCTCCGCAAAGGGGAAGAAGAAGTTGTGGAACACCTCCTGGCCGGTGGCGGTGAGGGTGTTCATGGTGCGGCCGTGGAAGGAGTTCACTAAAGTGATGATGGTGTGCCGCCCCTTGCCGTATTTGTCAAAGCTGTACTTCCGGGCAATCTTTAAAAGAGCCTCGTTGGCCTCCGCCCCGGAGTTGCAGAAAAAGGCTTTCTGATAGCCGGTCTCGGTGCAGAGTTTTTGGGCCAGGGCAATGTCCGGGGTGGTGTAGTACAGGTTGGAGGTGTGCTGCAATCTGGCCGCCTGGCTGGAAACCGCTTCCACCCATTCCGGGTCGCAGTAACCCAGGGAATTCACCCCGATGCCGCTGCCCAGATCCAGGTATTCCTTGCCCGTTTCGTCCCAGACCTTGGCCCCTTGGCCTTTGACCAGCACCGCCGGGAACCGGCCATAGCAGCCCACAATATATTCTTGGTCCAGATTCATCCAGTCGCTCATTGTCTAATCCTCTCCTTTGACCGGTCCGTTTACAGGAACATGGTGCCCACACCCTCATCGGTAAACATCTCGATAAGCAGGGAGTGGGGAATCCGCCCGTCCAGAATCAGGGACTTTTTCACGCCCCGACGGATGGATTCCACGCAGCATTCAATCTTGGGGATCATGCCCCCGCTGATAATGCCCTGGCGAATCAGGTTGGGGACTTCGCTGACCTGCACCTGGGGGATCAGGGTGGACTCATCCTCCTTGTCCCGGAGCAGTCCCCGAATGTCGGTCATCAAAATCAGGTTCTTGGCCTTCAGCTCCGCAGCGATCTTGGCGGCGGCGGTATCGGCGTTGATGTTGTACACCTGCCCCTTTTCATCCGCCGCTACGGTGGAAATCACCGGGATGTAGCCGTTGTCCAAAGCGTCTAAAATCACCTGGGTATTCACCTTGGTGATGCTGCCCACAAAACCCAGATCCACTTCGCTGCGCTTCTTTTCCACCTCGATCATCCGGCCGTCCATGCCGCAGAGTCCCAGTGCCTTGCCGCCGTGGCGGGCCAGCAGGGCCACCAAATCCTTGTTCACCTTGCCGGCCAGCACCATCTGCACCACTTCGGCGGTTTCGGCGTCGGTGTACCGCAGACCGCCTACGAATTTGCTTTCCTTGCCGATTTTCTTCAGCTGCTGGTTGATTTCCGGGCCGCCGCCGTGGACCAGCACCAGCCGGACCCCCACCAAACTCAGCAGGACGATGTCCTTCATCACAGCGTCTTTGAGTTCCGGGCTGACCATGGCGTTTCCACCGTACTTCACCACCACGATCTGGCCGTTGTAATCCTTGATATAGGGCAGGGCGTTGACCAGCACCTGGGCCCGCATCAAATTGTCCATCTTTGTTCCCTCAGCCAAAGTTGCTTCCTCTTTTCTGCTCCAAATTCCCTGACAAATAAAACTTCTCAGGTCCGGTAGTCCCCGTTGATCTTCACATAATCATAGCTCAAATCGCAGCCCCAGGCCACGGCGCTTCCCACGCCGTCCCCCAGTTCCACCAGAATGCGGACTTCGTCCTCCGCCAGCACCTTGGCGGCTTCCTCTTCGGAAAAGTCCACCCCGGCGCCGTTCCGGCAGACCTGCACCGACCCGGCGGCGCTTTGCAGGGTCACATCCACTTCATGGATATCCAGATCCGCTTCGCTGTAGCCGATGGCGCAGAGCACCCGGCCCCAGTTGGCGTCCTCCCCGAAGATGGCGCACTTAAACAAGGTGGAGGTAATGACGCTCTTGGCGATGATCTTGGCGTTTTTAGTGTCCACCGCTCCGGTGACGGCGCATTCCATCAGCTTGGTGGCCCCTTCCCCGTCTGCCGCCAGCATCCGAGAGAGGTTCATCAGCACCACATATAACCCGTCCACAAAGGCGCGGTATTCCGGGGAGGAAGCGTCCACAATCTGGGGGTTTTCCGCCATCCCGTTGCACATCAAGGCGCAGGTGTCGTTGGTGGAGGTGTCCCCGTCCACGCTGACCATATTAAAGGTGTCCGCCACCACCCCTTGCAGGGCCCGCTCCAGTAAAAGCTGGTCGATGGCCACGTCGCTGGTCAAAAAGCAGAGCATGGTGGCCATGTTGGGGTGGATCATGCCGCTGCCCTTGGCCATGCCGGCGATGGTACACTCCTTGCCGCCGATGGAAAACCGCACCGCCACCTCTTTGGCCACGGTATCGGTGGTCATAATGGCCTGGGCGGCGTCGTTGCCCCCGGTTTCGGAAAGGCTGTCCGCCAATTCCTGAACGTGCTCCTGAATAGGCTCAATAGGCAGCACCTGGCCGATGACCCCGGTGGAGGCCACGATCACGTCTTCGGGAGCAATGCCCAAAGCCTTGCCTGCCAGCTCACACATGGTTCGGGCTTTTTCCTCCCCGTCGGCGTTGCAGGTGTTGGCGTTGCCGCTGTTGCAGATCACTGCCTGAGCCACCCCGTTGACCAGATTTTCCTTGCAGATCTGGATGGGGGCTCCCTTTACTTTATTTTGAGTGTACATGGCGGCAGCCTTGCAGGGAACCTTAGAGTAAATCATGGCCAAATCCTTTTTGGTCTGGTTTTTCCGAATCCCGCAGTGCAGTCCCCCGGCCACAAAGCCTTTGGGGGCGCAGACCCCGCCGGGTACAAATTCATATCCGTCAAATGGAATTAAATTGATCATGCCGTATTCCTCTTTTTCTGAATTGGTGCCGCCAAGGACTTTCCCAAACCCTCAGCGTCTGGAGCACTTTTCGGCGTCCACGGCCAGCACAAACATCAGGACTGCCAGCCCATCCTGGGGACGAACTACTTCAATCACATAGGTGTCGGTGAGATGGAACAGCTCTTTGGAAATCGCCGCCACCGGTCTGCCGGTGCAATCGGTGATTTGGTAGTCCCATTCCATCAGGTTGCCCTGGACCTGCCAGCCGTTGCAGTCAATGTGGTACCTGGGCTGAAAAAACGCAAATTCTTTTTGAATGCAGCCCAAATACTGCCCGCCCAGATACATTTCAAACTTGGGAAGGAAGGTGAACACCCGCTCTTTCACAGTGCCCACTTCCTGCCCATAGGCATCCAAAATCTTTAAGCAATGCCCCCAGGACAGCTGTCCCTTTACGGTATACACCGTATTTCCCTGCTGGTCGTAAATATCGTAGCTGTCAAACCAGGAAAACATCCTTTGCTTGAATAAAAGTTTCATCCTTGGTCCTCCGGGGCCGGGTATTCTCTGTGGGGGATTTAAAAGGAGGGAGGGATCATGCCCAGTCCCGTGTCCTCCGGCAGGCCGAACAGCAGGTTCATGTTCTGCACCGCCTGTCCCGCCGCCCCCTTCACCATGTTGTCGATGGTAGAGACAATGATGGCCCGGTTGGTTCGGCTGTCCAGATGGAGAGAGATGTCGCAGTAGTTGGAATATTTCACATTCCGCAGGTTGGCCACCTCTCCCAAAGGCAGCACCCGGACGAACTTTTCCTTTTGATAGAAGTCCCGGTACATCTCATGGAGCTGCTGGGCGGTGAGGGGCTGTTTCAGCCCCGCATAGATGGTGGAGACAATGCCCCGGTTTACCGGCAGCAGGTGGGGCACAAAGGTGACCCGCAGCTCTTCCCCTGCCAGCTGGGACAAAGTCTGCTCAATTTCCGGGGTGTGCCGGTGGGCCGCCACCTTATAGGGGGAGAAGGCCTCGTTGCACTCCGGGTAGTGGCTGGTCTGGCTCAGGCCCCGGCCGGAACCGGTGACCCCGGACTTGGAGTCGATGATAATGCTCTGGGCCTCCGCCTTGCCGCTTTTCAGCAGGGGGGCCAGCCCCAGAGCAATGCTGGTGGGATAGCAGCCGGGATTGCCGATGATCTCTTTCCCCGGCACCCGGTCCCGGTGGAGTTCCGGGATGCAGTAGGCCGACTTCTGGTGGAGCTGAGGATAACGGTAGGGTAGGCCGTACCACTGCTGGAAGTCCTCTTCCTTGTCCAGCCGGAAGTCCGCCCCCAGGTCGATGACCTTTTTGCCCTTGGCCAGAGCTTTGGCGGCAAAGGCTTCGCAGACCCCGTGGGGGACGCCGGTGAAGATCACGTCGCTTAAGTCAATAACTTCATCCTCGTTGACTAAGGTTTTTTCAATGATTTCATGGAAGGCGGGATACACCTGGTCGATGGTCTTTCCCTCAAAGCTCACCGAGCACAACCCCGCCAGCTCTACGCCGGGATGGTTTAACAGGATGCGGATCAGCTCCACCCCTGCATACCCGGTGGCCCCTACAATGCCCACCTGAATGGGTTTCATTCCAATACTCCCTTTCTATCCTTTGCTTCACTCTGTGATCTTGGCCAGAGCATCCTCCGCCCGGCGGATCTGTTCCTCCACCGCTTCCGGCGCAGGGCCCCCAAAGACCTTCCGGCCCCGGACGCAGGCTTCCAGATTGATGGCCTGGTAGACCCCCTCTTCAAACAGAGGGCTGGCCTGCTGGTATTCCTCTAAGGTGAGGGTTTCCAAGGTTTTGTCATGGTCGATGCAGTAGGCCACCAGCTGTCCGGTGATCTTATAAGCGTCCCGGAAGGGCAGGCCCCGGCGCACCAGATAGTCGGCGCAGTCGGTGGCGTTGATAAAGCCCTTGGCGGCGGCGTGGCGCATGTTTTCCTTCTTCACCCGCATGGTTTGGAGCATGGGGGTGATGGTGGTTAGGCACAGCAGGGCGGTGCGGCAGCTGTCGAAGATGGCTTCCTTGTCCTCCTGCATATCTTTGTTATAGGCCAAAGGCAGGCCCTTCATCATGGTGAGCAGGGTGGTGAGATCCCCGATGGCCCGTCCGGTTTTGCCCCGGATCAGCTCGGTGATGTCCGGGTTTTTCTTCTGGGGCATAATGGAGCTGCCGGTGGAATAGGCATCGTCCAGCTCCACAAACCGGAACTCCCAGCTGCACCATAAAATAATCTCCTCGCTGAGTCGGGAGAGATGCACCATCAAAATGGCGATGTCGCTGGCCAGCTCCATGCAGAAATCCCGGTCGGACACCCCGTCCAGGGAATTTTCCGTGGGGGCGGTAAAACCCAAAAGTTCACTGGTGCGGAACCGGTCGATGGGGTAGGTGGTGGAAGCCAGGGCGCCGCTGCCCAGAGGGCAGTAGTTCATCCGCTCAAAGCAGTCCTGCATCCGGCCCAGATCCCGAAGCAGCATCTGGACGTAGGCCATGAGGTGGTGGGCAAAGGTGATGGGCTGGGCCCGCTGCAGGTGGGTGTACCCCGGCAGCACCGTCTCGGTGTGCTCCTTGGCGATGGCGCAGATGGCTTTGGCCAATTCTGCGGTGGCACCCATGATCTCATCCAGCTGGGTGCGCAGGTACATCCGCACATCCAGCGCCACCTGGTCGTTTCGGCTGCGGGCAGTGTGGAGCCGCTTGCCGGCGTCCCCGATCCGGGCGGTGAGCTCCGCCTCGATGAACATATGGATGTCCTCGGCGTTGGGGTCAAACTCCAGCTTGCCGCTGTCGATGTCCTCCAGGATTCCGGTCAAACCCTTGCAGATGGCCTGCTGGTCTTCCTTGGAGATAATGCCCTGTTCTCCCAGCATGGTGGCGTGGGCAATGCTGCCCTGGATGTCCTGGCGGTACATTACCGCATCAAAGGAGATGGAGCTGTTAAAGTCGTTGACCCGACTGTCGATTTCTTTTTTGAACCGTCCTGCCCACATGGCCATGGCGTTTTTCCTCCGATTCTTACTTCCCTCAGGAATGCGGATAGACAATACCGCCGCAACAAGGGCAGTATTGTCTAAAATTCCGCTTGCTTTGGGTTTTTCTTACTGGTTGTTGTTCCGCTGCTGGTCCAGCAGAGCCTTCACCTTGATGGGCAGGCCGAAGAGGTTGATGAACCCTTCGCTGTCCTTCTGGTTGTACACGTCGTCCTCGCCGAAGGAGGCAAAGTCTTCGCTGTACAGGGTGTAGGGACTGGTGACCCCGGCGTTGATCATGTTGCCCTTATACAGCTTCAGCTTCACATCGCCGGTGACGGTTTCCTGGGTCTTGTCCACAAAGGCGGAGAGAGCTTCCCGCAGGGGGGTGTACCACAAGCCGTCGTACACCAGCTCGCCGAACTTCTGAGCTACCAGGTATTTGTAGTGCTGGGTAGCCTTGTCCAGGCAGATGGTTTCCAGCACTTCGTGGGCTTTGTACAGGATGGTGCCGCCGGGAGTTTCGTACACGCCCCGGCTCTTCATGCCAACCAGCCGGTTTTCCACAATGTCCAGCAGGCCGATGCCGTTTTCCCCGCCGATCTTGTTCAGGGTTTTAATCAAGGTCACACCGTCCATCTCCTGGCCGTTGAGGGCGGTGGGGATGCCCTTTTCAAAGTGCAGGGTGATATAGGTGGGTTCATCGGGAGCCTGTTCCGGGGAAACGCCCATTTCCAAAAAGCCCGGCTTGTTGTACTGGGGCTCGTTGGCGGGGTCTTCCAGATCCAGACCTTCGTGGCTCAGGTGCCACAGGTTCATGTCCTTGGAGTAGTTGGTTTCCCGGTTGATCTTGATGGGCACATTGTGGGCTTCGGCGTAGTCGATTTCCTGGTCCCGGGACTTGATATCCCAAATCCGCCAGGGGGCGATGATGGGCATCTCCGGAGCCAGCGCCTTGATGGTCAGCTCAAACCGCACCTGGTCGTTGCCCTTGCCGGTGCAGCCGTGGCAGATGGCGTCCGCTCCTTCCTTCTTGGCGATCTCCACCAGCCGCTTGGCAATGGGGGGACGGGCAAAGGAGGTGCCCAGCAGGTAATCTTCGTATTTGGCCCCCGCCTTCAGGGTGGGGAAAACGAAATCGTTGACGAATTCGTCCTGGATGTCTTCGATGTACAGCTTGGAAGCGCCGGTTTTCAGAGCCCGTTCTTCCAGTCCGTCCAGTTCTGCGTCCTGGCCCACGTTGCCCGCCACGCAGATGACTTCGCAGCCATAGGTTTCCTTCAGCCACGGAATGATAATGGATGTATCCAATCCGCCGGAATAAGCCAGCACTACTTTGTTATATTTTGCCATAACAGCCTTCCTCCCAATTCTGTTCGGTGTCAAAAATTTTACAAGGCTTATTATACACCTTCTCATTGAAAATGCAAGCAATTTTGAAATTTTATGCAATCTTTTTCAGCTTTGTCCGAATCTGCATTGTTTTCGGGGGTTTTTCGCTGGGATTTTTTGAAAATATTCCGGGAATATTCCGCTATTTTTGAATATTTACCAGCTTTATAATGAATATATTCTGTGAATATTCATTTTATACTTCCCGATCTCTTCCTGCCGGAAAGGTTTGGTTTACTGTGATCAGCCGGGATGATGTTAGTATAATCAGACGAAAAGGGGAAACTGATTCAAATTCTTTTCCTTTTCACCACTCTGACAGCCTGGCTTGCCGGGATCAGCCGCCTTATTTGGAAACCGTCAAGCCAAACTTCATCGGATTGGGTTTCAGAAAATGCAGAGTATCAGAGGGAAATCCGGCTGCACGCTAAACGCCAAAATTCAAATGCCGGTTTCTGCGATATCAGGCCGGAAAAAGTTCCTTCTCTGAACCGACAAAAAAGGGATGCGTTACAAAGCCAATATCTGCAACGCACCCTATAGCGGTTTTTTACCTGTGATAATTTTGCTTTTTTCCCTTCTCTTTCAGAACATACTGCTGCGGTTTTTTATGGTGATGCCATGCCATCATCGCAAACGCAACGAGAAAAGTAACGGTTTCCGCCGCAGGAAACGCAAGCCAAATTCCATTTAACTGGAATAATTTGTCCAGACACCATAACGCAGGAACCAGAAAAAGAAATTGTCTGCATAATTGAATTACCATGCTGAAACACACTTTCTCCGTGGCCTGAAAATAGGTGGAAATCATAGAAGAAAGACCACAAAACAGATAGCTTGCCGCCATGATCCGCATAGCGGATATTCCAAAGGAGCGCATAGCTTCCGACGCTGTAAATAATCCCAAAATCTGCGCCGGAAAGAGGATGACAGCCAACGTTCCCAGTATCATCATGCCAGTGACCAAAGCGGTTCCGTACCGGAAAGCGGAATGCAGCCTTTCGCGGTTCCCCGCACCGTAGTTAAACCGCATGACTGGCAAACAACCCTGGATCAAGCCGTTTACCGTCATAACGATCAGCTGCTGCACCTTAAAATATGCACCGAAGAAAGCGATCGCCGTATCGGAATAGGTGACCAGAAACAGATTGACGAACGTCACCATAAATGAACTGAGGGCATTCATAATGAAAGATGGCAGGCCAAAAGCAAAAATACGACCAATCATCTGCTTTTGCAAATGAAAGCCTTGGATTTGTATCCGCACTTTCTGCTTTTTCCTCAACAGCAGGACAAACGCCAAAATCATGGATACCAAATAGCCTGCAACGGTTGCCACCGCGGCGCCGCGGATTCCCATGGCTGGGAAAATGCCAATACCAAAAATCAAGATAGGATCGAACACAAAATTGACCACCACCCCCGCAATCTGGAACCACATGGGAGCAATCATGTTCCCGGTGCCCTGTATCATTTTTTGGATCGCAATATGCACCATATTGGGAACTTGCATGAAGGAACATACGCTCATATAGGCAATGCTCAACTGATAGATTTCTTCATTCCTGGTAAATGCCCGAAAGTAGGGCTTCATAATCAGTAATGACAGAAGATTGAGCAAAGCACCAATTCCAAAGGCCAGTAACAATCCATGTGTGACGGCGGTATTTGCTTCATCCTGCTTTTTCTGTCCAAGATACCCCGCAATCAGCACGTTCACGCCAACGCCAATCCAGATCGACGCCGCATTCATTAAAGTGGTAATTGGAAATGACAAAGAGACCGCCGTCAGCGCGTTTTCACTCAGCCGCGCTACAAACGCACTGTCTATCAGGTTATAGGAATATTGCAGGAACATGGAGATCAGCGGTGGTATTGACATTTGCCAAATGAGTTTTCCAACGGGCATAGCAGCCATTTTATTTTCCGTCCACATACTATCCCTCCTCAAAATGATCCGGCGCAAAAAATTACGCCGGATCACGGAACGTCAAATCCGTATAATATAATTTTCTTTCCGTGCTGCGGGCTGACCGGCTTCCTTAGCCGGATAACCTAATGCAATCGCCCCGACACCTCGCAAGGTTTCCGGCAGCTTCCATTCCCGCAGCAGTGCTTTGCCGCTTTCACTGTCAAAAATCTCACGTTCCCGATGTACCCATACGGTTCCCAGTCCAAGGGCATGGGCGGCCAGCATCATATTTTCAAGGACGCAGCTTCCGTCCTCCACAAAGGTACTTGCTGAGCCATCTGCCAAAACCAGAATCACGACAGGCGCACCATAATAAGGATCAGTGTCGCTCCCCATCACTTCTGCGTTTAACTTGGCGATCTCCTGCCGGTATTTGGGATCTGTAATTGCGATAATGGTGGGAGATTGATGTCCTCCGCCAGTAGGCGCATAAGTCCCCGCTTCCAGTACGGCATCCAATAACTCAGAAGGGACACACTCCGGCTTATAAGCCCTTATACTGCGGCGCGTTTTGATAAGATCCAAAATATTGTTTTCCGTTTAATATCGTCCTCCATTCTGCGAACTCTGTCCGAATTCGGGCATCAAAAAAGCCACGCAACTATCATGAGACAGCTGTGTGGCAAAAAGATGATTGAATCCGAAAAAGTCCACTCAAATTTTACAATTTTATTATAGCAAAGCATCCATCCGTTGTCAAGCATCCATCCCCATAAAATCGAGGCAGTTGTTTATTTCCTTTTATTTCATGTTTTTCTAATATAAAACATTTCCCGGTGTGTAATCAATACATTATACTGTTCCTTTTTTTCCAGCATTTGATAGGTGGGATTGGATCCGCCGAAGCAACGAGGCGAATATTATCTCGTTTGCTGATAAAAGTTTCGCGAAAACGTCAAATACATCACTGCCAAAACCCGCTTCACTAAACAGGGCAATTTGTGATATAATGATGGCCAAAAGCAATCATTGTGGTTCCTTCCTTCCCACCCAAAAACAAGGGCGGCATTTCGCCTTATGGCGAAAAACGGCAGAAACCGAACAGATCATTTATGGTATAATGATTGCCAAAGCCGGTTTCCATTTTGTTGCAGAAAAGCAAAGGCAGCCAACAAGTGTTATATGGTCGTTCAATTTTGAATGACAGCCACCTGTGCGGACAATGCAGAACACCGGACTTGGAATCAATCAGGTACAAACCCGCATATTCTTTGGTTTAGGAGGAATTTATATGTTGCATCCCATTTCCATTTCCGATCTGAAGTTCAATCCCTTTGACGCCATCGGCAAGGACTGGTACTTAGTCACTTCCGGCACCCCGGACCACTACAACACCATGACCGCCAGCTGGGGCACCATGGGCATCTTCTGGGGCAAGCCGGTGGTGAACACCTTCATCCGCCCCCAGCGGTACACCCATGAATTCATGGAGAAAAACGACCTGTACACCATCAGCTTTTTCCACGAAGAGATGCGCCCTGCCCTTCAGCTCTGCGGCAGCAAGTCCGGCCGGGACATCGACAAAGCGGCGGCCACCGGCTTAAAGCCGGTTGCGGTGGAAGGTTCCACCACCTTTGAGCAGGCCCGGCTGGTGCTGGTCTGCAAGAAGTTGTACGACTACCACATCGACCCCGCCCACTTCATCGGCGACGCCAAGGAATTGGATGCACGGTGGTATCCCCAAAAGGACTACCACCACTGCTATTTCGGGGAGATTATCGCCGTGTATTCCGAATAATTTCACCTTCCAAGGAGGGAGCCTATGCACATTTTAATGCTGGCCACCGGCGGCACCATCGCCAGCCAAAGCAGCCGGGAGGGAATTCGGCTGGCCCAAAAGCCGCTGCCCCTCTGCCACCGCTACCGGGAAGAAGTGGACCCCGCTGTGGAGTTCACCCTCCGCACCCCTTACCAGATTTTAAGCGAAAATCTTTCTCCCCGGCGGTGGGAGACCCTGCTGGGTCCGCTGCTCACCGAAGACCTGTCCGGGTTTGACGGGGTACTGATCACTCATGGCTCCGATACCCTGTCCTACACCGCCGCCATGGCTGGACTGCTTCTGAGCCACCTGCCTCTCCCGGTGGTGCTCACCGCCGCCGACAAGCCCTTGGAACACCCCCAGTCCAACGGCTGGGAAAACTTTCGGGCCGCCGTGGAGCTGATTCGCACCGGCACCCCCGGGGTATGCGTCACCTACCGCAACCCCGGGGAAAAGGCGGTGACGGTGTTCGGCTGGGAGGAAATCCTCCAGGCGGACTGCGCCCTGGACCGGTTTGCCAGCCAAGCCGCCGCCCCTTTGGGACAGTGCGCCGCAGGAAAGGTCACCCTCACCCGGCTGCCCCGGCGGTGGAACACCCCTCTCTGCCCAGAGCTGCCGGTGCTGAACCGGAAGGTGATGCAACTGCTCTGCTATCCCGGCATGGACCTGCGGCAGATTGTCCCCCGGCCGGAAACGGCGGCGGTGCTGTTAAGGCTCTACCACTCCGGCACCGCCCCGGTGGAAGGGCAGGAGGGCGCCGCCGCCTTTCTGGGGCGGATGGAGGGAATCGGGGTGCCCTGCTACCTGCTGGGCAGCAAGCTGAAAAAGGAAGCCCGGTATGTCACCGCCTATGAGCTCAGTGCCGGGGGCGGGAAGTTCCTCTCCCACCGGCTCACCCCGGAGGTGGCCTACTGCGGGCTGCTGCTGGCGGCCAACCAACCGGAACTGTCCTCGGAGGACATCTGGAAGCGGGTTCTGGGATAAGATGAGAAAAAGCGGAGTACAGGCTGCTTTTGGCACAGCGGCCGCAGGTGCATCCGTTTACCGGAAGTGCAAGGTGATACCATGGTAATAAAAATCGGCAATTTTGACTGCACCGAGGTGTGGGACGGAGTATTTTATAAAAAACTTTCCCAGTATCCAAATGTCTCAGACTGGGAAATGCGAACGATAATCGAATTTATGGATTATGAAAAAAAGTACGGCAGGGAATGCCCCATCCAATGCGATAACGCCCAAGTCCTGGAGCAGATCCGGGCAGGGCTCGCCCGCAAAGACGCATACCGAAACGCACCCCGCCCCAAACTGCTCACCGAATGCACCGCCTGCCCGGTTCGGAAAGGGTGTGTCACCGATTATGTGTGCCACACCACCTCCCCTCAAAATGCAGGAAAGATTTTGGAATGCGGGAAACTGCTGTCGGCGGTAAAAGCGCGAAATGTGCCGGCGGAAGAACTGATGAAGGAACAGCGGAATGCCGCAAAAGACCCTGCCGACTATTTTGAGTATATCATGTTTACCTGGGGAAACTGCCAGGGAGGAGACCGGCTGGTGACGGAACGCCGGTTAGGGCGCTTCCCAAATCAGGAAGATTTAAGCCTTCACTTTCATCCCGGGGTCCGGTTTTACTTCAAGTACGACCGGTTAATCAAACATCCAAACGCAGTCTGCGACGGGGTGCTGCCCATGAAGGTGAAGGATGAGATTGTCCTTCGGGACTGGGTAGAGCAGATTATAATTCCCACGGAATGCAAAGAACAGCTCAACCCCTCCATCCCCAGGGATTTGAAGGGCATGGTCATCTACGTTGAAAACAACTGCAAGGATATTTGGGATTGGTCGGAAAAGGTATACCGAATCATAGAAAACAAACCGGAAAACAAAGCGGATTCCATGAATGTAAAAGAATTTTAAGGCTGTGTTTTCAGCCTGCAAAACACAAAACCCCGGCAGAAACAACCGTCTGCCGGGGTCATTTTGTATTATTTTTTCTGTTAATTACTCTCTGTAATCAATCTTCGCTGCGCACCACAGCAATGCCCAGTTCATCCAGCTGGGCCTGGTCCACGGTGGAGGGGCAGTTGCTCATGAGCTCGCTGGCGTCCTTGATTTTGGGGAAGGCAATCACATCCCGCAAAGACTCCGCCCCTGCCAGAATCATGGTGAGACGGTCCAGGCCGATGCCGGCGCCTCCGTGGGGCGGTGCGCCGTACCGGTAGGCGTCCACCAAAAAGCCGAACTTGGCGGCGATTTCCTCATCGGTGAGGCCCAGAGATTCAAACATCTTCTGCTGAAGTTCCGGGTCGCTGATGCGGATAGAGCCGCTGGACAACTCGGTGCCGTTGAGCACCAAGTCGTAGGCCTTGGCCTTCACCCGGCCTTTGTCGGTGTCCAGGTATTGCAGGCATTCGTCCAGGGGCATGGTGAAGGGATGGTGCATGGCCACCCAGGTGTTGGCTTCCTCGTCCCACTCAAAGAAGGGGAACTCGGTAATCCAGACGAAGTTGTACTTGTCCTGGGGAATCAAATCCATCTGCTTGGCGGCTTCCAACCGCAAAGCCCCCAGCACCGGCAGGGTCACCCGGTTTTTGTCCGCCACAATCAGAGCTACGTCCCCCTTCTCGCAACCCAAAGCAGCCAGGATGGCGTCCATTTCTTCCGGCTTCATAAACTTGCCGAAGCTGCAGGAAGGGGCGTCCTCCACCCAGCGGATGTAGGCCAGACCCTTGGCGCCGATGCCCTTGGCCTGGTCGGTGAGCTTGTCGATGGCCTTCCGGGAGAAGGTCTTGGCGCCGCCCTTGATGCAGATACCCCGCACACTGCCGCCGTTTTCAATAGCGCCGGTGAACACCCCAAAGCCGCAGTCCTTGACGGTTTCGCTGAGGTCGGTAATCTCCATGCCGAACCGGGTGTCCGGCTTGTCGGAGCCGTAGCGGTTCATGGCGTCTTCGTAGGTGAGCCGGGGCAGGGGCAGGGAAACCTCAACCCCCATGACTTCCTTCATCAGATACTGGACGTACCCTTCCAGCACTTCCAAAATGTCCTCCACATCCACAAAGGACATTTCCAGGTCAATCTGGGTAAATTCCGGCTGACGGTCCGCCCGCAGGTCCTCGTCCCGGAAGCAGCGGGCCAGCTGGATGTACTTGTCCACCCCGGCAATCATCAGCAGCTGCTTGTAGATTTGGGGGGACTGGGGCAGGGCGTAAAACTTGCCGTTGTGTACCCGGCTGGGCACCAGATAGTCCCGGGCCCCTTCGGGGGTGGACTTCATCATCATGGGAGTTTCAATTTCCAAAAAGCCCTCTTTGTAGAAGTAGTCCCGAGTCACCTTGGCGATGTCGTGGCGCAGCTTCAAATTCCGCTGCAATTCTGCCCGGCGCAGGTCCAGGTACCGGTAGGTCAGGCGGATTTCTTCGTTGACCTTGCTGCCTTCGGTGAGGGGGAAGGGCGGGGTGACCGCAGCAGAAAGAATCCGCAGCTCAGAAACGTAAATCTCAATTTCCCCGGTGGGCAGTTCCGGGTTCACCGCTTCCCGGGCCACCACCTTGCCCACGGCCGCCACCACATATTCACTGCGCAGGGACTTGGCTTTTTCAAACACTTCCCGGGGGGTGGTGTCGTCAAAGGTGAGCTGCACAATGCCGGTGCGGTCCCGCAGGTCCACAAAGATCAAGGTGCCTTTGTCCCGCTGCCGCTGGACCCAGCCGGTAACGGTGACGGTTTGGCCCACCTGTTCTTTGCGGATGTCGTTGCAGTAATGGGTGCGTTTTAATCCCTTCATGGATTCAGCCATGGTTATTCTCCTTCCTTGCCGCCCAGCAGCGTTTTCAGGGATTGGAGGGAATCCTCTCCCGCCACCTGCTGGGTGAGTTTGTCCAGCTGCCCTGCCAAGGTCACGTCATACAGCCGGTCTGCCAGTTTTTCCAGCTCCACTTCGGTCTGAGCGCCGGTTTCCATATCCTTCAGCATGGCCTTGCCGGTGGCCAGTTCATTGTCCCCCAGTACCAGGCTGTATTTGGCTCCGATTTTGTTGGCGTACTTCATCTGGGCTTTCACTCCCCGGCCCATGACGTCGCACTCCACAAAAAAGCCCTCACCCCGGAGCTGGTTGGTCAAGCGGCAGGCCTGGATGGAGGCCTTTTCCCCCATGCTCCCCAGGTACAGCAGACAGCCTTCCGGCTTGGGGATTTCAATGCCCTGGGCTTCCAGGATCAGCAGCAGCCGCTCCAAGCCCATGGCAAAGCCCAAAGCCGGGGTGGCGGGGCCGCCCATCTGCTCCACCAGCCCGTCGTACCGGCCGCCGCCGCAGACGGTGGACTGTGCCCCCAGATCGGAGGAAACAAATTCAAAGACGGTTTTGGTGTAGTAATCCAGTCCCCGGACAATGTGGGGGTCCACAGTGTACTCCAGCCCCAAGGCGTCCAGCCGCTGCTTCACCCCTGCAAAGTGGGTGCTGCAATCCTCGCAGAGATAATCCAGCACCACCGGGGCGCCGGCCGCCAAGGCAGCGCATTCCGGGTTTTTGCAGTCCAGAATTCGCATGGGGTTCTTTTCCAGCCGCTCCAGGCAGGTGGGGCAGAGCTGGTCTTTCCGGGCGGAGAAGTATTCCTTCAGCGCCTTGTGGTACTCTCCCCGGCATTTGGGGCAGCCGATGGAGTTGATGTTCAGGGTAATGTTTTTCAGTCCCAGCCGGTCGAACAAATCCTTCACCAGGCTCATGACCTCCACATCCGCCCCGGGATTCTGGGCCCCGAACATCTCCACCCCGAACTGGTGGAACTCCCTTAACCGCCCCTTCTGGGTGTTTTCGTGGCGGAAGCAGGGGGTGATGTAGTAGACCCTAAGCGGCAGCGCCTGGTTGAGCAGCCCCCGCTGGATCACCGCCCGCACCGCCCCGGCGGTGCCTTCCGGCTTTAAGGCGAACAGCTCCGGTTCCTTTTTGCTGCTCTCGGTTTCCGCCCGCACCTGGTACATTTCCTTTTGCACCACATCCGTGGTATCCCCCACGCTGCGGCGGAACAGGGCGATGCTCTCAAAGGTGGGAGTGCGCTGTTCCGAAAACCCGTACCGTGCGGCGGTTTCTTTGGCTAAGTTTTCCACAAACTGCCATTTATAGCTTTCGCTGCCCAGCACGTCCTCGGTGCCTTTGGGCGCTTGAATGGTAACTGCCATGGTGTTCTTCTCCCCTTGTGGTTTTCATCTATGCCTTTGATTCCCTCTTTGTTGATTTCCCTTGACTTTCGCCAAAAGCGAAATGACCGGCCGGACATTAGGCGGTCAAAAGGGGAATCGACAATATCAGGAAGGCTGATATTGCTATTTTACTCTATGGGGAAGAAAAAGGCAAGGGAAAGAAAAAGCGGGGAAGGTCTTTTTCTCCTTACCCCGCACTGTTTTACCTGTAATCCACCGCTGTTTGATTCTTGTGTCCCGATTGTTTTTTGGATTCCTCCTGCTGCGGCCGGATAGGCAGCCGGCAAGAAACAGACCGGCCGTCCTGAAACGGAATTGCAGTTGCCTTCAAGGGTACATAGCTTTCTTTGTTCATAGCAGTTCCTTTCCGAGTCGTAGTGAAATCGCTTATTTCATTGAATTTTGCCCTGCAACACCCAAATATAAACAGAAACCTGCCGCCATCCATTCTTCTGGCTGTTGCAAATAACCTTTTTTGACAATGGTTTTTGAATGCTTGAGGTTAATACACCTCAGTTTTGATTATACTTCCCTGTAAAATAATTGTCAAGGGGGAGTGCTGCGTGAATCCTCAAATTCTCGGAAAAACCATCCAAATATACCGAAAAGAGCGGCATTTGTCCCAGGAAGTGCTCAGCGGCCTGGCAGGAATCGACCGCAGCCATTTGAGCAAAATCGAGCTGGGAATCCGCAGCCCCACGGTATCCGTCCTCTACAAGCTGGCCTCTGCCATGGAACTGACCGGCAGCCAGCTTTTGGCCGCCGCCGAACAAATGGAAGACAAACGAAAACCTCCCCGGTAGTTCCGGGGAGGTTTTTACCGCTGCTACGAGAAAATCAGGCTTTTCCCACGCTGCCGAACAGCTCCATCTTTTCCTTGACGGTAGCCTTGATGGCTTCAAAGCCGGGAGCCAAGAGTTTTCTGGGGTCATAGCCCTTGCCGATTTTGTCTTTGCCCTCTTCGATATACTTCCGGGTGGCGGCGGCAAAGCTCAGCTGGCACTCGGTGTTCACGTTGATTTTGGACACGCCCAAGTCAATGGCCTTTTTAATCATATCTTCCGGGATGCCGGTGCCGCCGTGGAGCACCAGAGGCATTTCTCCGGTTTTTTCCTGGACGGCAGCCAGAGTTTCAAAGCTCAAGCCGGGCCAGTTTGCCGGATAGGGGCCGTGAATGTTGCCGATGCCGGCAGCCAGCATATCCACACCCAGGTCGGCAATCCGCTTGCATTCATCAGGGTCGGCGCATTCGCCCATGCCCACGACGCCGTCTTCTTCACCGCCGATGGAACCCACTTCGGCTTCCAGGCTCATGCCGTGTTCCGCTACAATCTTCACCAGTTCCTTGGTTTTTTCTACGTTTTCGTCAATGGGATAGTGGCTGCCATCAAACATAATGGAGCTGAAGCCCGCTTCCACACACTTCAAGCAGCCTTCGTAGGTGCCGTGGTCCAGGTGCAGAGCCACCGGAACGGTGATCTTCAATTCTTCCAGCATACCGTTGACCATGCCTACCACTGTCTTAAAACCGGTCATATATTTCCCCGCGCCTTCGGACACGCCCAAAATCACCGGAGAATTGAGCTCCTGCGCCGTGAGCAGGATGGCCTTGGTCCATTCCAAATTGTTAATGTTGAACTGCCCCACCGCATAGTGGCCAGCCTTTGCTTTTTGCAGCATTTCTTTTGCAGATACCAGCATAACCATAACCTCCAAAACTATCATTGTTTCCCCTAAAACGATTGCATTGTGTTCACCGTTGTGAGCGATGGCATATGCTTTCGTGAAACTAACTATAATATACCAAAATTGATAAGAAAAAGCAAGCGGTTTTCCCCAAAAAGGCTGGAAACTTGCCCAACCCGCCGAAACTTGCCGGGCAAAATTGACAACCCCCTGCTGCGGTGCTAGAATGTATACAAAAACAGAGGATTTTTACTGAGAATAGGTTCGACCTGAACCCACCCCGGCCGGGTTTCTCAGCGGTCGCTGTTTTTAGTTTACCGAAAGAGGAAGAAACCATGCAGATTTCAAAAACTCGGAAAATGGCGGAATGCGCCATGATGATTGCCTTGGGCACCATCCTGTCCTACTTTATCATCTTCAGCCTGCCCATGGGCGGCACCATCACCGCCTTCAGCCAGGTGCCTTTAATCCTTATCGGCTACCGCCACGGCTGGAAATGGGGCGCTTTTTCCGGAGTGGTGTTCGGCCTGCTCCAGATGGTGCTACAGGGATTGGGCAACTTCGCCTATGTGAAAACTCTGGGCGCTTATCTCATTTTAATTTTCTTTGACTATGTCCTAGCTTTCGGGGTGCTGGGTCTTTCCGGCGCCTTTTTCCGGCGGCTGAAAAACCAGCCTCTGGGCATCGGCTTGGGGGCGGCAACAGGTTCCGCCCTGCGATTTCTCTGCCACTTCATCTCCGGGGTCACCATCTGGGGAGAGTACGCCAACGGCTGGCAGTCGGTTTGGGTGTACAGTCTGGCTTACAACGGCTCCTATATGCTGGTGGAAGGCATCGTCACCGTGGTGGGGGTTGTGGCCCTGGCTCTGGTGCTGAACTTCAAGGCCCCCAATTTAAAGAAAGTCCGGCAGTAATCCGGGTCCCGGCGTTTTCAAACGCCGGGATTTTTATTTTTCCGGCAAGAAACCCCATCACCAATCTTGCCAAACCCAAGCGGGTTTTGTATAATGAAACTAGTTGCTGCAGGCACGGAAAGGATGAGACCATGAACAACAAGGTAAAGGTGACCATTGCAGGAAAAAATTACGTCCTGAACACCGATGAAACAGAGCGCTACACCAGAATGCTGGCGGGGAAACTGGACAAGGATTTGGCTCAGGTGATGCAGTCGGACGAAACCATCGGCCTGACCGACAGTGTGATCCTCACCGCCCTGGATTACCTGGATCAGTACAAAAAAGCCAGCGACGATGCGGACAATTTAAGGGGCCAGCTCACCACCTACATCGACGACAGCAACAAGCTGTCCTCCAAGCTGGAAGCCGCCCAGAAAGAACTGAAAAAACAGCAGCAGCTCACCCAGCAGGAAGTGGCCAAGGCGGTGGAATCCAAGGACGCCCAGATCAAGGAGCTCAACGAGCTGCTGGAAAGCGCCCGGCAGAAGGCCAAGGAGCTGGAAAACCAGATTGGCTTTATGAGCCTGAAAGAAAAACTGGAAAATGGCAAAAAATAAACCGGAACTGTTAGCGCCCGCAGGGAATTTGGAGTGCGTGGCGGCGGCGGTGCGCAATGGGGCGGACGCAGTGTACCTGGGAGCCAAAACCTTCAGCGCCCGGGCCTTTGCGGAAAACTTTGACGGAGACGCCCTAAAAAGCGCCGCCCGGCTATGCCATTTGTATGGGGCCAAGGTGTACCTTACCCTCAACACCCTGCTGCTGGAAAACGAACTGGAACAGGCCGCCGACACCCTGCGGCTGGCCTGTCAAGCTCCGGTGGACGGGATTTTGGTCCAGGACCTGGCAACTTGGGAACTGGTGCGCCGCTGCGCCCCGGCCATGCCCATCCACGCCTCCACCCAGATGAGCGTCCACTCCCTGGAAGGGGTGCGCCAGCTGGAAGAAATGGGATTTTCCCGGGCGGTGCTGGCCCGGGAATTGTCCTTGGAGGAGATTGCCGCCATTCGCAAAGGCACTGACCTGGAGTTGGAAGTGTTTGTCCAGGGGGCGCTGTGCATGAGCGTTTCCGGGCAGTGCTACCTCTCCGCCATGGTGGGGGGCCGCAGCGCCAACCGGGGCAGCTGTGCCGGAAGCTGCCGGCTGCCCTTTACCTCCACCGGGGACAAAACCGCCCACGACCTGTCCTTGAAGGACAACTGCTGGGCCGGGTATTATCAGGCCCTCTGGGATATGGGGGTGGACTCCCTGAAAATCGAAGGCCGAATGAAGCGGCCGGAATATGTGGCGGCGGCCTGCCAGAGCTACCACGCCCTGTCCCTGGGGCAGGACCCCCAGCTGGACCGGCTGCGGCGGGTGTTCTCCCGCAGCGGCTTTACCGACGGGTATCCCTCCGGCAAACGGGACGGGAGTATGTTCGGCATCCGGGAAAAGGAAGACGTCACTGCGGCGGACCGGGAGCTGCTCCATTCCCTGGCCCAGAGCTACCAGAAGGAGGTCTCCTTCCTGCCCCTGGACCTTTCCCTGGAAGTGGAACCCAACACCCCCGTCCGTCTCACCGCCTGCTGTGCCGGGCAGGAGCCGGTGACGGTCACCGGGGAAGTTCCCCAGGCCGCCAAGACCCGGCCCATTTCCGCCGATGAAGCGGCGGCCAGCCTCACCAAGCTGGGAGGCACCGTCTTTCTGCCGGGAAAAATCACCTGCCACATCGCACCGGGGCTGATGCTGCCCAAATCGGCGCTCAACGCCCTGCGGCGGCAGGTGGTGGAACAGCTCACCGAAACACGCTCCCACCGCCCGGAAATCCCCTTTGCCCGAAACCTGCCCAAACCTGCTCCCCGCCTCGCCGCCCAAACCCAATCCTCTTGGGGGCGGTTTTCCCGCTGGGAGCAGCTTCCCGACGGTTGGGAAACAAGGCTGGAGTTGGCCATCCTTCCCTTGGAGGAACTTCTTTCCCTGCCGGAAGGGAGCCCGGCGCCGGTGGAAAAGTTGGCGGCAGAGGCTCCTCGGATGCTGTTTGGAAAAGAAGAAGAAAAATTTGCCCAACAGCTGGACACACTAAAGGAAAAGGGTATCACCAAGCTGCTGGTCCACGGGCTGGCCCAGCTTCGGATCGGGAAACAGAAGGGGTTCACTCTGCTGGGCAGCCCCTTTTTAAACATCACCAACCCCGTCGCCCTGGAGCAGTACCGGCAGCTGGGGGTCAAAGAAGCCATCCTTTCCCCGGAAGTCACCGCCGCCTCCCTGTCCCGCTGGGCAGGGGAGGGTACCGGCTGGCTCTGCTACGGCAGGTTACCCTTGATGGTGTTCCGGGCCTGCCCCATCCGGGCTAAGCGGGGCTGCAAAACCTGCGGGGGACACAGCGCCCTCACCGACCGCACCGGCCGGAAATTTCAGGTGGTGTGCCACCAAAAGCAGTACCAGGAGCTGCTCAACTGTGTGCCCTTCTGGCTGGGGGACAAACAGGGGGATTTCCGAAACCTGGAACACCCGGTGTTTTGGTTTACCGGGGAAAGCCGGGAGGAGTGCGCCCGGGTACTAAAAGCCTATGCCCGGGGGCTAAAACCCGACGGCGATTTCACCCGGGGCCTTTATTACCGGGGCCTCAACGCCAAACGAGAAAGGAAAGAGTAACATGGTGATTTTAGCCAGCCGCTCCCCCCGCCGGCAGGAGCTTTTGCGCTATTTGGTGCCGGAATTTCAGGTCATTCCCTCCGGCTTTGACGAATCCACCATTCAGGAATCCATCCCGCCCAGGCTGGTGCGGCGGCTGGCCCAGGAAAAAGCGGCCTTCGTGGCCAAGAACCATCCGGAAGATGTGGTCATCGGCTGCGACACCATTGTGGTCAGCCCCAAAGGGGAGGTGTTCGGCATCCCCAAAGACGAGGCCGACGCCAGGCGGATGCTGGGGGAACTGTCCGGCAAAACCCACCGGGTGATCAGCGGCTGCTGCGTCATGCAGAAGGGGAAACAGAGCGTTTTCCATCAGACCACCAAGGTCACCTTTTCCCCCTTGACCCAAGCCGACATCGACTGGTATATCGCCACCGGAGAACCCTTTGACAAAGCGGGGGGCTACGGCATTCAGGGGCTGGGTGGACTGCTGATTGAACGCATCAACGGCTCCTGGCATAATGTTGTAGGATTTCCGATACAAATTCTGAAAAAGATATTACCAAATTATCAACTTTGATGAAATTCTCGTAAAACCTATTGTAGAAGTTGGAATCTTGCGTTATAATGAACCCATCTGGAACAGGTGCGCCAAAAAGGCGGAACCTGTCGGCAAAAAGGAGTAATCAGAGTATGTTTTCCAAAGATATTGGCATTGATTTGGGTACTGCAAATACATTAGTTTACATGAAGGGGAAAGGCATCATCATCCGGGAGCCCAGCGTGGTAGCGGTGGACACCCGCACCGACACCGTCAAGTGCGTGGGCCAGGAAGCCAAGGATGTGATCGGCCGTACTCCCGGCTCCATCGTGGCGGTGCGCCCCTTGAAGGACGGCGTGATTGCCGACTTTGACATTACCGTAAGTATGCTCCAGGAGTTTATCCGCCGTGCGGTGAACAAGAGCATGTTCAGCCGGCCCAACGTGGTCATCTGCATCCCCTCCGGGGTCACCGAAGTGGAACGTCGGGCGGTGCGTGACGGCGCTGCCAAGGCAGGGGCCAAGAAGGTCAGCATCATCGAGGAACCCATGGCGGCGGCCATCGGTGCCGGACTGCCTGTGGCGGAACCCACCGGCAGCATGGTAGTGGACATCGGCGGCGGCACCTCCGAAGTGGCCGTCATCAGCCTGGGCGGCATCGTCACCGCCAAGAGCGTAAGAGTAGGCGGCGATGAGTTCGACGCTTCCATCATCGACTATATCAAGAAAAAATACAACCTGCTCATCGGCGAACGCACCGCAGAGAACATCAAAATCCAGATCGGCTCTGCCTATCCCCTGGAAGAGGAAGTCACTATGGACGTGAAGGGCAGAAACCTGTTAAACGGCCTGCCTCAGAACATCACCATCGCTTCCGACGAAATCCGTGAAGCCTTGGCGGAACCGGTGAGCCGGGTGCTGGACGCCATCCGGGTGACCTTTGAAAAAACTCCTCCGGAACTGGCGGCGGACGTCATCGACCAGGGCGTGACCCTCACCGGCGGCGGCGCACTGCTCCGTGGCCTGGACAAACTCATCAATGAGGAAACCGGTATGCCGGTAAACATTGCGGAGGATCCCCTGGACTGCGTAGCCAAGGGAGCCGGCAGTGTGCTGGATCACTTTGACAAATTGGGCGATGTCCTCACCGACGACGACTGATCCGGCGGTGGAACCGGTTCGACAATTTTATACCACCGTGCAAAATACAATCTTCGTCCTTCGCGGGAACGGGGGATTGTATTTTGTTTTTCCGGGGAAACAACCCCGGCATAAGGAGGTCCCATGGAAAATTTCTTTCGCAGTAAACGCTTTAAAATTCTCATCACCGTCATTGCAGTGCTGTTCGGCATTATGCTTTACAGCGCTTCCAGCGACGGGATCGCCAGTATGCCGGAAAAGCTGTTAAGCTATATCACCTGGCCCTTCCAGCAGATCTCCAGCGCCGCCACCGGCGCCACCACCGGCTTTTTGGACAAATACTTGAACGTGGATCAAACCATCGCCGAGCGGGACGCTTTGCAGCAGGAGGTCAACGACCTGCGCAACCAGATGATCGACAACACCGAGCTGCAGCAGGAAAACGAGTCCCTGCGCACCATGCTGGGCATCGCCGAGGAACACGACGACTACACCTTTGTCAACGCCAGCATCATCAGCTGGGACCAGAACACCACCTTTACCATCAACAAAGGGGAAAACCAGGGGGTGGCGGTCAACGACGCCATCATCACCGACGCCGGGCTGGTGGGGGTTGTCTCCAAGGTCAGCTCCACCACCGCCACTGTCAAGACCCTGTACAGCACCGCCATTGACGTGGGGGCCAAAGAGCTGAACAGCGGCCGGATCGGGGTGGTCACCGGGGATTTGAATTTGGCGGAAGACGGCCTCTGCCGGATGCAGTACCTGGAAAGCGAAGTCAGCATTGGAGACACCATCGTCACCAGCGGCTCCGGCGGCATCCTGCCTTCCGGTCTGGCCATCGGACGGGTGGTGGACGTGCAGCTGGAGCGCAACAGCCCAACCTACTACGCCACCATCGAACCCTACAACGACATTGAAGAACTGACCCAGGTGTTTGTGATCACCTCCTTTGCCGGTCAGGACCAGGGATAACGTCAAAGAGGAGACAAACCATGGATTTTTCCAAAGGAAGCGCCAAGCGCCGGTCGGTGCTGAAATGGGCCATCTACGCCCTGCTGCTTTTTGTGTTTTACGGATTGCAGACTGCCCCCGGCTTCTTCCGCTTTTTAGACGCCCAGCCCCTGCTCACCATCCCTCTGGTGATCTCCATCGCCATGTTTGAGCACGAGATCGGCGGAGCGGTGTTCGGCATTCTGGCCGGGTTTTTGTGGGACATGCAGCAGGACACCCTGTTCGGCTTCAATGCGTTGGTAATGATGTGCTGCTGCGTGTCGGTGAGCCTGCTGATTATGTATCTGATGCCCACCACCCTGCCCAGCAGCCTGTTTTACAATTTCTCGGTGCTGGCCATCCAGTCCGGGCTGTATTTCTTGTTCTGCTACGCCCTCTGGGGCACTCCCGGCATGAGCTTGGTTTGGATAAACTACTTACTTCCCCAAATGGGGCTGACCATGCTGGCAGGCATCCCAATCTACTATTTGGTACGGCTGATCTCCTCCAAATTCAACGAATCCCTGCGAAGCTGACGGGAAATAAAAAGAGAGTTTTGAAATCCAGTGATTCCCATTCACCCTCTGACCCCTTTGCCCAAGGAAAGGAATCGTTATGAAGATCAAATTCAATACAGGACGCTACAACCCCAGAGTCCGGATCATCGCCCTGGCCACCGCCATGGCGCTGGTGTTTGGGCTGATTGCAGTGCGGCTGGTGTACTTCCAGATTGTCCGGGGGGAAGACCTGCTGGCCACCGCCCGGGAAAACACCTCCACCACCTTGACGGTGCAGGCTGCCAGAGGGGATATTGTGGACCGGTACGGCCGGAAACTGGCCACCAGCATCTCCGCCTATAACGTGGTGTTTGACTACGGCTATGTGGACCATGACCACCTCAACCAGTCCATCTTCAACCTGATCTCCCTGTTTAAGAAAAACGGGGTGTCCTGGAATCAGCCTGCCCCCATTACCCGGAACGAAGACGGCAGCTACTCCTTCATCCAAACCTCCGAGGACGACGAAGCCGCCATTGAAACCATGACCTCGGTGCTGGAGTTAAACGTCTACGCCACGGCGGAAAACTGCGTGGACAAGATGATGCGGGACTACAACATCAACTACGGCATTGAGCACGACGAAAACAACAACTTCTGGTTCTCCGACACCGCCGACCAGGAAGTAATCGCCCAAATGAAACAGGATCTGGGCCTGCCGGATTCCGCCTCCGCCGCCGACTGTGTGGCTGCCATGCAGAACAGCGACGACTACGCCTACTACTCCGACCAGGACGCCTTTGACATCGCCCTGGTGCGGTACAACATGGAAGCCCAGGAATTCAGCCTGGTGAACCAATACACCTTCGCCAGCAACATCTCCATTGACATGGTGGTGCAGGTCAGCGAGCTCAGCTCCACCTTCCCCGGGGTGGAAATCGCCCAGGAACAGGAGCGCACCTACACCAACAACTCCCTGGGCAGCTGCTTTATCGGCAACATCGGCCCCATGTACCGGGAAGATTATGAAGTACTGCAAAACGACCCCGACTACGATTATGCCATGAACGACTACATCGGCAAATTCGGCATTGAAAGCGCCTATGAAGAGGAGCTGCGGGGGCAGAAGGGACAGGTCATTGTCACTCAGAACAGCGACGGCGATGTGGTGAGCAGCGTGGTGGATGACGAAGCGGAAACCGGCCACACTGTGCGCCTGACCATCGACATCTACTTCCAACAGCTGGTCAGCCAGCTGCTGGCGAACCACATTGCCAGCTCCCCGGTGTCGGCAGCAGGGTATACTCCCCAAGCCGGGGCGGCGGTGGTGATCGACAACGCCACCGGAGAAATTTTGGCAGCGGTAAGCTATCCCAGCTATGACCTGAATACCTATAACGCCGAATACAGCAACCTGTCTAACGCCGAATTGAACCCAGGCATCCCGTTGCGGGACCGGTGCTTCTACTGGACCTATCGTCCCGGCTCCACCTTTAAGACGGTGGTGGCCACCGCCGGACTGGAAACGGGACAGATCACCCGCAATTCCACCATCAACTGCACCCGGGTGTACCGCTACTACCTCAACCAAGGCAGCAGTTTCGCCCCCACCTGCTTGGGCTACCACGGCGCCATCAACGTCATCGGGGCGCTGGAAGTGTCCTGCAATATCTTCTTCTACGAGCTGGGCCGGCGGATGGGTATCGACACCATCGACCAGTACGCCACCTATCTGGGACTGGGCACCTATGAAACCGGCAACGCAAACACTTCTGACAACCCCAACGGTCTGGAATTGCGAAACGGCACCGCCAGCACCCTGACCAGCCCGGAAGTAACCGAAAGTAAAGGCGGCACCTGGTACGAAGGAAACGTAGTCCAGGCTGCTATTGGTCAGATGGACACCTACGTCACTCCCTTGCAGATGTGCCTGCAAGCCTCCACCATCGCCAACCACGGCACCCGGTATGCTTCTCATTTGGTGAAGTCCATTGAGACCTACGACGGCACGGTGCTTGAGGAAACTCAACCGGAAGTCATCAGTGAATTTGATATGCAGGATTCTACCTACGAAGCGGTTCGAGACGGCATGATCGCCGCCGCCACCCGCACCAACATTGGGTTAAATTCCAGCGAGCTGGGGTACAGCGTGGCAGTGAAAACCGGTACGCCCCAGGTGGACAGCGGCGGTGTCCGGACCAATAACTGCGCTATCGCCTTCACCGAAGGCGGGCCCAATATTTCCATTGCGGTAATGCTGGAAGACGGTACCAACGCCAACCGGCTGATCCGCCAAATCATCGACGCTTACACCCAAGCTCAGGCACAGGCACAACAGGAGACTGCTACACACTATCCACAAGAATTAAACGATGTTTTATCACAATAAGCCAAATCTGCAAAGAATTTACAAAAATGTTTTGACAAAATGGCAGGTTCTTGTTATGATAAAGATAACGATGGTGTGACAGCAAAATACACAGTTTCGCAGCCCGGCTCCACCCAAAGGGGCCGGGCTGTTTTGAAAGGAGAACTATGCCAAAGATCATCACCATAACCTCCGGCAAAGGAGGGGTAGGAAAATCCAGCCTTTGCACAGGCCTGTCCCGGGCTTTCGTCAGCCTGGGGGAAAAGGTGCTTTTGATAGAGCTGGATGTGGGGCTGAGGGGCATCGACGTGATGCTGGGTCTCACCGACCGGGTGGTGTACGACCTGGGAGATGTGCTGGCAGGCCGCTGCTACCCGGAAAAAGCCATTCTGCCCGGCGAGGGAGGCCGGCCGGATTACTTGGCTGCCCCCGGCACCACCGGCGAAGACGTCTCCTCCGCTGCGCTGCAGCAGCTGGTCACCCGTTTAAGCAAGCGTTACGACCATGTCTTGATCGACACCCCGGCGGGACTGGGGTTCGGAGTCATGAACCTGCTTCCGGTTACCGATCTGGCTTTGATTGTGGCCACTCCGGACCCGGTGAGCATCCGGGCGGGAAGTAAAGTGGCCTACCTGCTTCAGCAGCAGGATTTCCATCGGTACGGACTTTTAATCAACCGGGTCAGCAAAGCCGGCATCCGCAAAAGCAGCATCCGGGACCTGGACGATGTAATGGATGGGGTCGGCGCCCCCCTGAAGGGCGTTATCATAGAAGAAACGGCATATCGCCTGGCTCTGGAACAGGGGCTTCCCCCCGATGAAAAAGGAGCTGCCTGGCAGGCGCTTTGCTGCATTGCCAGACGGCTGAACGGTGAGCGGGTTCCCCTTTCCATCCGGCACATTTAATCCGTCTGACAGAATTGAAATTAGACACAAAGGAGGACGCTCGAAATGAACATTGCGCTGATTGCCCACGATGCAAAAAAAGAACTGATGGTGCAGTTCTGCATTGCCTATTGCGGCATTTTAAGCCGTCACCACCTCTGCGCCACCGGCACCACCGGCAAATTTGTACAGGAAGCCACCGGGCTGGAAATCCAAAAATTCATGAGCGGCGCACAGGGCGGTGCACAGCAGATTGTGTCCCGGATTGCCTACAACGAGATTGATATGGTTCTCTTGTTCCGGGATCCCCTGACCACCAAAACCAACGAGATTACCGAAAACAACCTGCTCCACGAATGCGATGTCCACAACATTCCCATTGCCACCAACATCGCCACCGCAGAAGTGCTGATCCACGGCCTGGAGCGAGGCGACTTGGATTGGCGGAACATTGTCAACCCGAAATAACGACATCACCTGCTGGAAAGAAAAAGGAGAATGACCATGAAATGCCCTCATTGCGGCACAGAAGCGGAAAGCCGGTTTTGTCCAAATTGTGGTACCTTATTGCAAGATAACCAACCTGCTTCCTCTGATGTGTCCCCCTCTGTATCTGATACTCCCATATCAACTGCTCCAACCGTACCACCAACCACCCCTTCTTCTGAACCATCTGCTGAACTGCCTAAAAGCAAAAAACGATTTCCAAAATGGGCCATTGCTAGCATTATTGCTGTAATTTGTTTAGCAATCTTAGGAGGGTTAGGGTACTTCGCTTGGATGGTGATTAGCGGTGACAGCACTCCTCCCAGCTCTACCACTATTCGTCCCACTTCATCTTCTACTTCCTCAAAAACAAATAATTTTGAAGAAGAGACAACTGGAACCAGCTCTACTGCTTCCTCAACATCCAGAACACTATCTGACGGAGAAATTCCATTGATGTATTCTAATCCAGATAGCTATGTTGGCGATACAGTTACTTTAATAGGGCAGGTGTTTACCGAACCCGAACGCTCAAGCGGAAGTATTGCTTTTCAAATGTTTCAGGATCCTTCTGGAAGCAGCCGTAATACTTTAGTATATTATGTTGGAAGCGCTGATATAAAAGAAGGCGATTACGTTCGCATTACCGGAACTGTGATGGGGTCTTTCAGTGGCACAAACGCTTTCGGTGGTACGATCTATGCCCCGGCAATTAGTACAAGTCAACTGGAAGTGATTTCTTACATTGATGCTGTGTCGCCTTCCATTTCCACTCTAAATTTAAGTAATGCTACCATAAATCAGTATGGTTGCTCTATCACTATTGAAAAAATAGAATTAGCTGCAGAAGAAACTAGAGTATACGTTTCAGTAACTAATAATAGCGCCGAAGAGTTTTCTTTCTATCGTTATAGTGCAAAAATCGTTCAAAATGGCCAGCAATACGAACTTGAAACTAACTACGATGCAGATTATCCCGAAGTGTCTACTGATATCTTACCTGGTGTTACTTCGACCGGTATCCTAACCTTCCCGCCATTGCAAAACGGAGCAATGCAAATCATTTTATCCGGCCAAAGCCATGACTTTTCTTTGGATTTTGAAGACTATATATTCAATGTCCCTGGTTAATTGATACCTCTTTCTTCCTCCCTTATCTGCAGCCCGTCCGGCGTTTCCCCCAAAATCACGCCGGACGGGCTGTTTTGCGCCGAGGACAAAAATCGGCCCCCTGAAGCAGAATTGGTCTTGCTTCAGAGGGTCATTCTATGGAGAGTTGGCGCCGTCAGGCCTGTTTTCCGGCTTCCCGCCGGGCCAGTTCTTCCCGCAGGGCTTTTTCGTCAATGGGGTCGTCTACAAACAGCAGTTCCTCCCGCTCCCAGCGGTAAAAGTTGTGCCGTTCCACTTCCAGTTGCTGCCCCACTTCGTCCTCCGCCCAGGCCTCAAACAATGTGCCCCATTGGGCGAAGTCCTCATAAATGCGGATATGCACTCGAGTTTGGGAATGTTCCGAACCGGTAAACATCCGGTAGCGCTTGGGCAGGGGATGTCCCAGACGGGCTTCTTCCTGGTCTGTTTTCCGTTCCAGTTCCAACTCCTGCATCCACTTGTCAAAAGGGATTTCCTGGGTTTGACGGTATACGATTCTCATGTTGCCGCCTCCTTATCCTTTGTAGTTGGGTTGGTCTTTTGGCATCTGATAATTGGGATTCACCACATACCGGATGGTGCGGCCCTGTTCCGCCGCCATCTGGAGCCAAGGCATCACCGGATCCCGAGGATCGTCTGCGTAGAGGATTTCCTGCCGCTGCCAGCGATAGCATTTCTCCCAATCTGCATCCAACTTTTGGCAGATGGGATCGTCAAACCATTTCTGCATCAAACGGGTAAACTCCGCAATGGATTCGAATTCCCGTTCGTGGATCCGAGTAAGGTTGTTGCAGTTACCGGTAAAGGGCCGGTAACGGGTGGGTAGAGGAATTCCCAGGCGCAGGGCCTCCAGGTCGCTTTGATGTTCCAGCTCCTTCTGTCTTTCCCGGTTCTCCACCGGAACTTCCTGAATGGTGCGAAACAAAACACGGATTTTCATAATCTGCTCCTTTCAACGTCTCTGTTAAGATGGAAGCCTCCGGCAAAGGTCGGAGGCTCCACAGGAAAGAGAGGAAAATTATAGAGAGTTAGAGATGAATGAGTCAGGCTGCTGCTTTCTTTTTAAACAGCTTTGCTTTGAGCTTGACAATGAGGTCCGAACGGGAAGAAGCCACCATGAACAGCACCACCACAATGCCGATGATAACCTTGTTGAAGGTGGTGGGGACGCCGATGGCCATCATGCCCATCTTCAGGATCTGGGTGATGATTGCACCCACATAGACGCCGAAGATCACACTGCCCTTACCGGCAATGGCCATGCCAATCAGCACGCACATCATGGCGTCAAATACGGTAGAAGCGCTTCCCATGGTGCCGGATACCGCCGAGATAACCCCGGAAGTGCTCAAGCTCAGGATGGCATACAACCCGGCGAAAACGCCAGAGACGATCAGGGCCATCGCCTTGGTTTTTTCCGCATTGATGCCGTTGGTCTGCGCCACCGTAGCATTGCTTCCCACTGCCCGCACATTGTATCCCAGCCGCCGCTTGTAATACAGCCAGTAGGCAAAGGCAAAGCAGAGAACGAACATGATTAAGTTCCAGGGAAAGGTCCCCAAAACCATGTATTCCGCAGTGAGGTGCAGTCCGCCGCCGTCATAGATGATTCGGGTAAAACTTTCAAAAATCAGCATCAGACCGATGGATGCGATCAAAGTGGGAATCCGCAGCAGACGATAGGTATATCCCACAATGAACCCCAAAGCGATGGAGATTGCCATAGCCAGTACAATAAAGCCTATCAGTCCCAAAGAATACTGCATAGCCAGATTGCCGGCTAAAATGGCCGCCAGCACATACCGTGCGCCGATGGAAAAATCCCAGTTTCCTACTTTCATGCTCAGCAGCACGCCCCAGCCTAAAATGGCGGGTGCAAAGCTCTGTTGCAGCAGGGACGCCACAGCACCCCAAGAACGAGTCTCCGGAGAGACCAACAGCAGCACAAGGATCAGCAGCACCGGTACTGCCACTGCAATGGAATAGCTTTTCACAAAATTCAGAATATTTTTCATTCCATTTACCTCGAATTATGATTTTACTGCTTGTCTTAGGTCAGGCCCACTGCTTCCTTTACAAAATCAATGGACCAATCGTCCAGCACCGCCTGATAATCCTCCACGGTCACATCCGGGCCCACCAGGCTTTGAATCAATTCATCGCTGTACAGCTGCACATCGGGGTTGTCCACATACTGGGAGAAAATCTGCATTTCTTCGGAGCTGGTAATCAGCAGGGGAGACAGGGTCATTTCAAACACGCCGTCCTGAATCACATTGCCCTGCACCCGGTTGACCAGAGCCAGGAAAGAAATCAAGCATTCAGTGGTGTAGCCGCCGCAGGAAACAGACAGCCAGCCTTGGTCAAAGGCTTCCTGGTTCCCGTCGAAGGTGTCGAAGGCCGCTACTTTGATGGAGCCGGGTTCCTTGCCGGAGCCGTTGAGGGCGGACATAATGGCTTCGCCCACACCGTTGGTGCCGCTGACCGCCAAAATGGCTTCCATTTCAGGATACAGGGTCATGAAATTGTTGACGCCGTCTACCACAGTGGTGGCGTCGCCGCTGGAGGGGTTCTGGAAGGTGCCCAGAATCTCAATGTTGTTTTCCGCACAGCCGTCGATGAAGCCGTTGTTCCGGTCCACCATCATGGCGTCGGTGGGGTCGCCGGAGATCATGCAGACCTTGGTGATTCCCTGTTCAGCCAATTCTGCCACCATGTTTTTGCACACGTCATAGCTGTTGTCGTAGACACGGGTAACGAAATAGGGGTTGGCTTCCACTGCCGCCAGCACTTCGTCGTCGATGATGTCCCGGTTGCTGGTTGCCCAGTACACTCCGGCCTGCTGGCAGGCATTGCCCAGCTGCAGGTTGGCTGCGGTGTCCATGGGGATGAAGTAGATGCCATCGCATCCGGCGTTGATCAGGTTTTCGCAGTCGGTCAATTCAGTGGCGGTATCCAATGCGCCCAAAGACCAAACCAGTTCCACGTTCAGCACTTCTGCCGCATGGTTAGCCCAGGCATAGAAGGTGCCGCCCATGGCGTCGGTATTGCCGTACCAGATCATGCCGATTTTCTTTTTCTCGCCAGTGGTTTGGGTGTCGCCGCCGCCGCTGCAAGCGGTGACCATAAACAGCATCATAGCGGCCAGTAACACCGCCATTACCTTTTTCAGAGCAGACTTCGCTTTTCTTGACATTTGAGTAAACCTCCTTTTATTCTATTTTGTCATGCAATCACCGAATACTGCGAACGGTCAATGGAAATAGTTACCGTCAGCAGGAAGAAGATTGCCTTTACAATGTCCACATAGTCGGCATCCAGGCCCCAGAGCAGCAGCCCATTGTCCAGGATGAAGTAGAACATTACGCCGATGATAGCGGAACGGATCCGGGTAGCGGAGCCGCCCTGCATGGAGATGCCGCCCAAGCTGAGGGCCAAAAGAACGTCGGTTTCCAGATTTAAGCCGGTGTTACCGTTGACCGCAGCGCTGCGGACGATGGTCAGACAAGCCGCAATGCCCAGGGTGACGCCGCAGATCACAAAGGCCAGGGTCTTGTACTTGTTCACATTGATGCCGCTGAGCTGGGTAGCCATAGGGTTAGTGCCGATGAGTTTCTGGTATTTTCCCACTTTGGTGTAATTGAACAGGAAGTAGCAGGCGCCGAATACCACAATCAGCACCACCAGGAAAAACCAAAGCTGGTTGAACTGGGCTGCCCCCACCATCAGCATGGTCTTGGAGGCGGATACCGTTTGGGCCAGGCCCCGGCCGGCGAACATGATGCAGAGTCCTGCCATAAAGGCGGGCACCCGGCCGCCGATGTGGATGAAGGCGGAGATCAAGCCGCACATCACGCCGAACACTATGCACATGATGAAGAAGGGGATCAGCTCTCCCCCGGTCACCAGGTAGGACAGCACGGCGCTCAAGGCGCAGGCGCCGCCCAGAGAGAAGTCCAGGTTATTGTGGGCCATGACGAAGACGGTACCGGTGGCAGCCACCAGGGTAATCGCCGCCTGCATAATCAGACTTTGAATGTTGTTCCACCTGAGAAAAAGGCCGTTTGTGGTAAAGGAAAACACCAGAATCACAATAATCAAACCAGCCAAAGGGATGATCTTGCGCAGGGTATCCATGGATAATAATTTCCGTACTCGCTGATTCATAGAAATAAGCCTCCTTTCTCAGATAATTGCCGCAATGATGTCCGCTTCGCTGAGCTGGGCGGAACGGGTGAACACCTGATTCTGACGGCCATCCTTCATGGTGATGATCCGGTCTGCCATGCCGATCAGCTCCATCATCTCTTCGGATACCATCAAAATGCCGATGCCTTGCTGCTTTAGGTCGTTCATCAGCTTATAAATTTTTGCCTTTACGCCTACGTCAATGCCACGGGTTGGGCAGTCCATGATAAAGACTCTGGAATCATTGGCCAACCACTTGGCGATGACAACCTTCTGTTTGTTGCCGCCGCTGAGGTCCCGGACCATCTGCTCCACATTCTGCATCTTGACTTCCATCCGATCCGCTTCCTTTTGGGCGGTTTTCTTTTCACTGCGGGGGCTGATAAAAATGCCCTTCTTCAGTTTATCCAAACAGGAAGCCACGATATTTTCCTTGATGCTGGTGGCTTGGAACAGGGATTCCTTGTCCCGGTCTTTGGGGATGTAGGCCACTTTGTTTCGCACCGAAACTGCGGTGTTTTTCAACTGGGTTTCTCCCTTGAGCCCTTCGGTGAGGGTTACGCTTCCGGAAGTGGGCTTAATGGCTCCGAACACGGTTTTCAGCAGCTCGTGCATACCGCATTCGCTCAGGCCGCCGATTCCAAGGATTTCTCCTTTGTGCAGGTCAAAATTCATCTGGTAGAAGATACCGTCTACCGTCAAATCCTGCACCGAAAGCACCACTTCATCCTGATAAGAACAGGTGGTGTCTGCCCGGTAATAGGTGCCTCCCAATTCCCGGCCGATCATTTTCTGGCGCATGGTATTGGGGTTGATGTCTTCCCCGGACAGGGTGTCGATATAAACCCCGCCCCGCATAATCAGCACCTGATCACACAGCCGCTGGACCTCGTCCAAATCGTGGGAAATAATGATAATGGCAGTGCCCTTTGCCTTTTGTTCGTCAATGATTTCATAGATTCGATCCCGCCCTTTTTGGGACAGGGCCGTGGTGGTTTCGTCGATAATCAGAATTCTGGGCTGCTGGCTGAGGGAGCGGGCCGTCTCAATCATCTTTCGATCTTCAAAGGAATAGGTCTCGATGGGTTTTTTAGGGTCCACATAGCTCAAGCCATTTTCATCTAGGATTTTTCGGGCAACCTGGTTGAGCTTGCGCATACTTACGTTGCCCACTTTGGAAAACTGGTCCTCTTCTCCCAAAAACACGTTTTCTGCCACCGTCATACCGTCGATGGTGCCCTGTTCCTGGGTGAGGTACTGGATTCCTGCCTTCCGGGCGTCCAGTACCGACTTGGGGTGGTACTCCTTGCCCAGATAGGTCATGGTTCCCTTGGTAGGGGGATACACGCCGGCGATCATGCTGGATATGGTGGATTTACCGGAACCGTTTTCTCCCACCAGTCCCAGCACAGTGCCTGCCCGCACCTGCAAGGTCACGTCGGTCACTGCTTTGGTTGCGCCGAATTCTTTGAACATATGCTCTGCTTTTAAAACGATTTCTTCCAACTTCATACCTCCTCACTGTTTTTATTTCGGTTTCTGAGGGGATGAGACATCCCGTCATTCATCCAGGTCCTCGCCGTTGGAGGCGATTACTTTCTGATACCAGTAGAAGGAATCTTTGCGGCGGCGCTGCAAACTGCCGCTGCCGTCGTCTTTTTTGTCCACATACACCATGCCGTAACGCTTGCGCATCTCCCCGGTAGTGAGGCTGACCAGGTCAATGCAGCCCCAGCAGGTGTATCCCATCAGGTCCACGCCGTCTTCCACCGCCAGCGCCATCTGCTGAATGTGCTTGCGCATATAGTCGATGCGATAGCTGTCGTGAATGGAGCCGTCCTCTTCCAGCTGGTCAATGGCCCCCAGGCCGTTTTCCACCACCATCAGGGGAATGCCATACCGGTCGTAGGCTTCATTAAGAGCATAACGCAGACCTATGGGATCAATCTGCCAACCCCAATCGCTGGTTTCCAGGTAGGGGTTTTTCAGTCCGCCGGTCAGATTGCCGCTGACCTTGTCCTTTTCTCCCTGCTGTCCCACACAGATGGACATGTAGTAAGAAAAGCTCATAAAGTCCACCGTACCCTGCTGCAGGGCTTCCAAATCACCCGGTGCGATTTCCAGCTGAACCCCTTTGTCCCGCCACATTTTTTCTGCGTAGTAGGGATACCTGCCCCGCACCTGTACATCGCTGCAATACCAGTTGCTCTGCTGCATATGTTGCTGTGACATCAGGATGTCTTGGGGGGCGCAGGTTAAGGGGTAGCTGACCACAAAGGTAATCATGTTGCCGATGGAATATTCAGGGTACTGGGTGTGGGCCAGGATCACCGTTTTGGCGGATGCCACAAGCTGATGGTGCAGTGCCTGATACCGCTCCTGTTCCGTGTGGCGGATTCCGTCAACCGGCCCTTCGTATCCAGCCACCATGCTGGTGGAAATCACATCTCCCAGGGGCATCTGCCCGGCATTGATTTCATTGAAGGTAAGCCAATACTTGACCTTGCCTTGGTACCGGGCAAAAATGGTTTCCACAAACCGCAGAAAGCAGTCGATGGTTTCCCGGCTCAGCCAGCCGTTGTTGCGGCAGGCCAGCATATAGGGCATCTCATAGTGGGAGATGGTCACCAGGGGCTGAATCCCGTGGGCTTTGCATTCATCAAAGACTTTGTCGTAAAACTCCAACCCTTTTTCGTTGGGAGTTTCCTCCAAACCGGTGGGGAAGATCCGGGACCAGCTGATGGACAGCCGGAAGCATTTAAAACCCATTTCCGCTAACAGGGCAATATCTTCTTTGTAATGGTGATAAAAATCACTGGCCTCGTGACTTGGGTATAAATACTCCGGACGAACCTTTTGGGTAATCCACTTTGCCCGGTCCCTGGTTCCGTTGGTACACAGATCCGGCACAGATGGGCCCTTTCCGTCGGCGTCCCAGGCGCCTTCAAATTGATTGGCTGCTACCGCTCCGCCCCACAAAAAATCTTTTTGAAACATGGTCGGTGATCCTCCGTTTGGTTAAATCAAAATGGAAGGGGAAGCCCCCGCTTACTGTGCGCCGGTGTTGGTGATGGGATGAGTGCAGTAATCCGGCACAACGTCCTTCAGCTCCCAGATATAGAGCTGGTTGCCTTCGGAATCCTCAATCACCGCATAGTCTTCGCCGCCTTGGGTAAACCGCTCACGCAGCACCTTGCCGCCGTACTCCACCACCTTTTTGCAGGTTTCGTCGATGTCCTTCACCTCAATGATAAAGCTGGGAGAGGGCTCGTCCGAGGTTTCCTTTTTCAAAAAGCCGTATCCGAAGGAGCAAACGCGGGGCTCCCAATCCGGGGTGCCGGGGCCGGTGGCGCAGTACATGGTGGGATTTTCCGGGTCGGAATCTTCACAGTCGATGATGTCCCAGCCGAACAGGTCCTGGTAGAAGGAGCGCATTTCTTCCGCTTGCCCTTCGTGATACCCCATCACCCAACGGCGGACCCGGCCGTCCCCTTTCTGGGGGGCAAAGTCCTTGGCGGGGTGGAAGGAGATGTCAAAGGGATCCCGGTTGGGGTCCACTTCCGGGGGGGCCACATGGATGCGGCGCTTGTCAATGCTTCCGCACCAGGGCTCCTCCAAAAACTGGGAGCGGGGAGCGCCGCAGCCGGGGCAAGCTGCCGGGACTTCGGTTTCCTCAAAGGCAATGGGGAATCCGCAATTAAAGCAGGTATAAATCTTTTTCATGGCAATTCACTCCTTTTTTGGTCACTCTACGTCGTATTCCGTTTCCAGCTCGTCCCAGGTCCGGGAAGAGGGGCATTTCCACAGGTACAGATAGTTGCCCGCAGGGTCCTCGATCACCGCATGGACTTCCCAGCTCTGCTTGCTGTCATCCAAAGGTTTGGCCAAAGCGGACTTGCTTTTGTCCAAAATCAGTTTGCCGCCGTGGTCAATCATCTTTTGAATGGTTTCTTCCAGAGGGGCTTCCATGTCAATCTCCATAAAGGGACCCATGGGCTCTATCTCTCCCGGCGCCCAATGCACAAACATATTCATGTGTCCGGGAGTGACGCCTTCGTAATCGTACTGTGCCGGGCCGGTGGCCATAATCAAGCCGGGATGGGGGTCTCCGGCAGGGATGCCGCTGGCCGCTTCCGGCGCTTCAATCATGTCCCAGCCAAACACATTGATGTAGAAGTTCTGGAACCGGCGAAGTTCCTTGTAGGTCAGGACACCGCACCGGGTCCGGCCGTGCAGACTTTTTTGGGTAAACTTTTTCGGCGGCCGGTTGGTGTGGGGATAGGTGGTTTTTTCTGCCATAGTCCATTCCTTCCTTTCTTACTCTTCTACATCGTATTCCGTCTCCAGCTCATCCCAGGTCCGGGAAGAGGGGCACTTCCACAGGTACAGGTAGTTCCCCGCCGGGTCCTCGATGACTGCATGGGGCTGCCAGCTCTGCTTGCTGTCGTCCAGAGGTTTGGCCAAGGCAGATTTGCTTTTGTCCAGAATCAGCTTACCCCCGTGTCCCAGGATTTTCCCGATGGTCTCCTCCAGAGGAACCTCCATTTCGATCTCCATAAAGGGACCGATCTTTTCGATGGCCTCCGGCGCCCAATGTACAAACAGATTCATATGTCCGGGGGTAACTCCCTCATAGTCGTACTGGGCCGGGCCGGTGGCTATCAGAAGGCCCGGATGGGGATCTCCGGCGGGGATGCCGCTGGCCGCTTCCGGGGTTTCGATCATATCCCAGCCGAAAACATGGATGTAAAAATTCTGGAATCGTTTCAAGTCCCGATAGGTCATCACCATCAGCCGGGTCCGTCCATGCAAGCTCTTTTTAGGATACTTTTTTGGCGGACGGTTGGGATGGGGATAGGTTGTTTTTTCGGCCATCTTTCTTCTCACCTCACGTCATTTCATAAAAAGGGAAAGGGGCTTTCCCTGAGACTTATGGGTTTTCACCGTACTGTTGGATGTAGTTGTACACCGCTCCCAGCAGGTTGCACTCGTTTAAATATCGGCTATTGCAGATTTCCGGCCGCATGGCCTGGGAAATATTGCAGTCGGTGCAAAGCTGTTCCAGTTCCCGGTTCAGATCCGGCAGCAGACGCTGGGCCTTGCTCAGCCCGCCGCCGATGACGATTCGCTGGGGGGCCAGGCAAATCTGGATGTTTTCCACCAGAATCGCCAAGGAGTGTAAAAACTCCTGATAGATTTCAGTTACGTCCCGGTCTCCCTCTTCCAGCCATTGGAAAAACTGTTTTCCGTCGGCTTTGATTTTTTGGGGCGGCTGGTCAAATTTCGGATACCGGTCTCCCAGCATCTGGTCGAAGGACGCAATCACATCCCCTGCATCCTGGACGGAAAAGTCCAGGTTTTTTCGCTTGCAGGTCTGATAGGTCACTCCCAGCATTCCCACGCTCATCCAGGCCGCATCCATAATGCTTCTGTCCCGGCCGGTGAGCAGGAAGGAAAATTCTCCGGCGGTAAAATTGTAGCCCCGGTGAACCTTCCCGTTGACGATAACCCCGCCGCCGATGCCGGAACCCAGCACCAGCACAGCGCCGTCCTTCACTCCGGCCAAAGCGCCCTTCCAGGCTTCCGCCAAAGCGCCGCATTTTCCGTCGTTTTCCACCGCCACCTTCACCGGGCAGCGGGCGGAAATCAGCTCCTTTACATTTTTGCCGGCCAGCAGATCCTGATAGACTCCGGAGCCGTGATGTTCTCCCGTTTCGGCATCGATCACGCCGGGCAGGCTCAGTGCGATGCCGCTAATTTCATCACGGTATTGGAGATACAGCTTCTCCACCGAATCCAAAAACTCTTCCACCGACCCCAAAGGAGCCGGGGCGCTTCCGGTTTGCTCCAGTTCCGCCTGTTCATTGACCACCGCATATTTGATGGAACTTCCCCCAAAATCCATTGCCAAGCATTTCATCATTTTCTCACCTTATCGCTTGGCTTTCTTACTGGGGTTTGCGGTCCCAATGATAGTAGTTTTGGGATTCCGGCTCGTCAAAGGTTACGTCTTCCGGCGTCTGCCAGACATAGAAGGGATTGCCTTCGCTGTCTTCCAGCACAGCGTAATACTTTCCGTCAAACTCATACTTGCCCTTCAGCACCTTGCCGCCGTAAGCCTCAATCTTCGGCAGCAGCTCATCAATGTTGTCCACTTCCACCACGAACCGGGGATAGGCTCCGGTGTCATCGCTTTCCTGGGGCTTCAGCAGGCCGTAGCCGAAGGAGGGGAACTTGGGCTCCCAGTTGGCAAACCCGGGGCCGGTGGCGCAGAACATTTCCGGACGATCCTTGTCCTGGTCGCATTCTACCGGCACAATGTCCCAGTCAAACACTTCGGTGTAGAAATCCTTGGTCTTTTGGGGGTCGCTGTACTCCATCACAAACCGGCGCACACGTCCGTGACGGGTTTTGGCCGGGAAGTGTTTGGGGTGGTGGTAGGACACATCGTATTTGTCCCAGTTGGGGTCCGGTTCCGGGGGATCCACATGGATGCGGCGCTTTTCGATGCTGCCGTTCCAGGGCTCCACCAGATACTGGGATTTGGGAGCGCTGCAAGAGGGGCAGCGTTCGGGGCACTCGCTTTCATCTACGGCAAAGGGGAAGCCGCATTTGAAGCAGGTGTAAATGTATTTCATGGTGCTCTCTCCTTTCTTTTAGTCTTTGTCGTAGCCGGCTTCCGCTTCGTCCCAGGTCCGGGAGGAGGGGCAGCGCCACAGGCCCAGCACATTGCCATCCGGATCGCTTACCGTCAAAGAGGTGCTCCAGCCTTCTTTCTCTTCCGGGATTTCACCCACTACAGCACCGCCGTACTGCACCACTTTGTCCGCAGTGCATTTCACCGGCTCGTCCATATGGATTTCCATCATGTAGTTGACTGGCTCCAGTTCGCCTTCGGCATAGTGGGCCATAAAATTCATATGTCCCGGCACAACGCCTTCCCAGGTTTCATAGCTGGGTCCGGTTGCCACCAGCAGCGAGGGGGTATCGCTGCCAGGCTCTTTGCCGCCTGCCGCTTCGGGCAGTTCAAACATATCCCAGCCAAAGAGGTCCACCCAGAATTTCTGGAACCGCTTGAAGTCTTTGTAAGAAATATAACCGAACCGAACCCGGCCGTGCAGGTCTTTATTGGGGTATTTTTTAGGGGCACGGTAAGGATACTTGGATACAGACTCCGCCATTTTACAACTTCCTTTCTACTTTTTGTTTTCGTGGAACCCAAATTTGCTGCAGCTTTTCGAATTTCCTGGATTTAGAATACAAAAAGTTCAAAAAGAATGCAATTTGCAAAACAAGTTGTCTGTATCGGCGGATGTGATACTTTTTAAGTTTTGTCTCATTTTCTTGTCTTTTCTAATAGTTTTACAAAATTACGCCGAAAGTTTTATGCAGATTGCATAACCCTTCGGCGATCGCACTAAGTTGTACATACAACTCATCTATTGTTTAACTTTTTTGATTCCTCTGCTTAAAATCTTCCATAGTTGTGCTTTCATACTTTTGAATTGCTCGCTCCAATTCCTGCCCGGATAAAACCTCTCGAAGGGGCAGGTTGGATACCACAGTGCGGTACACCTCTTCCGGGGTTTCCCGGAAGTCATTCTGAGCCCACTGGCTGAGCGTGCCTTCCCAAGCGATATAGGTCCCGTTTTCCGCCGTGTCACCAGTATACTGATAGGAAATGCGCCGGGAAGTTTCAAAGTAACATTCTTTTGCCTCGCTGTCTTCCAAAATCTTTTTGTAAAAAGGCTTGTTGTTGCAGATCACATAGAGAATACTCATGACCATGTCTTTCCAGGTTACATTTTTGCCGTAGATATTTTCAAATCGAGTAAAATCATCGTACAGCGTTTCTTCCGGCAAATGGTATTTGTCTAAATAATAGCGGTAAAAGGTCATTCGGGAAATTCCCGCTTTGGCGATGATATCCGCCACTTTGACCTTGGCGAATGAGGATTGAGATGTTAATTCCCGAAACGCATCTTTGATTTTGGTTTTGGTAACCAAATTCGACATGGATCTTCCTTCTTTCCCCCTGCATGGAAAACGACATCACGGTTCTGCAGAGGGACTTTCCTTTCCTGCCGTGATGGTTTTTATTTCCGGAAGCGGCGGTTAAAATCGCCCCTGAACCAGACTTGCTTATGGATTGTACTTTTCTTTCTGACACATAAATTCTTCCATGGTTTTGTTTTCATAACCTTGGATCGCCCGCTCCAACTCGTTTTCGGGCAACACTTCTCGAATGGGAAGATTGTACACCAGCGTGCGGTAAATCTCTTCCGCCGTTTCCCGGAATCCATCCTTTGCCCAGTTGCAGATGGTGCCTTCCCAAGCGGTGTTAGTACCCTGCACTGCGATTTTGCCGGTGTACTGTTGGGAAATATCATGTTGCGCTAGAAACAGATAAGGACCGGCTTCCTTGTCCTCCAATATTTTTTGATAAAACACCCCGTTGTCCCGAATTACATTGAGAATGCTCATGGTGACCTGTTTCCAAGTGGCGTTTCGCCCGTAAATCTGCACGAAAAGATTGAAGTCATCAAAGCAGAGCTCTTCCAACAAGGCATATTTGTCCGGATAATGACGATAAAATGTCATTCTGGAAACACCGGCCTTTGCAATGATGTCAGCCACCTTCACTTTGGCAAAGGAGCTTTCTATCACTAACTGCCGGAACACATCTTTGATTTTGGTTTTGGTTATTCCATGGGACATAGCAGCACCTTCTTTTCCCTGTACGCAACTCATTTGCTTCTAATTTCCTTCCAGCCGAAACTGGTCCAGGGTCTTGTTCTCGTAATTTTGAATGGCCCGATCCAACTCCCCGTCGGGCAGCACTTCCCGAATGGGAAGGTTAAGTACCAAAGTCAGATACATCTCTTCCGGAGTTTCCTGAAAATCATGCTGGGCCCAGGCGCACAGCGTACCGTCCCAGGCAGAATACACTCCGGGAAAGGCTGTTTTGCCGGTATAACTGCAGGAAACCCGTCCCAATGCGGAAAACAGGCATTCTTTGGCATCTTCGCACTCCAAAACCTTTTTGTAAAACCTGCTGTTGTTGCGCATCACATTCAAGATGCTCATGGTGATATTTTTCCAAATAGAATTTTTTTCGTAGATTTGTACAAAGAGATTGAAGTCATCGAAACAAACCTCTTCCAGCAGCGCATATTTGTCCAGGTAATGGCGGTAGAAGGTCATTCGGGAAATTCCGGCCTTTGCAATGATGTCCGCCACCTTCACCTTGGAAAAGGAATGTTTGACGGTCAGTTCTCGAAAAGCATCTTTGATTTTGGTTTGGGTCGTCTCGTTAGACATATAGTTTTACCTCCGTTTTGCCCTGAGTATCGGGAGAAAAATTCTCCGTTTTTGTCCGAAGGCAATATCTTATTTTATTATAACACATTTTTTTCGTGGAATGTGCCGATTTTCTGCAATCACACTTTTCCCTGGGCAAATCTTTGAAAATCGGAAAAAGAAATTGATTTTTTCTCCAAAATATTACAGAAAACTACAATCTTATCCAACTATCCTCCCCAAATATAGAAAAAGTCTCCCGACAACTTCGGTCGGGAGACCTTCTGCATTCGATTTTGTTTAACCGTTTCTCGCCTTAGCTGCGGCAATCACCGCTGCTTCCAACTGGCCGGGAAGCTGCTCGTACCGCACCAGCTCCAGGGTAAATTCCCCGGCGCCCTGGGTCATCTGCCGCACCAGGGTGGAGAAGTCGGCAGTTTCGCTCAAGGGGATTTCCGCCTCGATGACTGTTTCGCCTTCTTCCGCCGGGCTCATGCCCAGTACCCGGCCCCGGCGCTTGTTCAGCTCGCCCATCATGTCGCCGGTGCAGGCATCCGGCACCGTCACCGCCAAAGAGCCGATGGGCTCCAGCAGCACCGGACCCGCCTGGGGAATGCCTTCCTTGTAGGCCAGGCTGGCGGCGGTCTTAAAGCTCATTTCCGAGCTGTCCACCGGGTGATAGCTGCCGTCCACCAAGATAGCCTTGATGCCCACGGTGGGGTAGCCTGCCAACACGCCGGTTTTGGCTGCTTCCCGCAATCCCTTTTCCACTGCCGGGAAGAAGTTTTTGGGCACGGCGCCGCCAACCACCCGTTCTTCAAACACCAGCTCTTCGCTGTCGCAGGGCTCAAACTCAATCCAAACATCCCCGAACTGGCCGTGGCCACCGGACTGTTTCTTGTATTTGCCCTGGACCTTCACCTTTTTCCGGATGGTTTCCCGGTATGCCACAATGGGGTCCGCCAGGGTAAAGGTGACCCCGAATTTGCTCTTGATCTTGCTGATGGCCACATCCAGGTGCTGTTCACCCAAACCGGAGATGAGCTGCTGGTGGGTCTCATGGTTGTGTCCGTAAACGATGGTGGGGTCTTCCTCCGCCAGCCGCCGGATGGCCTGGCTGACCTTGCTCTCTTCGCCCTTGGCCGCCGGCACCACCCCCCGCTGGAAAGTAGCCGCCGGATAATCCACTCCGGCTAAGGTGACTTTCACCCCTTGGCAGAGGGTGTCCCCGGTGTTGGCGGAGAGCTTTGCCACAGCGCCGATGTCCCCGGCCACAATCTGGGGCATATCCTCTTGCTGCTTGCCGCTGATCAGCACGATCTTGCCCATCTTTTCGGTTTGGCCGGTGGTCATGTTCACCGGAGCGGAACCGGGCTGGAGCTTGCCGCCAATGACCTTGATAAAGCTGAGCTTGCCCACAAAGGGGTCCGCCACCGTCTTAAACACCAGGGCGGTCAGGGGACGGTCTTCGTCGCAGAGCACCGCCACCTCTTCTCCTTCCGGGTTTTTGGCCGCTTCCATAGCGGATTCCTTGGCGGTGGGGAGGAGCATATCCAGTCCGTCCAGCAGCAGGTCCAAGCCTTCCCCGGTGATGGCGCTGCCGCAGTACACCGGGGTAATGTCCCCACTCTTCACGCCCTTGTGGATGCCCATCACCAGTTCGGCGTTGGTAAATTCTTCTCCGGAGAAATACTTTTCAAACAGTTCTTCATCGGTTTCCGCCACCGCTTCGCTGATGGCAGTAATCAGGCCCTGGAGTCGGTGGTCAATCTCCGGCATAGGCACCTCCTGGGCCTTGCCGTCCACATACTTGTAGGCCTTCATTTCAATCAGGCTGATGTAGCACTGCACCTTGTGGTTCTCACTGTAAGGCACCACCACCGGGCAGATGGTGGGGCCGAATAAGGTTTTCAGCTGTTCCAGCACCTTGTAAAAGTCGGCGCTTTCTCGGTCCAGCTTGCCCACAAACACGGCAGTGGCCTTGTTCTGCTTTTTGGCCAGCCGATAGGCTTTCTGGGCGCCTACCGTGACGCCGGATTTCCCGGAAACGGTGAGCAGCACGCTCTCCGCCGCCCGGACCCCTTCGTACAGCCCTGCCGCAAAGTCAAACTGGCCGGGGGTGTCCAGCAGATTGATCTTGCAGCCCCGGAACACCATGGGGCAGACCGACAGGCTCACAGAAATGCCCCGCTTGATTTCTTCCGGGTCCCAGTCGGAAACGGTGGTGCTGTCCTCCACCCGGCCCAGACGTTCGCTGCTGCCGGTGGCGTGGAGCAAAGCCTCCACCAAAGTGGTTTTTCCGCTGCCGCCGTGTCCGGCTATGGCAATGTTTTTGATGGTGCTTGCATGGTATTGTTTCATCCTTCTTCGCTCCTTATGCTGCTTCTGTGGGATTTCTTTCGTAAAATCTAACAGAAAAAACGAACTTTAATGAATCCATTATAGCATAATTGCCCTACTCCTTGCAATTTATTTTCCTTGGAATTGCTGTTCATTTCGTAGAAAATATCAGGCGTTCTTTGGCGAAAACAAACAAAACTCCCGGCGGACCCTCTTTTTTTGCCCTAAAAAGCCAAAGCGGCCTCTCACCTTTCCCGCTCCCAGCCCGGACGCCCAGCGCCCCTGCCCTCAAACAACCGCCCGGTGTATCTTATTCAGTTTCTCCTCAATTAGAAGTCCGGATCGGACCGGGCCGCTCTTTTGGGACACAAAAAAACAGCCGGGGCTGCCGCTGAGAAGAAGGGGTTCTCTTCCAAGCTCCCATGCCCCAGACTGTTTGGTTTTCTGTCGGTGTGAGAAATTTCGTTATTCCGCCCGCAGTGCGGTGACCGGGTCGCTCTTGGCGGCCTTGCGGGAGGGGATCAACCCGCCCAGCAGGGTCAGCACCACGCTGAGGGCAATCAGGATAATGGCGGAAACCACCGGCAGGGAAGCGTTGATGTCGGTGGTGCCTGCCAGGGAGTGGATCAAAGCGTTGCCGGGAATCAGCAGAAGCAGGGTCAAGCCAATGCCGATGAGTCCGGCGCAGAGGCCGATGATAAAGGTCTCAGCGTTAAACACCTGGGAGATATTGTGCTTGGAAGCACCGATGGCCCGAAGAATGCCGATTTCCTTTTTCCGCTCCAACACGCTGATATAGGTAATCACCCCAATCATAATGGAGGAAACCACCAGGGAAATAGCTACAAAGGCCACCAACACATAGCTGATAGTGTCCACGATTTGGGTAACGGAGGACATCAGCGTCCCCACCAAGTCGGTGTAGCTGATGACCTTGCTGTCCTCCCCCAAAGCCTCCATCCGGCTGTTGTACTGGTCCAGAATATCGGTAATGGCAGCCTTGCCCTCAAAGTCATAGGGGTAAATGGAAATCTCGCTGGGGTTGTTCTCGTCTGCATAACCGAAGCTGGCCAGATTGTTGCTGTAGGATGCGTCCTCCCCAGACATCATGGCACTGAGCAGCTGGGCCAGCTCTTCCTGGCTCATGTTCATCTGAATGGCTCCGGCAAAGGCCTCCGGGTCTACCTGAATGGCGCTGCCCATTTGGCTCATGGACTGCGCCAGGGCCGCTTCCAGATTGCTGCCCATCTGATCCGCCGCCTGTCCCAAAGCGGAGGTGATTTGGCTCTGGATAGCCTGGGTCACGGTTTCAGTGTAGGAGGACATGGTTCCCTGCAAGGCATCGGCAACCTGCTGCTGCAAGGCGTCCATGTCCAGCAGGTTGGTTATTCCATCGGAAATCTGCTGCTGAGCTTCCGGGGTTTGAAGGTAGGCGGCAAAATATTCGCCGATCCTGCTGGGGTCGGGAAGGGCGTTGGCGGCGGCGTATTCCTGATACCCGGCCATCAGTCGCTCCATCAAGGACTGCATCTGGTCCGGCAGCAGAGTTACATCGCCGTCAATCTGCAAAATATCATCCGCCCTCTGGGCAATGATCTGCTGGGCCTCCGAGGTTTGGAGGTAGGCGGTGAGATATTCATTCATCTGGGCAGGGTCAGTCCAGCCGTTGGCGGCGGCGTACTCCTGAAACCCGGCCAGCAAATCCTGCAGCAGTGCCTGGAGCTGCTCCGGGGAAACCGTCACCGTGACGCCGGAAGCAAGGATGTCCTCAATCCCATCCTGCAAAACCTGCTGTCCCTGTGGCGTTTGCAGATACTCCGAAAAACATTCAGTCAGCCTGGAAAGGTCCGCTTCCGGGTGCTGAGCCGCATAGCTTTGATACCCTTCCATTAACCCGCCGGCCAATTGAGCCATGGCTTGGGGGGAAACGGAAAGGTCCAGCTGGCTGAGAATCTCCCCCAAATCCACCTGGGGCAGCTCCAGGTTCAGGTCCTGAGCATCCATTAAATCGGAAAGGTTCAGGGAGCCGCCCTCCAGCTGCATCGCATCGGACAGGTTCAGCTCCAGAGCGCTGGAATCAATGGTAAAGGCGTTTTGCAGAGCTTGCTGGTCTACCGTAAACAAGGAACTCATGTCAAACTGGTTTTGGCTGTTGTCCTCCCCAAAGGAATTGCCGGTAAGCACATTGACCTCCGGCTGTTCCAGCTGCTGGCGGACAATAGGGCTGGCGGCAGCCTGTTCCATAACGTGCTGAGTCAAGGAAGCGGGGTAGGCGATTCCGGTGCTGAGCATAGCGGCAGTAGTCCCTTGCGCCGGCTGCACCACCCCCACCACGGTGATGTCTTCCCCGTCGGTTACCAGGTTTTGCAGGTAGTCTTGGTCTTCCGATTTGTCCCGCCACAGGGAATAGGTCTCATCATATTCATAGTAATCGGCGGCGTTGACCAGCTTAAAGGTAATGCCCAAAAAGTCGTTGTACTGGTAAGAGCCCATGTCCTCCGGCGTGGTCACCTGCTCCTCCGCCAAAAACTGCTGAATCATTTCATCCAGCTCCACCGAATCCCGAAGCCCCAGGGTGTACAGCATAAAATCGCTGACGCTGCCCTGTGAGGTCAGCACCACCACGCACTCGTTGTAGTTTTCCGGCCAACGCCCGGCTTTCACTTCATACTGCCCTTCATACAAATCACTGTTGGCCGGCATTTGATAGAACACATCGGTGCTCATCATAGAGGACATAAAGCTGTTGGAATCGGTGCCGATTCCCAAGGCGGTAAAGGAATGGTCGGGGTTGACCTGCCGGACGCTGTCCTCCTCCTGGCGATAGATCTGTGGTGCCACATCGTAGGAATACTCAATGGCATGGGCGTACTCCTCTATGCCGCTGGCCCCGCTGTCAAAATAAGATTTCAAGGATTCCAAATCGTTGGGCTCCACCCGGGAAAACAGGTTGGTCAGCATCTGGGTCACCGTGACCTCCCCGGACTCCTCCTGGGAGCCGCCGCCCATCATGCCGGCCATCATGGAACTGAAATCCATGGTGGTGCTCTGAATCTGCAAGGGGTATTCCGAGAGGGTCTCTTCCTCTAAGGTTTGAATGTAGCCGTTCACCCCGTTGGAGATGGCCAAAATCAGGGCAATGCCAATGATGCCGATGGAACCGGCAAAGGAGGTGAGGATGGTTCTGGCCTTTTTGGTCCGCAGGTTGTTAAAGCTCAAGGACAAGGCGGTAAGCAGGGACATGGAGGCTTTCCCCATATTCTTGTGTACCGGCGGAGTTTCGCTGGTTTGGGACAGTTCAAAGGGGTGGGAATCGGAACGGATTTTCCCGTCTTTGAGCTGGACAATCCGGGTGGCGTACTGCCGGGCCAGTTCCGGGTTGTGAGTCACCATCACCACCAGCCGGTCTTTTGCCACCTCTTTGAGCAGCTCCATCACCTGAACGCTGGTTTCGCTGTCCAATGCGCCGGTGGGCTCGTCTGCCAGCAGGATATCCGGGTCGTTAACCAGCGCCCGGGCAATAGCTACCCGCTGCATCTGTCCACCCGACATTTGGCTAGGCCGTTTGTGCAGCTGTTCTCCCAGCCCCACCTGTTCCAAAGCCCGCTTGGCCCGCTTTCTCCGCTCCGACTTGGAGACGCCGGAAATGGTCAGCGCCAGCTCCACGTTGGACAGTACCGTCTGGTGGGGAATCAGGTTGTAGCTCTGAAACACAAACCCAATGGTGTGGTTGCGATAGGAGTCCCAATCCCGGTCCTTGTATTTTTTTGTGGAGATGCCGTTGATAATCACATCGCCGCTGTCGTACCGGTCCAGTCCGCCGATGATGTTCAGCAGGGTGGTTTTGCCGGAGCCGCTGGGGCCCAGAATGGCCACAAATTCATTCTCCCGCAGATTCAGGCTCACGTTGTCCAGCGCCTTCTGCACCAGATTTCCCGTTCGGTATTGTTTGCAAATTTGTTTTATTTGAAGCATAGACAGAACCCCTTCTGTTGTGGTTCTCGGGCGAAAACGCCCCAATGAAACCTTGAAATAAAAATACCGCAGACCTTTGGCAAAATCAAGTCTTTTCTATGAACAAAGAAGGGATGGCGGGGTTTTTCAGGCCACTCCCCCGAACCCGCCTGGCTTTACGCCATTTCGACACAACAAAAAAGCCGTTGGCTCCTCCTTTTGAAAAGCCCTCCGGCTTTTTGCTGTTTTAATGTTCTCCCTCTAACATCCAACCAATCCCCGCCGCAATCCGTTCCGGAGCGTGGGCGAAGTGGTTGCCGGGGTTGAGCTGAAACAAGGCGTCCACCCCCTGGCTGCGGTAGAATTCATAAATCTCCTGGGTGTTCTGCTGTACCGTCTTCAAATAGGGGTTGCGGGTCTTGCACTCCTTGTTCCCCAGGGAAAAGTACAGCCGCCTGGGCTTTGCCTTCATCTCGTGGGAGAAAATGTACTCCTTGATGCCCGGAAACCACAAGGAGCCGGACACGCTGGCAGCCCGGGAGAACAGGTCCGTTTGGTACAAAGAGTACACCGCAAACAGCCCGCCCAGAGAGTAACCGGCAATCCCCCGCCAGGAAGGGGCGCTTGAAAGATTCTGCTCCACCCGGGGCAGGATTTCCCCGACCAGAAGCCCCAGGTACTCCTGGGCTCCTCCGGTGCAGGGGGTGTCGTTTGGGGAGATAGGGGGAATGGCCCAAGGGGTCATGTCGTGATCCCATCGCAGTCCGCTGACGGCCGCCAAGGTAAACGCCGGGCAGTAGATTTCCTGCAAGGCCCGGGATACCGCTTCCCCTTCCTTACCAAAGGTATGAAGATAAATCACCGGCCGGTGCGGCAGAGTGCTGGGGAACAGGGAAATCTGCTTCTGTCCTATGGAAAAAGAAATCATTTTGGCTGCCGTCCTTTCTGCCTCTCGGTTTTTCTAGGAATAGGATACAACATTCCCGCCCCTTTGCCAAGCAAAAAGGTTCCCCTGGCTTTGAAAGGAACGACGGTTTTGTCTTTCCTGGGGGTTTGTGGTATAATGATTGCCAAAGCCAATCATTACGGTTCCCGCTTTGCCAAGGGCAAACCCAGTTTCAAACCAGTCGCCCACATCCAAACCGGTTTTTGCAAGGCAAAATTGCGGACTTGCCTGGGCCGCAAAGGGTTGGATGAGAAACGTCATGGCAATCATGACGTTTCGTGCCCGACGGCGAAAACCAGCGGAAACCAAATGGATGCTTTGTGGTGCAATGATTGGCAAAGCCAATCATTCAGGTTTCCCTCGTCTTTTCCTCCGGTAGACCATTCTGCCCTGGAGCAAACAGCAAGGGAAACCCACAAGCCAGTTCACAATATTTCGGTCTTCTTCAGGAGGAATCACCCCATGGACAATTTATCCAACCCGGCTGTCATTCGAAATCTGCTGGAACGCCACGGATTTTCCTTTTCCAAGGCGCTGGGACAGAACTTTCTCATCAATCCCGCCATCTGTCCCAAAATGGCCCAGCAGGGGATTGACAGCTCGGACTGGGGGGTATTGGAAATCGGCGCCGGAGTAGGGGTGCTGACCCAGGAGTTGGCCCGCCGGGCGTCCAAAGTGGCGGTGGTGGAGATTGATGAGCGGCTGTTGCCGGTGCTGGAGGAAAGTCTGGCGGAACACCAAAACGTCTCCATCATTTTAGGGGACGTGATGAAGGTGGACCTGCCCGCCCTGCTGAAGGAGCAGTTCGGGGACCGGCCGGTGTGCGTCTGCGCCAACCTGCCCTATTACATCACCAGCCCCATCCTGATGATGCTGCTGGAACAACGGCTGCCCTTAAAAGCCATCACCGTCATGGTGCAGAAGGAAGCGGCGGCCCGGCTCTGCGCCCAGCCCGGTAGCCGGGAGTGCGGGGCGGTGACCTTTGCGGTGCGGTATTACAGCACCCCCCGGCAGCTGTTCCCGGTGAGCCGGGGCAGCTTTTTCCCCGCCCCCAAGGTGGACTCGGCGGTCATCCGGCTGGACGTCCATCCCAACCCGGACTACGGGGTGGCAGACGAAAAACTCCTCTTTTCCGCCGTCCGGGCAGGATTCGGCCAGCGGCGAAAAACTTTGGCCAACCCTCTATCCGCCGCCCTGCACCTGCCCAAAGAAAAGGTGCAGCAGGCCTTGGAGCAGGCAGAGCTGCCCCTTACCGTCCGGGCGGAGGCTGTGCCCTTTGACGGATGGATCAAGCTAGCCAACGCCCTAAAGGAGCAGCTGCCATGAAAGAAGCGGGCATCTACATCCACATCCCCTTCTGCGCCGCCAAATGCCCCTACTGCAATTTTTACTCCCTCCCTCACAGTCAATCCCAGTGGCAGGAGTACGCCGATACCCTCTGCCAAGTGCTGGAAGGCTGGCAAGGCAGGGGGATCACAGCCAAAACCCTCTACTTCGGCGGCGGCACTCCCAGCCTTCTTCCCGCCGAACTGTTGCTGCAAATCAAAAACACTGTCTGCCGGGTGTTCGGGCAGCCGGAGGAAATCACTCTGGAAGCCAATCCCGGCCTGTGTACCCCGGAAAAACTCCGCCGGCTGCGGCAGGGGGGATTTAACCGCATCTCCTTTGGGGTGCAGTCTTTGGAGGAAAAAGAACTGAAGCTGCTGGGGCGGCTCCACTCCCCCCAGCAAGCGGAGCAGGCCATCTGGCAGGCGTCCCAGGCGGGGTTTTCCAACCTCAGCGCCGATGTGATGCTGGCCATCCCCGGCCAGACAGAGCAGAGTTTGGAAGACACCCTTTCCCGGCTCACCGCCCTGCCCATCACCCACCTGTCCGCCTATCTTTTAAAAGCGGAACCCGGCACCCCCTTCTACACCCCGGATATTTTAGCTCTCACCCAGGATGAAGAGCGCTGCCGGAGCCTGTATCTGAAAACCGTTTCCTGTTTGGAACAGGCTGGGTTCCCTCAATATGAAATCAGCAACTTCGCCCGTCCCGGCCTGGAAAGCAAACACAACCTGCTGTACTGGCAGGGGAAGGAGTACCTGGGCTTTGGCCCGGCAGCCCATTCCTTTTTCGACGGAATGCGATTTTGCTATCCCGACGACCTCTCCGCCTTTCTGGACAGCAGGGGAACCAATCGACAGGTGCTGGAGCAGCAGGTGGACCCTTTGGAGGAAGGGGTGCTGCTGGGGCTGCGGCTGCGCCGGGGAATTGACTTAAAAGAGCTGGCAGAGACCTACCATTGCCCCCTGTCTCGGGCGGAGGGGTTCTGCCGCCAATGTGTCCAGGGCGGGCTGATGGAGCGCCGGGAGGGCCGCATCGCCTTGACCCCGGAAGGGTTTTTAGTGTCCAATGAAATCATCGTCCGGCTGCTGGAATGCCTGGAACCATAACAAAAAGACCTGACCTTCGCTGTTTGGAAGATCAGGTCTTTCTTATGTTACTTGGACTGAGGCGCATACACCGTCATTGCCGTGCCGGTATCCTGCACCAAAATATGTTTGGGTAGCCGGGCAAACAAAACCGTGACATACAAATCTCCGGCGGCGCCGCTGACATTAAACGCCTGTATCAGATAAACCACCCAAAACCAATCCGGGGGAACCAGAAAAATCAACAGCAGCAGCACCATGCCCCAAACCACAATGGGAGCCAAGGCGATGGTTAAATAACTGCTCTTTTTGAAATAGGCTTCGCTGCCGGCATAGGCGTACAAACCGCTGAAGCCGAAGTGAGCCATCCTTCCGCTGAAAAACCAGATAAGCACCCCGTGCACCAGTTCATGCAGCACCAGATAGGCCAGGAGTGCGGCAATCAAAACCAGCAGTCTGGCAAAGTACACTATCGTCCTTCCGTCTTCCAGACGGAAAAGGTCAAAGGGCACCGCAAACAAAGCCGGGACAATCATCCCCGCTAACAGCAGCAGCGAAAACAGATTCACCCAAACTGCCGTTTTTCGATCTTTTTGCAAATCAACCCTTCGAATGGGCCGGTACCCATCCGGCAAGACCCAAGTGTTTTCCATACTGCATTCATCCTATTTCCCCATTTAGTTTTTCCAATTCGTAATTTTTAAGAGCTGTAATACTGGCTGTACAGGTTGTTCATAAATTCATTCTGGTCGTCGTACACCTTCTTGCAGGAGTACCGCCCCTGGATCATACCGTTGACGGTAGCGCCCATCTCGTTGTTGGCGTAATCCACCAGATACTGCTCAAACTCATCCGACTTCATTTCGTAAAGAATGTTGTTCCGGTTGGTGTCGTAGTATTCGGTGTTGTTGTCCTGATCCACCTTATACACCACATAGTAGCGGCTGTTTTCGGTGTCCTGCACCAGTGCGCTGCCTCCCTGAGGAATAGCCACCATCTGGTTGATTACATCGTCGGTGTAGGTGGTGGTATTGTCCCCGTTGGCGGGAATTACAGTGATGTTGGCCACCGACTCGCTTCTGGTCACTGTAGAGGGATCGGATGCAGTAGACTGCCGGTATTCATAGATCAGATCGTCCATATTTTCCCCTGCCTGCAACCGGTCCAGATAGCCTTGGGCGGTAGCCTGCACCGCTTCCGGAGAATTGTCATCGGTGGAGGTAGTGTCGGAAGAATCGTCGGTGGGTTGGGTGTAGGAAAGGGAGATCAGCTTCACTTCATCGAAGTTGTCCCGGTAGAAGCTGCCCAGCTCTTCATCGCTGACCGCCTCCTCGCCGCCTTCCTGATACCGGTCTAAAAACAGCTCCTGGAAGCGGCTGTTGAACACCAGATAATCTTCATAGGAATTTTCAGACACCCCGATTTTAGTGTACAGCTCTTCGTAGTTGGGGAAGCTTTCCAGAGAATTGTCAATGGTGGTCTGCTCCGCTTCGGTAATGGACAGGCCCTTGTCCTCAAACAGTTTGTTGGTGGCCACATATTGGCGGCAGAGATCCAGCGCCCGGTTGTTCACCCAGTCTTCCATGGACTGGCCGTCGATCTGGTTGTCCCAGACGTTTTCCAGGGTGGAATCATACCCGTCCTGGGCGGTGACTTCGCTCAATGCATTCATCTGATTGAGGACGTAAACAGCGGCGGACGCCTTGTAATCCCCGGCGCTGACCACCGTCTGGTCCTTGCCGCAGCCAGCTAAGCCCACGCACAGGGCGCCGCAAAGAGCCAGGGCCAGCAGCCTCTTTATTTTCTTCATGGTTTGTTTCCTCCGTTCTAATGTAAAATGCCAAACCGGCATAAACCTGTTTTATTATACCGTTTCCCAACAGACTTGTCCAGTTTTTTCACAAAAAAGTCAGCTTGCCGGGGCGGTTTTTTTCCATTCCGAGAGGGTGTCGGCAATCTCTTGCAAGGTTTTGGGTACGTCTTTCCGATTCAGCCGCACCCCCAGGTAGGGCCGTCCGGCAGCGTTTACCGTCACCCGGTCCTTCATCCGCTCCGACAGCTCCCCCGCCAGCCGAAAATCCAGAGCGTGGGGGTAGAGCAGCAGGGTGTCGCCCCGCTGTCCGATTTCCTCAAAGCCGAAGCCTGCCAGGACATTTCGCAGCAGCGCCACCCGGCTCAGGCTCACCACCGATTTGGGCGGCTCCCCGAACCGGTCGATGAGCTCGTCCAGCACATCCTGCTGCTGTTCGGTGGTTTGGATGGAGGCGATTTTCTTGTACACATCCAGCCGCTGGGACAGGTTTTCGATATAGTATTCCGGGATGTGGGCGTCCAGCCGCAGGTCGATGACACATTCGGCGGCTTCCTGAGAAGGCTGCTGCCCCTTGCTCTTTTGCAGGGCTTCGGAAAGCAGGCGGATATACAAATCATACCCCACTGCTTCCAGGTGGCCGTGCTGCCGTCCTCCCAGCACGCTGCCTGCGCCCCGGATCTCCAAATCCCGCATGGCGATGCGAAAGCCGCTGCCGAAGCTGGTAAACTCCCGGATGGCGTTTAACCGCTTGGTGGCCACCTCCGAAAGTACCTTCTGGGGCTTGAAGGTAAAGTAGGCGTAGGCCCGGCGGGTGGAACGACCCACCCGCCCCCGGAGTTGGTAGAGCTGGCTTAATCCCAGCCGGTCGGCGTCCTCGATAATCAGGGTGTTGGCGTTTTTCACATCCACCCCGGTTTCGATGATGGTGGTGCAGAGCAGCAGATCAATCTCGTGATCCATGAGCTGCTTCCAGATGTCGCTGAGCTGGTCCTCCGGCATTTTGCCGTGTGCCACCCCAATCCGGGCATCCGGCAGCAGCGCCGCCAGTTTGTTGGCCTTGGATTGGATGGACTCCACCCGGTTGTGGATGTAGTACACCTGCCCGCCCCGGCGCAGCTCCTTGCGGATGGCTTCCGCCAAAAACAGCTCGTCGTGCTCCACCACATAGGTCTGCACCGGGTGGCGGTCCTGAGGAGGCTGCTCAATCACCGACATATCCCGGATGCCGCTCATGGCCATGTTCAGGGTCCGGGGGATGGGGGTAGCGGAAAGGGTCAGCACGTCCACCCCCCGGAACATCTCCTTAAACCGCTCCTTGTGGGCCACCCCGAACCGCTGTTCCTCGTCGATGACAGCCAGCCCTAAATCGGAAAACTCCACGTCCTTCTGCACCAGGCGGTGGGTGCCGATGACCAAATCCACCTCCCCCCGCTTTAACTTGGCCAAGGTCTCCTGCTGCTGCTTGGGGGTGCGGAACCGGCTGAGCAGGTCAATGCGGATGTCCGGATAGGCCTCAAACCGCTGCAAGGCGGTCTGGTAGTGCTGCCAGGCCAGAATGGTGGTGGGACAGAGGATGGCACACTGCTTGTGGTCCATGATGCACTTAAAGGCCGCCCGCAGCGCCACCTCGGTTTTGCCGAAGCCCACGTCCCCGCAGAGCAGCCGGTCCATGGGAGCCTGGCGCTCCATGTCCTCCTTGATTTCCTGGATGCAGGTGAGCTGGTCGTCGGTTTCCTCGTATTCAAACCGCTCCTCAAACTCCCGCTGCCAGGGGGTGTCCTTGGAAAAGGCGTAGCCCTTCTGCTGCATCCGCTGGGCGTAGAGCTTGGTGAGCTGATCCGCCATGTCGTCGCAGGCTTTTTTCACCCGCTGCTTGGTTTTTTGCCAATCCCCGGAGTTGAGGCGGTTGAGCTTGACCTTGCTGTCCTCTCGGGGGCCGATGTACCGGCTCACCAAATCCAGCTGGGTCACCGGCACATACAGCACGTCGGTGCCGGCATACTGAATCTTAATATAGTCCTTAACGATTCCCTTGTTGGTGATCTGCTGGATGCCCTGGAAGATGCCGATGCCGTAGGAGGAATGCACCACCGCATCCCCGGGAGTCAAGTCGTCCAGGGAGTGGAGCTGCTTGCCCTGGCGGTACTTTTTCCGCTTCTTTTGGGGCAGGCTCCCTTCCCGACGCAGGGTCATTAAGGCAAACTTGCTGTCCGGGTACTCCATCCCCCCGGACACGCTTCCCGGCAGGATCAGAATATGCCCCGGCAGGATTTCCTCCGCCGTCCGGGCATACTCCGCCTTCAGCCCCAGCTTTTGCAGGTCCTCCGCCAGCCGCAGGCCTCCTTTTTCCCCGCCGCAGAGGATGGCCACGGCGTAATTTGCTTCCATGAGAGGGGTCAAATCTTCCTGAAGCACCTTCAGCTCTCCCCCGATGGTGGACCCGGCCATGTACCGGCAGGGGATCAGCCCTCCCAGCCGCAGATCCGGGTAGCCCCGGGAGAAGGTTTCCAGCAGGGCCATGGGGTGTTTTTCCAAGGGGGAGAAGGCCTGGGCAAAGGAAAAGTAGTGTCCTTCCACTCCTTTACTCAACTCCCCTTCTTCCAGAAGCAGCTTCACGTCCTCCTGGTACTGCTGGTACACCCCTTTGCCTCGGGCACGGATTCCCGCCAGATCGGAGCAAAGCACCAGGCTGTCGGCAGGGAAGTAGTCCCACAGCCCGGCGGACTGTTCCCAAAGGGGCTGGTATTTGTCCAAATTCAAACTGCCGTCCCCGGCTTCCAGCAGGGCGGCGTCCTCTTCCAGACGCTGTTTCTGCTTGGGGTTGCGGCACTTCTGGCTCATCTGGGCCAGCTGCTTGGCCAGCCCTTCCTTGTCCGGGCAGATGGCTTCCAGCGCCGGGGTGACGGTGAGGGTGTCCACCGGGTCGGTGCGCCGCTGGGTTTCCAGGTCAAAGGAGGAGAGGGAGTCGATCTCATCTCCCCAAAACTCGATCCGCACCGGCTCGCTGCGCCCCGGGCAGAACACATCCAAAATCCCGCCCCGGAGGGCAAACTGTCCCGGCCCCTCCACCTGCACCGCCCGGCTGTACCCGGCGTCTACCAGCTTGGCCGCCAAATCCTGGGGGTCGATGCTGTCTCCGGAAGAGAGGGTGAACACCAGATTGGCCAGCCGCTGAGGGGGCAGGGCAGGCTGCATCAGGGCTTCCGCCGAAGCCAAAAGCAGCTGCACCCTGCCTTCCATCAGCCCCGCCAAGGCGCCGATGCGCTGCTGTTCGTATTCCCGAGAGGCAGTCTGCACCGAGCGCAGGTTCCACTCCCGGGCCGGGTACACCCGGGCAATTTCCTTCCCAGCAAACCGGTTCAGGTCCTCCCCAATCCGCTGGGCGTCCGACTCCTGGGGAGTGAGAAATAAAATCTTCTTCCCCGTCTCCAAGGCCAGGGCGGCGGCAAAGTGGGCCTGATGGATGCCGCTGACCCCGGTGACCATCACCGGGGTTTTGTTTTGCTGTAAATCGCTTTTTAACTGTTGATATTCCGGCAGCCGGTCTGCTGCCCAAACAAACAGGTTCACCGTATTCCTCCCATTCTGGTTTTGCCGCCCTTTACCGGTTGTACCGGTTCATGGCCTGGTCGATTTTCCCCTGAACCATGAGCTGGACGATTTCCGGACAATGGCCGATGGCGTCCTCCATGGCTTTGTTCTGCTCCGGGGTGAATTTCCCCAGCACCCAGGCCGCCAGATCGTAGTCCGGGTGGGGCTTTTTCCCCACCCCCAGCTTTACCCGGGGAAACTCCTCGCTGCCGGTGCATTCGATGATACTGCGCGCCCCGTTGTGTCCCCCGTGGGTGCCTTTGCGGCGGATGCGAAGCTGTCCCGGTTCCAGGGAAATGTCGTCAAATAAAATAATCACTTTGTCATAGGGGATCTTATAGTATTGGCAGGCCGCCTCCACCGATTCCCCGGAAAGGTTCATAAAGGTCTGGGGTTTTAACAGCAGGCACCGCTTTCCGGCGATCTCCCCCTGGCCAATCAACCCCTGAAATTTGCGCTTTTGCACCTCAATGCCAAACTCCTTTGCCACCGCATCCAGCGCCCGGAACCCGGCGTTGTGGCGGGTGCCTTCGTATTTGGGGCCGGGATTCCCCAGCCCGGCAATGAGATAATCGTAGGTAGATTTTCCAAAGAATGCCATATTTTCTTCCTTTCTGTCCTGCGCCAAAAAGGCCGGGTTTTTCGTGACCCAGCCTGTCCTTTTCTTTGCTTGTTTACTCCTGTTTGCTCAGATCCTTTTCGGTAAGCAGCTTCACCCCGGCCCGGCGCAGCTTGGCGGCAAAAATGCCGTCCCCTTGCTTCAGGGTTCCGGTAAAGCTGCCGTCATACACCTGTCCCACTCCGCAGGAGGGGCTTTTGGCTTTGAGAATGGCCAGGGTGCAGCCTGCCTGTTCCACCCGGCGGAATTCCTCTTCCGCCCCAGCTTCAAAGGCAGAGGTGACGTCCCTGCCGGTGTTGTCCGCCACCCGTCCGTCCGGTTGAATTTCCGCCGGGGGACGAGGGCGGGGCAGGCCCCCTGCCGTTTCGGGGCAGACCGGGAGCGCTTCCCCGGCGCACCCTTCCAAAAAGTCCAGCACCGCCTGGTTGCGGTTGTGGCCGCCGTTATATTTGCAGCAATGCCCCAACAGGCAGGCGCTGACCGCAATCTTTGCCATGGTATTACTCCTCAAAGGTGATTTTGCCCTTTTCATCCACCCCGGCGATCTTGGCCAAGCTCTCCACCCGGACCCCCCGCTGCCGCAGCAGCTTGCCACCGGGCTCAAAGGTTTTTTCGATGACGATTCCGGCGCCCACTAAAGTCGCCCCGGAAATCTGCACCAAATCAATCAATCCGCTCATGGCTCCGCCGTTGGCCAGCACATCGTCCACAATCAGTACCCGGTCGTCCCGGGTCAGCTCCCGCTTGCTGACTAAAATATCGTAGACGGTATCGTGCCGGTAGCTTTTAACTTTGGAGCGGAAAAAGTCCGCCGGATAGTTTTCCGGATGGCGGCTCTTTTTGGCCACCAGCACCGGCACCCCGAACTGCACCGCCGTCAAACAGGCCACGCTGATGCCGGAAGATTCGATGGTAAGGATCTTGTTGATCTGGCAATCTCCAAACCGGCGGTGAAACTCCACCCCGATCTGCTGCATCAGGTCAATGTCGATGCGGTGGGTCAGAAAATGATCCAGAGACAAAAACCGCCCCTGCTGCAAACGACCCTCCCGCAAAATACGACGCTTCAGGCACTCCATTTTCTCCACGCTCCTTTGCTGCCGTCAACCCCACATCATGGTAATGGGAGGAATTAAAGCGAATACCAACATCAGTCCGCAGGCGACCAGCGCAATGACACGAATCACCTTTTTCCGGCGGTCCTTGCGTTTTGGTTTCATAACTATACTCCTTCTCACTGAATTCCTCTTCATTTTACCACAGCCCAAAGATAAATGCAATTCAAGCAAAAAAAGAAGGTATATTTTTCACAAATCCGGCAAAGATATCCCCCAAAGGAGGAATCCACCGTGAAACTCACCCCTCAGGAATACGACGCCATGATTCAAAAAACCGTTCCCCCCACCCAAAGCGGCCGCACCATTCCCGCCGCCTTTCTGGTGGGCGGGCTGATCTGTGTGCTGGGTCAGGGACTCACCGACCTGTACCTGCTGTTTCTGCCCCAGCAGCAGGCCTCCACCCTGGCTTCGGTAACCCTGGTCTTTCTCTCTGCTTTGTTCACCGGCCTGGGGCTGTATCCCAAGCTGGCCAAGTTTGCCGGAGCCGGCACCCTGGTGCCCATCACCGGCTTCTCCAATTCCGTCACCAGCCCGGCCCTGGAATTTAAAAGCGAGGGCTTTGTGCTGGGGCTGGGGGCCAAGTTGTTCACCCTTTCCGGCCCGGTGATCGCCTATGGGGTCATCACCTCGGTGATCTACGGTGTGATATATTATTTTACGGGGCTGGGGGGATAGATAGAAGCCCATTGTCCCCATCCTGCCATGAAAGGAGAAACACCCATGCCCATCCCCCTTGGCCGAAGCACCTTTGCCATGAACCGTCCCCCCTCCGTCCTTGCCAGCGCCGCCGTAGGCGGAAAGAAGGAAGGGGAGGACCCTATGGCCCAGTGGTTTGACGAAATTCACAACGACACCACCTTTGGAGAAAAAACCTGGGAAAAGGCGGAAAGCCGGTTCCAGCAGCGGGCCTGTCAGCTGGCGTTGAAAAAAGCCAAAATTGCCCCGGAGCAGGTGAAATTGCTGCTGGCCGGGGATTTGCTCAACCAGTGCATCAGCTCCTCTTACGGGGTCAAGGAATTGATGATCCCATTTTTCGGGCTGTACGGCGCCTGTTCCACCATGACCGAAGCCCTGGCCCTGGCTTCGCTGCTGGGGGACAACGGGGTCATCGACCCCATCCTGGCAGTGACCAGCTCCCATTTTTGTTCCGCCGAGCGGCAGTTCCGCTATCCCTTGGAGTACGGCGGGCAGCGTCCCCCCACCGCCCAGTGGACCGCCACCGCATCCGGGGCGGCGCTGGTGGGGAAGAGCAGCAAGCCCCCTTACCTAAAAGCGGTGACCATCGGCACCATCCAGGATTTGGGGGTCCACGACATCAACAACATGGGAGCCGCCATGGCCCCCGCTGCCGCCGCCACCCTGCTCACCTATTTTGCAGACACCGGCACCCAGCCCCACCAATACGACGGCATCTTCACCGGGGACTTGGGGCAGGTAGGCAGCAAGTTGTTCTACCAGCTTCTGGCCCAGCAGCAGGTGAACGTCACCTCCATCCATCAGGACTGCGGCTGTTTGATTTTCGACGCCAAAACCCAGGACGTCCACGCCGGGGGCAGCGGCTGCGGCTGTGCGGCTTCCATGGGCTGCGGCTATCTCATGCGGCAGCTGGAGATGGGAAAGCTCCACCATGTGCTGTTTTTGGCCACCGGGGCGCTGATGTCCACCGTCAGCTGCCAACAGGGCTGTTCCATCCCCTGCATTTCCCATTTGGTCTATCTTTCCACCGACCCTACGCCGGTGTTCCAAGGAGGATGACAATGCAGTATTTTTATGTCTTTCTGGTGGGAGGGGCTTTCTGCGCCATCGGACAGGTTTTAATCGACTATACCAAGCTCACCCCCGCCCGCATCCTCACCAGCTATGTAGTGGCCGGGGTTATCTTAGGGGGTCTGGGAGTCTATCAATATTTGGTGGACTTTGCCGGAGCCGGAGCCACCGTCCCCTTGACCGGTTTCGGAAACTTAATGGCCCAAGGGGTTCGGGAGGCGGTGGACCAGTACGGTCTTATTGGGGCGCTGATGGGCGGATTCACCGCCGGGAGCGCCGGGCTGGCCGCCGCCATCCTCTTCGGCCTGCTGGCAGCGCTGGTGTTTAAGCCCAAAGACAAAAGCTGACTCCGAGTTGCTGCACGCAAAAGAAAACTGCCCGCTCTTACCATGAGAACGGGCAGCATTATTTCTGTTTACCGAATCCGAATCCGGCCGGCCAGAGAGAATTTCACGAACTTGTATTCGTCGGTGAGGGTGTACTCCGGCGCACCGGGCTTGTCCGCAAAGTTCCGCACGCCCAAGAACTGGGCGGGGGTGGTCATCAGCCGGTTGCCGTCCATGTGGCGGTGGGGGCCGTAGAGGTTGAAGGTGTTGGGCACCAGCTCCAGCCGCAGGGTGTGGTTCTGATTGGCGGAAAGATGCTCCACCGGGATAATCCACCGGGTCCCCCAGGTGTAGCCCAAAAATTCGTTGTCCAAGAACACTTTGGCGGCATCGGCGTCGATGTTGGTGAGATGGATTTGGGCGTGGTCCAGGTCGGTGTGGACCTTAAACTGCTTGATGGCGGTGATGGGCTTGCTCACAAAGGGGAAGCCGGCTTCCAGCAGGTTGCCGCCCTGGAAGGGGGCATAGGGAGTCAGGTAGAAATCGTACTTGGTTTTCAGCTGGGTGTAGGCCCGTTTGCCGAACTGGGTGTACCCGGTGCGGTTCTTCACCAAGAACCGGCCGTTGAAGAAGGCGAAGGGCTGTTTTTCCTTGCAGCCGGACACATCCACCTTCACCATCTGCTCCTTGCCGGGGACGAACATTTCCCTGGTGATGGGGTAGATGTCAAAGCCGTTGCGGTTGCGCCGCTGGCTTTCCAGCTTGGCGCCGTTGAAGTACGCTCCCGCCACCTTATCGGAGATGGACAAAGTCATGGGGAACATCTCGTCGGTGAGCTCCTCCACCTGGATGGGGCATTCCAAACTGTCCCCATTGGCGTTCCACTGCATCAGCAGCTTGTTTTCAATGGGCGGGGCAAACTGCCAGTCCTGCTGTTCCAGGTCGATGGCGTTGTTGAGCTGGTACAGGGCCGCATTGGGGCTGGTGTACCGCACCAGGTAATCCTGGCCCTTGACCACCTTGTAGTCCTCATAGCTGACCACCTGGCCGCCGCCCTTGACGAACCGATCCAGCAGTTCCTTGCCTTTGTCGGTCCAGACCAAATCGTCGCTGACCACCAGCCGGGAGTAGCACTCCTTGCCAATAGTGAGGATGCCGTCCCGGACGCTGCCGCATTCCTCCACCAGCTTTTCGTCGCTGAGGTGGAACTGGGCCTTGAAGTTATACAGCTCGTCGCAGATTTCCACCACGCTGTTGCTGATGCGGGCGGCCTCGGAATCGGAGACGTTTTCCCCGTTGTACTCGTTCATCTGGGCCAGCTGGTCCGGGGTAAAGTTGGCCATCACCCCGCGGGTGGGACAGATGAGCAGGCTGGTGACCCCGTCTTTGATCCGGGTGTTGGTGTGGTTGATGTCGTCGATAAGGCTGGGGGTCACATCCCGCCACAGGATATGGGTGGGCACCGAAGCGGGCCAGTCCCGGATACCGTCGGCGGTAAAGGTGTACATATGGCTGTGAATGAGAGCCTTGGTGATGCCGTGGCTCTTCAGCCAGAGCATATACCGCTCAAAGTCCCCGGGGGTCATACCGTAGCCGCCCCCCACCAGGCTTTCCGCAATGGACTCCCCGTTGGAGAACTGGGCGGAAAGGCTGGACATAATCCGGGGATAAAAGTGGTTGCCCGGCACCCGTCCGCAGCAGTCCATCCCCGGCACCGCCACATGGCGCAGAATGTTGAACACGCTGCCGCAGTAGCTCAAAGCGAACAGGGGATTTTCCTCCCCCTTCACATGGGCTGCAAACAGCTTGCCGTGGTTGGTGCACCAGCGCTGCAGGGGTTTGTAGTAATGGTCCGCCAGCAGGTCGGACAGGTTTTCCCAGTACCAAATCCGAAACGACCCCGCGCCTTCCCCGTCTTCAAACAGGAGGTGGAGCTTATCCTGGATTTCCCCGCCTTTCTGGGCGGAGTAGCGGGCGGGCATTTCTTGGTACCAGGGGATGCCGCCGCATTCCCGGCAGGTGCTCTTTTCCTTAGAGTCGATAAAGCCCACTTCATCGGAGAAGAAGCCGGTGATGTATTCAAAGGCGTCTTCATCCAGCATGGCGGCGTACTTGTCCAGGGCATAGCGGATCACCAGCCGGGTGTCGGACAAGCTCAGGGAATTGACGGCGTGTTTGGTTTTGATTTCCACCCGGCCGTTTTCAAACTCCAGCCACTGGCAGGTGAGTTCCGGGTGTTCCTCCATGAGAATCTGCCGGGTCAGGGTATTTTCCACATAGAGCCAGAAGCTCATGTCCAGCTCCTTGGCCCGCAGGATCACCTGATTGACAATATCCATGTATTCGTCGCTTAAAAAGGCGGGTACATTGGTGTAATGCCGCAGACGCAGCACCACGCCCTGGATGCCGCGCTTTTTCAACCGCTCCAGCTGCTGCAGCAAGCGGGGCAGCTCCATGTCGTTATTGATGGCCCAAAGGGATAAAAATTCCAGTTTTTCCTGACGCATAGGTCTCCTCCTCCGGCACAAAGCAGGTTTGCTTTCGATTTGCTCCTTCTATTATAGCGCCCCCCGCCAAAAAAGAAAAGGGGGAATTGCAAAATTCTAGGGAAACTTCCTAGCTTTTCCAGACCTTTTGACGGCTCAAGGCCATGAGCTTGTCCACGCTTTCCATGCACTGGATGGTCAAGGTATTGAAATACAGCTTATCCTCCAGCTTGCCGAAAGGTTTTGCCGTTTTCCCCGGTTCCAAATAGGGGGTCAGTTCCCGGCTGGTGTACCCCAGGCGGATGCGGCGGATAGAGTCACTGAGGTTGTCCAGAAACTGAGTGAGCATCACATTATCCCTTCCGTCAAACCGGTTCTGCCGGTGGTAAAGGTAGCTGTACATCTGTTCCATTTCCTCGATGAGCTTTCGGTGGAGGGGAAGCATCTGGCTGTAAAACTCCCGCTCCTCCGGCTTCAACTCGTTTTTCAGCGACTTGGCAATCTCCTCGCTGACCAGGCTGGACTGCACCATCAAATCCCGGAACTGGTTCAGCGCCTCCCGCTTGCCGGCGTCGGTGCGGATGAGGCTGACAAGTTCCAGGTCAATGTCAAAAAGCTGACGCACCGTTTTGCGAAACTCCACCTTGGCGGTGTTGGGCAGCAAAAACCGGTTGGCCAAAAAGGTGGTCCCCGCCGCCAGCAGCACATACGCCAGCCGCAGCAAAATGGCGGCGTCCAGATTCAGATACAGAGTGGAAATGGCCATGGCGTAGCAGGTGGCGTACATGGGCATAGTCCAGGAGGTTACCGGGGCGTAGTACATCAAACAGGTCATCAGCACCACCACCAGCACCCGGCCTTCCATGGTGTGAACCAGACTCATCAGCACAAAACTCACCGCCAGCCCCGCCACCGTGCCCAAAATACGGTTGTTGATCTTCAACAGGCTCTCTTCGGCGTAGGGCATCAGCATCAAAAAAGCGGTCATGGGGTACCAGTAAGCGTGCTCCCAGCCGGTGATTTTGCAGAAGGAAAAGCTGACGCAGAGCACCACCGACAGCCGCAGGGCAAACCGCACCTGGAACTGGTCCCATTGGAAATACTGCTTCCACCGGGCCTCCCCGTCCTTTTTTTCCGGCACCTTCCAGTTGCCCTCCTTCTTTAACCGGGTGCGGTAGAAGTAGGCCTTTTCCCGCTGCATCAGGCAAAATTCCAGCAACCGCAGAATTTCCCCGATGGCGTCCTCTTCCTCCCGGCTGGGGAGCTGGTTGAGCCGGGCAAAGCTGCGGATACTGCGCACCAGTGCCCGCCGTCCGGGCTGGTTGAACCCCCGGGCCGCCTGTCCCAGCAGCCCGGAAAGCTGAAGGTAAAATTTCTTTTCCCCTTCCAGCAGGGAACGGCGGGAGCTGTAGAAGGTGCTGACAAAATAGTGGAACCGCTGAAATAAGAGCATGCACCAGTAATTGATTTTGCCGTAGTCGTCCGCCAGATAGGAAAAGTTTCGGGAGGAGTACACCACCCGGCTCATGTGCGCCATCATAGGCGGGAACGCATCCCGCTCCTTGGAAATGTCTTCCCCGTTTGCCAGCTTTTCCATCTCCTGGGACAAAAGGTCCAGTCCCCGGCGGATGGTGGCATAATCCCGCCTTTTCCGGATGCGGCGGCTGTGCAGCCACAAAAACAGGGTGACCATGGCAAAGCCGTACACCATCACCACCAGCTGCATTCCCAGATGGGGCAGGGAAACCGGCGTCATCTGGAAAAACACAAATTCCATACCGTACACGAAATAGGATTTGGGGTTGAACTTATCCGACAGCAGCCCAACCACCAAAAAGGGCACCGCCAAATTCAGCACGGCGCAGAGTAAAAGGTTCCGAGTAGCTAAAAAGGCGGCCAGGCAGACCAGCAGCAAAATAAAATAGGTGCGCAGCAGCACCCGCAGGGAAAACTCCTGAGTGTGGCGCTGACGGAACACCAGAATCAGCACCGGGGGAATGATGATGTACTCCACCCCAAACAGCAGCCACACCGACAAAATCAAAAACAGGGACACCAGGATGGTGGGGTAGGTCTCCAGCCACCGCTGGCGGAACTGCAGGGCCACTTCCTTGATGCGGCGGCGCAGCACCGAACGGGTCAAATGTCGCTTTCGCCGCTTCTGGGCGGAAGTATGAGAATAGGACGGCATAACAGGACCTCACAGCCCGGAGGAGTTTCTCCCCCGGAAAAACTAAGTCCAGTATAACACATTTTCCAGAAAAAAGCATCTTCCGCCCCTTTCTTTTGGTTGCACTTTCTCTGGTTTATGGTACAATGATTGGCAGAGCCAATCATTGCGGTTCCCCTCTTGGCCGGCACACTGTCCGGCCGACCATTTTGCTTCGCAAAAATCGAGGGAAACCCATCCGATATTCTATGGTACAATGATTGGCAGAGAGCAGCCTTTGCGCCAAGCAAATGCTGCAAATTACGGTTCCGCTTTGCCAGGGGTTAACCCAGTTTCAAACCCGGCGGCGAAAACCAGCGAAAATCCGTCTAATATTTTTGACAGAGAAAAAATAATCAACCGGGAGGCGATTTATCCATGGCACAATACTTTACTCTGGAACAAGGCAGCCTGCTGCTGCGCTTTGAGATCACCGATTCCTTCCAGACCCTGCTTCTGGAAGTTTCCCCGCGGGGAAAACAACCCGTGCCGGTGGCGGAGGATTCCAAAGGGTGGTTCACCCCGGTGGAACTCCAGCTCACCGGCGACACTACCCTGCAAACCACCGGCTACAAACACAACGGCACCAAAGCCGGCTTGGAACTGGAATACGATGACCGGGACGAATACGCCAACAACCACGGCCGGAAGGTGGAGATCCACTACACCTCCTCCAGCGGGCTGTACGTCACCAGCCACATCCAGTTTTACGCCGACACCCCGGTGGTGCGGTGCTGGACCCAGCTGGACAACCAGGGCGCCCAGGAGGTGGGGCTGGAATACGTCTCCTCCTTTGTCTACCACGGATTGGCTAAGGAAGGCAAGCAGCCCTACTACGACAAAACCACTCTTTGGATTCCCTATTCCTGCTGGTACGGGGAATGCCGCTGGGTGGAGCAGCCGGTGAGCCAGGTGGGATTGACCCGCCTGCCCATCCACGGCCAAGGGTGCTTTGGCCACAGCTTCAACCGCTTTTCCTACGGCAGCCACGGCAGCTGGAGCAGCTGCGACTACCTGCCCATGGGGATGATCCAGGACAAGGAAGAAGGGCTCACCTGGTTCTGGCAGATCGAATCCGGCGGCCCCTGGCTGGCGGAATACGGCGCCACCCCCGGAGGTTACCTCTATGTAGCTCTGTCCGGCCCCACCGAAGCGGAGGATCACTGGTGGAAAAACTTAAAACCCGGCCAGTCCTTCACCACCGTCCCCGCCGCCTTCGGGGTGGTGGAAGGGGACACCCAGGCCGCCCTGCAAGCCCTCAACCAGTACCGCCGGGATATGCGCCGGCTCAGCGAAGATGCCGCCAAGTGCAACGTGGTATTCAACGACTACATGAACTGCCTCATGGGGGACCCCACCGAGGAAACCCTGCTGCCCATGATTGACCGGGCGGCAGAACTTGGCTGTGAATACTACTGCATCGACTGCGGCTGGTACGCCGACGGCTACTGGTGGGACAGCATCGGGGAGTGGCAGGTGTCCAAAAAGCGGTTCCCGGGTGGCATCCAAAAGGTCATCGACTACATCCACCAAAAGGGGATGAAAGCCGGCATCTGGCTGGAAATCGAAGGGATGGGCATGAACTGCCCCTTGGCCAAAACCCTTCCCGACGACTGGTTCTTCTGCCGCCACGGCAAGCGGGTAGCCCAGAACCAGCGCTACCTGCTGGATTTCCGCAATCCGGCGGTGCTGGACTACGTTTCCGGCATTGTGGAGCCCATGATTGTGGACTGGGGCGTGGACTTCTTCAAGATGGATTACAATGTGAACACCGGCATCGGCAGCGACATAAACAGCGACAGCTGCGGCGACGCCTTGCTGGAACACATCCGGGCGGTCCAGGACTGGTACCGCTACCTCTACACTCGGTATCCCTTTTTAGTGATCGAAAACTGCGGCAGCGGCGGCCAGCGGATGGATTACGGTTTCTTGCAGCTCCACAGCCTCCAATCCATCTCCGACCAGACCGACTACATCTCCAACGCCTACATTGCCAGCGTCATTGCCTCGGCGGTGACCCCGGAGCAGAGCGGCTGTTGGGTGTACCCCTATGAGGACGACCCAGAGCATGTGATCTTCTGCATGGTCACCGGCCTGCTGCTGCGGCCCTACATCAGCGGCAAGGTGTGGCAGTTAAGCCAGCCTCAGCTGGATCTCATGGCCCAGGGCATTGCCCTGTACAAAGAAAAGATCCGCCGCCGCCTGATTCGGGCCACCCCCTTCTTCCCCCTGGGGCTGAGCCGGGAAAACGACCCGGTGCTGGCCTTTGGGGTGGAGGACGCCAACGGGGGCTTTGTGGCGGTGTTCGGCATCGACCAGGATGTAATGACCCTCAATCTCCCCACCAAAAAACCCATCAAACGGGTAAAGTGCATCTACCCCGACAGCGAAGACTGCCGCTATTCCGTTTATCAACAAAAGCTGACTGTGGCTCTCCCTCAAAAGAAATGCGCCCGGTTGTTTGAATTTTTCTATTAAAGCCGTCCCGGCGGCGGACCGTAGCATTCTTCCAGAAAGTCCTCCGCCAAATCCTTTAAGTGGATCGGCTCCGGCCGGTGCTGCTGCAAACGGCCCAGAAAGGTAAGCGCTTTGTCCCTGTCTTCGGTGAGATTGGGAAGGCAGCCTTCTCCCAAGGCAGTCTTCCAGCGAACACCGTACTGTGTAACCGGTTCTCCTTCTATCCGGCTTTGGGTGACCATCAGTGTGTACTCGGTTATCGCCTTTGCTTTCACATCACATCTTCCCCTTTTGTTTTGGAATTTGAAGTAGAGTAGAAAAAACATCTTGGGATTTTGTAATATCCATTCCGTATTATACTCCCAGTATCTGTCGAAACAGCCGGAAAGTCATCGTCATTTTCCTATAAACAAAAGAATTTTTAAAACATTCATCGTCGAATTTGGAATAAGTTCCAAAATGAAGGAGAAATTTGGATGAAAGATGAGCAATATATGGCCTTGGCCATAGAACAGGCCAAACTGGCCGCTTCTTTGGGAGAAGTGCCGGTGGGAGCGGTGCTGGTGCATCAGGGAGAGGTGATTGCTGCTGGCTACAACCGCCGGGAAATTGACAAAGATCCCTTGGCCCACGCCGAACTGCTCTGCATCAAGCAAGCCAGCCAGGCGCTGGGGGGATGGCGCATCCCGGACGCTACCTTGTACGTCACCTTGGAGCCCTGCCCCATGTGCGCCGGGGGCATCCTCAACGCCCGAATCGACCGGGTAGTGTACGGCGCCAAGGATCCCAAAGCCGGCTCCCTGGACAGCGTCACTCAGCTCTACCAGCTGCCCTATAACTGGAAGCCCCAGGTCACCGGCGGGGTGCTGGAGGAGGACTGCGCAGAATTGCTGCGGCAGTTTTTCGCCCAGCTTCGCCAACGTCGAAAATTGTCGGGGAAATGGAAGAGGCTCAAAAAAGATTGACTTTTCAGTTTTCAACTTTCTCAACAAGGTTATTAACATTTATACCCGCCGTAGAAGAGATTTTCACGGTGAATTGTTAAAAACTCTGTTGACATTGTTGACAATCCCGGATTTTTCCCCGGTAAAAAGTTGAAAACCTTCTTAACAGCCTCAAATTGCCGGTAGAAAATCCTGTTGAAAACCGGCGGAAATACATTTGGTATAAAAATAACGCTTGACACATCGGCTAAAAACCCGAATGTTCCTGTCAAAAGGAGGAAAACCGGGAATGGATCCCAAAGAAAAACAACAACCGGTGACCTATGTCAGCGGACTGGGGTATCTGCCCGCCACCCCCAAACTCACCGAGCGGCGGAATTTGACCCTTCGCTACCACCTGGTCATCCTTTCCACCATGCTGGTGCTGGGGCTTTGGCTGGTGCTGCTGCCGCCCTTTCAGGCGCTGATGGTACGGCTGGGCCTTTCCGCCTGGGAAGGGGAGCTGGCCGCCCGCATCCCCACCCTTTTGTGCTGCTACCTTCCCGCCATGCTGATCCTGTGGCTCTGCGGCCACCGTTCCAAAGGGGTGCTGGGTGCCAAAAAAGCCATCGGCATCCGCTACGGCTATGCCCTGGGACTGGGGCTGGGGATCAGCGCCATCGCCCGTTTGCTCACTACCGGCGGACTTTGGCTGATGAGTGTCTGCACCCCCTTTTATTACCAGCATCAAATCCCGCCCCTGCCGGACAGCTTCAGCAGCCTGCTGCTGGAATTGGCGGCTCTGGTGCTGCTGCCATCGGTGCTGGAAGAGCTGTTCTTCCGGGGACTGGTGATGGGACGGCTGAAAGAATACGGGGAACTGGTAGCAGTGCTGGTGAGCTCGGTGCTCTACGCCATTTTGTCCCCCGCCCTGGATCAGCTGGTGTTCCGGCTGTTTCTAGGATTGGTACTGGGGCTGGCCCGGCTGCGGAGCTTTTCGGTGCTGGTGCCTATGGTAGTCAGCACTGGGGTGAACCTTGCCTGGCTCTGCCTGGACTGGCTTTCCCTTCCCTTCTATCTGGCGGGAGTGCTGCTGTTATTGCTGGCCGGGATGGGGGCGGTGGCCCTCTGGTCCGGCAAGCACCTGCGGGCCTTCCAAAACCGGGACCGGGACACCAACCTCACCAACCGAGCCAAGATCAACCTGTTAATTACCAACTTTTTTTTCTGGATTCTATTGATAGTAGGGATGATCTCCCTGGTTTCCAAAATTCAAATCATCGGCTGACCCATCCAAAAAGGAGACGAATTTATGGCTGACTTTACCGGCAACCTCTATTCCAAAGTTCTGGGGATGAACACCGCTGTGCGGATCATCACCCCAAAACGCAGAAACCACAATGGTCCTTTCCGGGCGGTATACCTGCTCCATGGACTGAGTGATAACAGCACCGACTGGGTGCTGAACACCCGCTGCTCCCTGCTGGCCCAGGATTACGATGTGATGCTCATCATCCCGGAGGTGCAGAAGAGCTTTTACATCGACATGGCGGAAGGTGCGCCCTACTTCACCTACATCACCCAGGAACTGCCCCAGCTGGTAGAAACCCTGTTCCGGGTCTCCCCCAAACGGGAAGACCGGTATGTGATGGGCATTTCCATGGGGGGCTACGGGGCGCTGCGCTGCGCCTTGACCTACCCGGAGCGGTACGCCGGCTGCGCCGCCTTTTCCCCTGCCTGTGACATCCGCCTGGTGATGGAGGCCTGCCGGATGGAAACCCCCATGATGCCCCTTGGGGAGGTGATGGGGATTGTAGGCAGGGAAGTGCTGGAACAGTTCCGGCAGCGCCCGGAGCTGCTTGCCCCCTACGATCTGTTTGAACTGGCCCGGCGGCAGGATGCAAATCCCGTCAAACCCAGGCTGTTTGTCACCTGCGGCACCGAAGACTTCATCCACCAGATGAGCCTTAACCTGGCCAAAGCCATGGAGCCTTTGCACTACGACTTCACCTATCTGGAGTGGCCGGGAATCCACGAATGGTATTTCTGGGACGAAAGCGTCCACCTGGCCTTTGAGCACTTCTTCGGCCCCAGCAGCGCCTTCAACCCTTACTCCCTGGAAGGCCGGAAAAGGGGGATGCAGCGGTGAACTCCCCTTTGGCCGACGCCCTGCGCCCCCAAATCCTGGAAGAGGTGGTGGGCCAACCCCACCTGCTCACCCCCGGCAAAGCTCTGTACAACATCATCCAGTCCGAGCAGATTCCCAACATGATTTTTTACGGCCCTTCGGGAGTGGGGAAGACCACGGTGGCCCGGATTATCGCCGCCCAGACCCACAAAAAGCTGTACCAGAAAAACGGCACCTCCTGTTCCACCGCCGATTTGAAGGAGATCATGGACCAAACCAAAACCCTGGCAGGGATGAACGGCATTTTGCTGTACCTGGACGAAATCCAGTACCTGAATAAAAAGCAGCAGCAATCCCTGCTGGAATATCTGGAAAATGGCAGCATCACCCTCATCGCCTCCACCACCGAAAACCCCTATTTTTACGTCTACGGAGCCATCCTGAGCCGGTGCACCGTCTTTGAGTTCAAGCAGGTCACTCCCCAGGAAACGGTAAAGGCAGTGCGCCGGGGATTCGACGCCATGGAACAGCGGCTTGGCTGCTCTATCCGGCGCACCCCGGAGGTGGAACTGGCCATCGCCCAGGGCTGCGGCGGGGACGTGCGTAAATCCATCAACACCGTGGAGCTCTGCGCCCTGGCCGCCCCGGAAGAAGAGGGAGTGCGCACCGTCTCTCCGGAATTGGCCGGGCAACTGGCCCAAAAAAGCGCCAACAGCTACGACCGGGAAGGGGACCAGCACTACGACCTCCTTTCCGCCCTGCAAAAGTCCATCCGAGGCAGCGACGAAAATGCCGCCGTGTTTTACCTAGCACGAATTTTGGAAGCAGGGGACCTGCTTTCTCCCTGCCGGCGGCTGCTGGTGATTGCGGCGGAGGACATCGGCTTGGCCTATCCCCAGGCCATCCCCATTGTGAAGGCCTGCGTGGACAGCGCCCTGCAATTAGGGCTGCCGGAAGCCCGGATACCCCTGGCGGACGCCGCCGTGCTACTGGCCACCGCCCCCAAGTCCAACAGCGCCTACCTGGCCATGGCCGAAGCCTCCCGGGACGTCCAGCGAGGACTGGGACGGGGCTTCCCCCGGCAACTGCAAAACGTCCATTACGATGGGGAGGACCAGGCGGTGAAGGGGCAGCATTACCTCTATCCCCACGACTATCCCCACCACTGGGTGAAACAGCAGTACCTCCCCGACGACATCAAGGACCGGGTCTACTACCACTTCGGGGAAAACAAAACCGAACAGGCCGCCCTGCGCTACCGGATTTGGCAGCAGCAGATCCAACCGGAACCGGAAGGGAAAGAGTAAACCTGATCTGTTTTTTCTTTACTTCCCTGCCGGTTTTGTGTATAATAACAGTAATCGTTACCCGTTTTTCCAATTTGGAAGGAGTTAAAATTATGTATCAGGATTTGGTGGATACCATCGGCTATGTGAGGAAGGCGGACCCGGAAGTGGGGGACGCCATGAACCTGGAGCTGAAGCGCCAGCGCCGGAACATCGAGCTGATTGCCAGTGAAAACATCGTTTCCCCGGCGGTGATGGCCGCCATGGGCAGCGTCCTTACCAACAAGTACGCCGAAGGCTACCCCGGCAAGCGCTATTACGGCGGCTGCCAGGACGTGGACATTGTGGAAAACATCGCCATCGAACGGGCCAAAAAGCTGTTCGGCGCCAACTTCGCCAACGTCCAGCCCCACTCCGGCGCCCAAGCCAACACGGCGGTGTACTTCGCCCTGCTGCAACCGGGGGATAAGGTACTGGGTATGAGCCTAGCCCACGGGGGACATCTGACCCATGGCTCCCCGGTGAACCTGTCCGGCAAATACTTTGAGTTCCATTCCTACGGGGTGGAGGACGACACCGAAACCATCGACTACGACCATGTGGAAGCCATTGCCAAGGAAGTCCAGCCCAAGATGATTGTGGCCGGGGCTTCCGCTTACCCCCGTGCCATCGACTTTGAGCGCCTGGGTAAAATCGCCAAAGAGGTAGGGGCCTACCTGATGGTGGACATGGCCCACATCGCCGGATTGGTGGCTGCCGGCCTGCACCAGAATCCGGTGCCCTACGCCGATGTGGTTACCACCACCACCCATAAGACCCTCCGAGGCCCCCGTGGCGGCTTGATCCTCACCAACGACGAAGAGATCGCCAAGAAGATCAACAAAGCCGTGTTCCCCGGCACCCAGGGCGGCCCGCTGATGCACGTCATCGCCGCCAAGGCCGTCTGCTTTGGGGAAGCCTTGCAGCCCTCCTTTCAGGAATACGCCCAGCGGATCGTGGACAACGCAGCCATGCTGGCCAAAGAGCTGATGAACTACGGCTTTGATCTGGTCAGCGGCGGCACCGACAACCACCTGATGCTTGTGGACACCCGGAACTTCCACATCACCGGCAAGGAGCTGGAACGGCGCTTGGATGAGGTGTACATCACCGTCAACAAAAACGCCATCCCCAACGACCCGGAGAAACCCTTCGTCACCAGCGGCATCCGCATCGGCACCCCCGCCGTCACCAGCCGGGGCATGCAGCCGGAGGACATGAAGGTCATCGCCGAGTGCATCTACCGCACCGCCCGGGAGGACTACCTGGAGCACCAGGAGGAGATTCGGGCCAAGGTGAATGAGCTGTGCGGCAAATACCCGCTGTACGAGTAAAATTTCTGATTCCATCCAACATCGGCAATCAAAAAGGACTTCAGGCATGAATTTGCTTGAAGTCCTCTTGTTTTTTGTCTTACTATCAGTACTGCTTGCCCCAGTACACCATGTGCTTGGCGGGCTTTCCGCAGCAGACGCAGGTGTCGGAGAGGTGCTCTTCCTCAAAGGGGATGCACCGGCTCTTGACGCCATTGGTCAAATCTTTAATCTTGTCCTCGCAGGCGGAATCCCCGCACCACATGGCCTTGATAAAGCCGGGCTTGTTCTGGGCAATGTCCAAGAACTCGTCCAGGGTGGTGGCCACACTGGTCTTTTCCTTCAGGTTTTCCAAGGCCCGCTGGTAGATGCCGTCATGAACCTCCTGGAGCTTCTTTTCAATCATCTGGGGCAGCTCATCCAAAGACACGAAGGTCTTTTCCCGGTTGTGCCGGGTCACCAGCACGCACTGGTTGTTCTCAATGTCCTTGGGGCCGATTTCCAGCCGCAGGGGAACGCCCTTCATCTCGTACTGGGCAAACTTCCAGCCGGGGGAGTTGTCGCTGTCGTCCAGTTTCACTCTGAACTGTCCTTTCAACTGCTCCTGCAGCTCTCTTGCCTTTTCCAGCACCCCGGGCTTGTGGACGGCGATGGGCACAATCACCAGCTGGATGGGGGCGATTTTCGGTGGCAGCACTAAGCCGTTGTCGTCCCCGTGAACCATGATAATGGCACCAATCATCCGGGTGGAGACCCCCCAGCTGGTCTGGTGGGGCACCTGCTGGGTGTTGTCCCGGCCGGTGAAGGTAATGCCGAAGCACTCTGCAAAGTGGGTGCCGAAGTAGTGGCTGGTGCCGCCTTGGAGAGCCACGCCGTTGTGCATCATGGGCTCGATGGTGTAGGTTTCCAACGCCCCGGCAAACTTTTCCTTTTCGGTTTTCCGTCCGGTAACAGCGGGGATGGCCAGGGTATCCCGGTAGAAGTCCTCATAGGTGCGAAGCTGCTGCATGGTTTCTTCCATGGCTTCTTCCTTGGTTTCATGCATGGTGTGGCCTTCCTGCCACAAAAATTCGCTGGAGCGCAAAAAGGGACGGGTGGTCTTTTCCCACCGCATGACATTGCACCACTGGTTGTACAGTTTGGGCAAATCCCGGTAGGAGTTGATGATCTTCTTGTAGTGCTCGCAGAACAGCACCTCGCTGGTGGGGCGGATACAGAGCCGTTCGCTGAGGGTTTCCTCCCCGCCCTGGGTCACCCAGGCCACTTCCGGGGCGAAGCCTTCCACATGGTCCTTTTCCACCTGAAGCAGGTGTTCCGGAATCAACAGGGGCATGTACACGTTTTCATGTCCCGTTGCCTTAAACCGCTTATCCAAATCCGCCTGAATGTTTTCCCAGATGGCGTAGCCGTAAGGCCGGATAATCATGCAACCCTTGACGCTGGAATAATCCACCAGTTCCGCCTTTTTCACCACATCGGTGTACCACTTGGCGAAATCCACTTCCATGGAGGTAATGTCCTCCACCATTTTTTGCTGTTTAGCCAATGTTCTCTCTCCCATTCTGTTTTTTGGAATCGTCCGTTAGTGTTTTAATATGTGCCCAGTATAGCATATTTCCCCCGCAAATTCAATCAGAGAAACTGTCCTGCGGTCCAAACCAGCACAGGCATGGCGTAGATGGCCAAGAAGCACAGCACACCCAGCGCCCCAACTGCCCCGACGCAGAACCGGTTGAGCCTTACCATAGGGGGACGGTTTTTCTTTTGATACCACAAAAATCCAATCAGCGCCAGCACTCCCATACCGGTGAGGATCACCCCGGCCCAGTAGCCCGGCGGGGTGTAGGTGAGCACCACCGTGTTTTCCCCCTGTTCCAAGGGGATGGCCATAAAGGCAGAGTTGGCCCGCTGCACCTCCACCGGCTTCCCGTTGACGGTGCAGGAAAAGCCTTCATCGTAGGGGATGGAAAGGTACAGCACCTGGTCTGCCTGGTCACTGTAGGCGGAGGCGGTGAAGGTGGTACCCTCATAGGTAATCTGGGCCTGCTGATCCTCCATCTCTTCCACCGCCTGCTGAAGCAATTCCACATCCAGGCCGAACACCCCGAAGGAAGCGCAGTCACAGTTTTTGTTCAGCTGCAGCTGTACGGTAACGGTGGTGTCTTCAAAGGTACCCAGCTCCACCAGGCCGTTGACGCTTTGGTTGGGGTAGTTGGTGGTGACGGTTTTGCCGTTGACCTTAATGTCAAAGGACTGGTTGATGTCCTCCACCAAGCTGTTGGAATACTCGTCAAAGCAGTCGAAGTACAACACCTGCTGCCCCTCCACCGAAATTTCGTAAATCATCTCGGAGCTGTACCGGGAGCGCCAGGTAAAGGAGTACTGCCCCGCCTCCTGGGTGATGTCGATATGGTTGACTTCCGTAGGAGCATAGGGGATAATCAGCTGCCTGCCGGAAGTGTCCAGCAGCGTCTCGTACAGGTATTGCTGTACCTGCATCCGTTCCAGGTCGGGAATCTCTTCCCGCACCTGATCCGCCCCCACCACCAGGCCCAGGGAAAGGGTCAGGGGGTTTTCGTAGATGCGGTACAGCTCATTTTCATACACCGGGTCCCCGGCGATGTTGAGATAGTCAAACTGGCTGACGGTGTAGCGGTTGCCCAGCAGTGCGTCGGTGAGCAGGGTGCCGCCATTGGAGTTCACCTCCATCCAGTAGGAGGAATGCCCCAGCTTTTTGACGGTAAAGAGATAATCCTGGGTGGTAAAGGAGGTGTAGTGGGCCAGATTGTTGTAGCCGATGCCCCCCATCAGGTTGGCGTCGGTGTACTTGTTGTCGGTTTTCACCCGGTACACCCCGTCATCCGGCAGAACGTCTTCCAAATCGGTGTACTGCTGCCATTCCGACACCGGATTGGCGGCATTGCCCACATAAACTTGCAAGGAAAACAGCATCTGGGAAGCCACCAGCAAACAGAGCAGCACCGAAAACACCCGGCGGGTGAAGTAGCCGTACCGGTAGGTGAACAGCAGCAAAAACAGCCCGAACCCCACCAGCAGAAACACCAGCATCTGCAGCAGCATGGAGTCCTCCCCCACCCAGAGGGAGTTGAGGTAGTTGTCCAGCACCCCGGAAAAGTAGAGCAGCAAAATTCCTTCCACCGCTACCGCAATCACCAGGACCACCCACACCCCAATCAGCGCCCCGGAACTGGTGTGCTTGGGCAGGGTTTTTGGCTGGATTCGCTGCAGCACCCAGGCAGTGAGGCAGAAGCCCAAAAACAGGGTGATAAACCCGTACCGCACCGGGAAGGCCTGGTAGCTGCCGGTGTGCCACATTTTGTTCACCGGTTCCAGAACCAAGGGCACGGCGCAGAGCAGAAACACAATCAGCACCGCCTGCAGCCGCCGGTTGCCCCTCAGTTTTCTCAGGAAAAACAGGCTCACCACCAAAATAGCGCTGGAGCAGAGAAAGGGCAGGGTAGTGGAAAGGTAGGTGAACAGTCCTCCCGAAGTCAGGCTTTCCACCAGTCCCTCTCCCCGTGCGGAACTCATAAATTGCAGCAGGGCCGGGCCCCAGATGACCCCGGTGAGCAGCGCCGCCACAAGGCTGGCCCCCACAAAGCAGGCGCAGGCCCGTCCCCGGTTTTCCTTGGGCATGGTCCAAAACACCCACACCGCCACCGCCAGCAGCAGGAAAATCACCACCATGTACCCCAGATAAAACTGGCAGGCCATAATGGCGCAGAGGCTCAGGATGTACAGCAGGGGTTTGCGGCGGTTCAGGGTCCAATCCAGCCCCAGCAGAAGCAGGGGGAAGAGATACATCACATCCAGCCACACAATGTTCTGGTAAAACAGCAAGGTGTACCCGCTAAAGGCGTAGCACACCGCCAGCAGCGCCCCAAACCGCTGCCGCAGGTTGGGAAACCGCACCCGGAAGAACACTGCCGCCGTCACGGCGCAGGTCATGAGTTTGAGAATCAACAGCAGGTTCATAAACCACTTCATGTCCCCGGTTTGGACAAAGTAGCTTAAAAAGGAAAAGGGAGAGGAGAGGAAGAAGAGGAACACCCCGTAAAAGTTCATCCCCCCGCCGGTCTGCATGGTGTAAAACAGGCTGCCTTCCCCGTGGAGAATGTTGCGCAGTTCCAGCAGCAGGGGTACCACCTGCTGGTTCATGTCCCCCCAGCTGATGGTGTTCTCCCCAAAGGGATACAACCCGTTGATTCCATATAACAGGCACAGCACCCCCAGCACCGCCAACGGCGCCAGCCAGATACTGTAATGTTTCTTCATGCCAACCGCTCCTTTTCGCCGTGTGTTCTGCGTGGACTACAATAGTGCCAGTATACCATATTTTTTACCGATGGAAAAGGCGGTTTGCTCAAAAACAGAAAAAGACCCCGGCCCGGCATGACGCCGAACCAGGATCCGAATGTATAAATCTTCAAAACTAAAGACAGCCCTCCAGCTGAAGCAGGGCTTTTTTCCGCTCCAGCCCTCCGGCGTAGCCGGTCAAGGCGCCGTTTTGCCCCACCACCCGGTGGCAGGGAATCAGGATGGCAATGGGGTTGTGGTGGTTGGCCATGCCCACCGCCCTGGCGGCCTTGGGAGAGCCGATCTGCCGGGCAATTTCCCCGTAGCTTCGGGTCTGGCCGTAGGGGATGGTTTGCAGCGCCGCCCACACCTTCTGCTGAAAGGGAGTCCCTTTGGGGGACAAAGGAAGGGTAAATTCCTGCCGTGTCCCGGCAAAGTACTCCGAAAGCTGCGTTTTTGCCTGAACCAACAGCGGGGTGTCCGCCTGCTGCCAATTTTTCAGAGGGGCAGCGTCGAACTCAACTAATATTAAATCCTCTTCCTCCTGGGCCAGCAGCATCCGGCCCAGAGGGGTGTGGCAAAAACAGTAATACACCATGTTACTTCAACCTTCCCGCATACTGCACTCCCAGGCAGAGCAGGGCGCTGATCAGCTCGTAAACGCATAAGAACAGGTTGTTGATCTGTCCCACCCCACCCAGCAGGGTAAACAGCACAAACAGGGCTACCCCCAGTCCGGCGCTGATGAGGTACAGCCAGCGCCCGGCGTGGATGGGACGGCCCAGCACCTTGGCGCAGAGCACCGAATAAATCTGGCTGGCCAGCCGTCCGTTGTGGCAGACCAGTGCTGGTGCGGTTTCGGCAGGCTCCAGGGAAGCGTCCAGTTCCTTGGACAGGCGGCTGGGCACCACCGCAAAGGTTTCCAAGGGCAGGTCAAAGATTTTGGCCAGCTGCTCCTGAGTCAGGATGGGGTCCACGGTGCGGACCACCGCCAGCACATTGTTGTTGTACAGGTCGATGAGCATATTGCGGATGTCCTCGCTGTAGCCTAAGCCCAGGATGAACACCCCGCTGAGCTCCCCGCTGGCGGAGAGATACACCAGATTCCGGTTCTGCTCCAGGTACCGATCCTCATAGTCCTTGCTGGGTACGTCGATACCGTGGTGGACCATCAGTTCCCGGGAGCCGATGAGGATCCGCCGGTCGTTGACCCAGGCGGAGATGCCCATGCCGTCCTCGTAGGAAATGCTGTCCACCGGGGAAAGGTAGTCGGTGTGGTTGCCGATAATCTTCAAAAACACACAGCCCAGCACGCTCTTGGTTCGGCAGAGAACGCTGGTAGCGTCCAGGATGGCGTGGTCAATGGGGGTGTTGGAAAAGGTCTTAATGCCGTAAAGGGTGATGTTTTTAGGGTAGAACAAATCCGCCGCATCCAGCACCAGGGAGTTGACCCCCTCAAACTGCTCCACTGCCTTTCCTCCCAGCACGGCGCCTCCCATGCGGGACAGGGTCTTGGCGGTGGTGTACAGGGGGAAGGAGGTCAAAAACAGGCCGATGGCCCCGGCGCTCACCGCCAAACAACCGGTAAAGACGGTAAAGGCGGCGTAGATGTCTCCCCAGAAGAAAGCCAGCACCCCGGCCAGCAGGGAGAGGATCAAAAAGGTGGGGGTGGTGATCTTCACCGTTTTGTCCCCAAAGTTGTTGCTGAAGGACTCCTTCACAAACCCGGACAGGAAATCAGTTTTCCGGCTTTCCGCCATCCAGGCCCGCTCTTCCAGTCCCCCGGGGCGGACCAAATCCTCCGCCAAAGACTGGTTCTTTTCAATGGTCACGGAATATTTGTCGTACTGGGCCGGGGAAGACACCACCTTGAAGTTGGTGATTACCGCCCGGTACTCCATCAGCTTGCCAATGGCCCCGAACAACAGCTCAAACAGCACCACCGGCACATAGAGGTAAACGCCGCTGCCGCCTAAGGCTGCGGGGTCCACCACCAGCAGCACCACCGAGAAGACGATGACCATCACCATGGCCAGGGAAATCAAGCTGTCCCGGGAAGCCTTGCCCGGCCGCAAGGTGACGAATCCGTTTTTCATCCGGTCCAGGGTCAACACAAACCCCAGCACTGCGCAGACCAGCTGGGCGATGCAGGGCACCATGGCGCCGAACTGCTCCAAGGGGGTGCCTTCCCAGCTTCCCACCAGGGTGAAGCCCAGGCTGATCAAAAACACCACAGCCAGCCCCACCAGCTTCCAGACTCCCCGGCGGAAGGTCTTTTTAAAGGCCCCGGCAAATTCCTCCGCCTGGTCCAGGGAGCGAAATTCCTCAAATTCGTAATCCCCATCGGGGATGACCTCTTCCGGTTCCGGCAGGGGAGGCTGCTTTTTATGCCGCTTTTCCTTTCCTTCCGGTACCTCTGCGGTGGCCTCCAGGGTGTCCATGGAGGGGAAATGGTGGGTTTGAGCCGTTCCCTTCTCCGGCTGAGACGGGGCCGCTTCCGCTTTTTGGGCCGGCTTTTCCGGCTGGGTCCGGGAAATCTGCCCGGTCTGGCCGGTGTGGAACTGTTTCAGCTTTTCCTGCAATGCTGCGGTGCGCTCTTTGGACATTCCCACCGCCGGAAAAGTCTTCAGCGCATCGGGAGAGGACACCGGCATCTGCTGGCCCTCTTCCAAATGAGGCGGGGTTTTTAAGGTAAAGCCTTGGATCATCTCTTCCCGGCGGCGGCGGAAATTGTCGTATTCCTCCGCTTTTTCCTCCAGGGTTTCCGCTGCCCCGGAGGGGGCGGGCTCTTCTGGCTTTTTCTCCACCGCCGGGGCAGGCTGAGCCGGTTTAGGCTGGGCAGGGACCTTTTCAAACTCCCTGGTAGACCACAGAGGAGAGCGAACCTTTCCCTGCTCTCTTTGATGCTGGCGCAGCGCTTCTTCGTCCAGGGTAAACCGGCCGGCAGAAGACGCAGCCGGTTCCTTTTCCGAAGAGGTGACCGCCGGTTTTTGTTCCGCCGCAGCGGCTGCCGGTTCAGGCTTAGACGGCGGTGTTTGTTCTGCGGCAGGAGCCTTCTTTTCCGACTTGGGTTCCGCCGCCGGGGCAGCGGGATGGTGGCCTAAAATCTCATCCAGCAAACTTTGAGTGTCGTAACGCCGGGCCTGCCGGTAGGCTTCCTGCTTTTGTTGGCTTTCCTTTTGTTTTAGTTCTTCCAAAATATCATCTACAGAATATTTCTGTTCCGACATATACGTTCAAACTCCTTCCCCAATTACTTCGCCCCTGGGTTTTTGGCTGTTTTTCCCAATCGCTGCCGGGTCATCTCATAGAGCAGCACCCCCGCCGCCACCGAGGCGTTGAGAGAGTTGACCTGTCCCAGCATGGGCAGGCCCACCAGCACGTCCGCTTCTTCCAGCAGCAGCCGGTTGACCCCTTTTCCTTCGTTTCCCACAATGAGGCAGGCGCCCCCGGAATAGTCCACCTGGCACCAATCAGTGCCCCCCATCTGGGCGCAGTAAAAGAAGACGCCCTGCTTTTTTAAGCTGCGGACGGTTTGGGCCAGATTGTTTACCCGGCACACCGGCACCACCGCCGCCGCCCCGGCGCTGGTTTTGTACACCGTCTGGGTCAGCCCGGCACTGCGGCGCTTGGGCAGGATCACCCCGTCCACCCCGCAGGCTTCGGCGGTGCGGAGGATGGCTCCCAGGTTGTGGGGGTCCTGGATCTCGTCGCAGAGCACCAGAAAGGGCGGATGGCCCGCCGCCTGCGCCCGATCCAGGATCTCCTCCAGAGAAACATATTCCGCTGCGGAAAGCACTGCCGCAACTCCCTGGTGGTTCACCCCGCCGGAAAGCTGATCCAGCTTTTCTGCGCTGACCTGTTTGACTGCAACCCCCCGCTCTCTGGCTTTGGCCAAAATAGCCTTTAAACTGCCCTCTGCCGGGCCTTGCCGGACATAGACGGCGTCGATCTCTTTGCCGCTTCGCAGCAGTTCCATCACGGCGTTGCGCCCTGCCGCCACGTCCTCCCGGAGTGTTTCTTCCTGCTTCATGGTTCGTCTCCCGTTCAACTTGGATTATATACTGTTTTATTGTAACACAACCCAAAACAAAAAACTATCCCTTTTCACAATTTTCCCCAATTTTCCACTGTAGGTGTTACAATGATGTGTGA
>DBRF01000007.1:0-17189 GCA_002305795.1 Ruminococcaceae bacterium UBA1375
AACACATCATTGACAAACCTACAAGGGGGCCGTGGCCAAACAAACTTAAGATAAATTTAAGGAAAAGAAAGGAGGGAAACCCGCCGGTTCCCTCCCTTTGCCTTTGCAAAACAAACTGTGCTTTTTCAAAAGCAGAGGGGCGGAAACCCGCCCCTGCAATCCAAAACTTACACAATCACACGTTGTATCATGCCGTCCCGAACGGCAAAGGAACGAGATATCGTGTCCCGCTCGGTGCAAACAGCGATGACCGTCATCGGCTCATAGCCCACCACCAAGTAATACTCCACCGGACAGCCCAGCTGAAGATTGGCTCGCATGGTTTCATCATAATTCCACCAAAGATAGAGATATTCCGCTTGTAAGGCCTCTTCCACCGAAATCTTCTGTGCAGCATAAACCTGCTCCATCTGTTCCAATTCCATGTAGTACAAGGTCAGGCTGTCAAAGGGGAGAGGATTGTAGTAAAACGGTTCTTCCGGCAAAGGAGACAGGGCGACCAAAGGTTTTTCGTAAACCAGCTCTCCCACTTCCGTGGTAGCGCCGGGCTGGAGTTCCTCCAACGATGGAGGAGGGGCTTCCATCTGATAGCTCAGGGGTGGTTGGATATAGCTCCAATCTTCCCCGGCCGCCCACAAATCGGTTTGTTCCGTTAGGGCGCTTTCCACCTGATCCTGGGACAAATCGGGCGGGTTTTCCGCCAAGGGGGCTACCTGCTCCATCCAATCCGTACCGGATTGGGAAGAAGTACCGGAAGAGACAGCAGAAGCGGTTTCCTCTCCTTCCAAAGCAGAGCTGGAAACAGTTTCCAACCCGCTTGCCCTAGATTCCGCTGCGGAGATGGGATCTGAAAAACTGCTTTCCCCGGAATTCTCAGATGTTTCTTCCTGCGAGACCGCAGTGGGCTGTGACTGCTCCTGAGACTGGTTCAATACCACAGCCAGCAACCCCCCCAGCCCTGCCAACAACACTGCCATTCCGGTCAGGATGCAGGCAATTTGTTTTTTTGCGGACACAATCCTCCCCTCCTTTCTTTTTTGAAAGAAACTCAATTATGCCGTTTTAAATCCGACGCCTTCACCTATAAGATACTAAATCTCGCTTGAAAAATCAACGGTAAAACAGACAAACATTCCCCGCCGTTTTTGTGACGGTAAACAAAATTTTCAATCGGATGGGGACACAAGAAAAAAGACCTGCGTCAAGCAGGTCCCGGAGGATGGAAAAGATGTATGCGGGCTTAACTCCAGCCCCTTCGCCCAACGGCTGTGATAGGGGGCAAGGCAATCCACTTTCTTTTTCAATGGAAGATTCCACCGCAGGGAGAATCAACCAGAATGATTCGTTCTTCATTTTTCATTTAAGAGATCACCATCCCGCACACCAAGGTCAGCACCGGCAGGGAAATTGCGCTCAGCAAGGTGGACAGGGTGAACATCTGGGCCGCTGCCTGGCTGTCCCGGCGGTAGCGGATGGCAAACAGGGTGGTGGAGCTGGCCACCGGGGTGCCGGAGAGGATCACCAGGGTGGTTTTAGCCACCGGGTCCATGGGGATAAAGGCCACCAGCAGCAGGGCAATGGCAGGGGCTGCCAGCAGCCGCAGGGCGCTGATGAAGTAATGGCGCAGGTGGATAAAGCAGTCCAGCAACTTGGTCTGGGCCACCGCCGCCCCGCTGACCAGCATAGCCAAGGGGGTGTTCATGCCGGACAGGTCCCCGATTACCGTCATGGGGATTTCCGGCAGCCGCAGTTGCAGCACATACAGCAGCACCCCAAGGATGGTGCAGATCAAGGAGGGGTTGCACAAAGCCTTGATGGTCTCGGTGCGGTTCACCTTCCCCGCCATAAGCAGCACCCCGTGGGTCCAGTTAAAGAGGGTGAAGGCGGCGAAAAAGGCGGTGAGGTAGAACACCCCGTCCGCTCCAAACAGGCTCTGCACCAGGGGGATGCCCATAAACCCGCAGTTGCCGTAGATGGCGGCAAACCGTTCCGCTCCCCGGTTCTCCCAGGGCTTGTTGGGCAGGATGCGGTGGAAAATCAAAATTATCAAGGCGTAGCTCACGGCGCTGAGCAGAAACACCAGCCCCAGGTTGGTGAACTTGGAGGCGTCGAACTCCGCCTGGAAGGTGTCGATGATCACCATGGGGTTGACCACATACAGCACAATGGAGGAGAGCTGGCCGGTGCCGTGGGGGGTGAGCAGGTGGATCTTGGCGCAGGTCCACCCCACCGCCAGCAGCAAAAACATAATGGCAATCTGCTGGAGGATAATCAGTGTGTTTTCCAAAGTAACGTCCTTCTTCCCTTTTTCGTCACGAAATTAAGAATTTTCTCTGAATTTTTACAACAACAAATTATAGCGAGGTGGGAAGAAGAATGCAAGAGCAAATCTTGAATTTGCGAGGTTTTTTTGTAAAAAAGCGGGCATCGGAAGAGAGCAGCAGCACCGTCTTTCTTTCCCGCAAAATCTTGACAAAGCCAGGAAAAAAGACTATAATAAAAACAGAAGGACGAAGCCGACAACGGCCAAGCCCGATAATCAGCTAGAAAAGATAGCCGCTTTACGGTCCAGGTAAGCGGCTATCTTCTTTTTGTCCAAATCGCTGCCACAATAGACACAACTGCAACTACAACATTCCAAAACTGTATCTGCACAGTCCAAAACGGTAAAAGTTGTGCCCAAACTTGGTGGTTCATGATTCCACCCCCTAATTTCAAAAGGGGGAACCGATTGGAACATCAAAGCCACCCCCTTTTCAACGTCTCATGTCAAAACATGGCAAGAGGTTCGATGTATTTTGGGGGCTTGCCGCTATCGTTGTTTGCTTCGTCCTCCCAGCGCCAACCAACAGGCAGCACGCCGGTAGATACAAGAAAATTGTATCGTACAATCATTTTATCAGCTATGGCGAAGCTTGTCAAACGAAAAAGGAGCCGACCCTTCGGCCGGATCCCTAGCTTGTGGAAAAAGGTTCCGGATGGTTTCGGATGGACCCGCCCTCGGCTCTGCGCCTTTGGGCGGGCGGATTCCGGCTTGCTGTTTCCACAACTTTTTTAAACAATAAGGCAGAAGAAAGAGTTTTTAAAACAAAACAATTCCTATGCAGGGAGAAACGTCCTAGGACGTTTCGTTGCCACCCCAGAATCCACTGCGTGGGATTCGTATCCACTGCGTGGGATTCGACCCCACAATGCCTTCGGAAAAAAAGATTTTCAATCTTGTTTTCCTAAAAGGCTTGACCCAAATTTTACTTTTTGACACATTAAAAAACACCCAGTTCCAATTCAAAAATGCAGCACTTTTTTCAAATTCTTCTCGCTGCCCATCATAATCACCGTTTCGTCGCCGCCGAACTGGTAGCTGGGGTCGGTGACTGGGGTTACCTGCTTGCCCCGCTTCACCGCCAGCACGTTGATCTGCGCTTTCCGGCGGATGCCCAGCTCCTGGATGGTTTTGCCCCGCCAGCTTTCCGGCACCGGGGACTCTACAATGGAGTAATCGTCGGACAGCTGGATGTAGTCGAAGATGGTGTCCATGCTGTAGCGGATGGCGGCCCGTTCCCCGGCCAGCCGCTCCGGATACACCACCGCGTCGGCGCCGTTGCGCAGCAAGAACTGCTCGTGGACGCTGTCAATGGCTCGGCTCACCACAAATTTGGCCCCGGCGTCCTTCACCAAGGTGGTGGCCATCAGGGAGTGCTGGAAGCTCTGGCCGATGGTGACCACGCACAAATCGAAGTTGCGCACCCCCAGCCCGGCAATCAACTGCTTGTCGGTGGCGTCCCCGATCTGGATGTTGGGGATAATCTCCGCCACCTGGTTGGCCCGGGTGGCATCCTGTTCCACGGCCATCACATCGTGGCCCATGTGAATCAATTTTTCCGCCATGTGCTGGCCGAAAAAGCCCATGCCTAACATCAGTACCGATTTGGATCTCATCTTGCTCGCTCCTTTTCTCTGTCCGTTGATTTGCCTTTGATTCCAATGGAAGACTCCACCAACGGGAGAATCCACCATAATTATTCATTCTTCACTCTTCATTATTCATTCTTCCTTGCCGCCCCCGGCGGCTTGGCTCCCCTTAGCCGATGTTCACCGGTTCCTCCGGGTACTCCCGGGGCACCTTCACCGCCCGGCTGTTCATGGCGTACAGCAGGGTCAGTCCGCCGATCCGCCCCAGGTACATCATCAGAATCAGCACCACCTGGGAAGCGGCGCTCAAAGTGGGGGTGACGCTGAGGCTCAGTCCCACGGTGCCCAGGGCGGAAGCCACTTCAAACATCCCTTCCACCAGGGTCAGCCCGTCCAAGCAGCAAAGAGCCATGGTGCCCACCACAAACAGGGTCAAAAACATACACAGCAGCACCATGGTGTTGCGCAGGGCCCCGTCCGGCAGCCGCCGCTTGCAGAAGTACAGGTGCTCTTTTTTGGTCAAACAGCTGCGCAGGGACAAAAACAGCACCGCCAAACTGGTGGTCTTGATGCCGCCTGCGGTGGAACCCGGGGAGCCGCCGATGAGCATCAGTACAATCACCAGCAGCAACGACGCCTGGGAAAAGCCCCGCATATCCAGGCTCATGAACCCGGCGGTACGGGGGGTGACCGACTGGAAAAAGGCGGAAAGCACCCGTTCCCCCCAGCTCATTTCGGCCCATTTGGGGTCGGTAAATTCAAAAAACAGGAAAAACAGGGTGGGCAGCAGAATCAGCAGTCCGGTGACCACCAGCACCAGCTTGGTTTGCAGCCGGTAGTACTTCAGGTGGACGCCGTGCTGCTGGATGTCCCTCCACACCAAAAAGCCAATGCCCCCGATGATAATCAAAAATGCCACCGTCAGCAGCACCACCGGGTCGTTCCAGAAGGGAATCAAGCTGCCCCCGGGCATCAGCAGGCCGTTGATGTCAAAGCCGGCGTTGCAGAAGGCGCTGACCGAGGTAAACACCGCCGCCCAAATGCCGTCGCCCCAGCCCATGGCCGGGACAAAGCGGGTGGCCAACAGCACCGCTCCCGCCCCTTCGCAGATGGCGGTGAACCGCAAGATAAAGCCTACCAGCTTGACAATGCCCCCCATCTGGGGTGCGGAGATGGATTCCTGCATGAGGATCCGCTGCTGCAAGCCGATGCGCCGCCGGGAGATGGTTGCCATAGCCATGGCCATGGTCACCACCCCCAAGCCTCCCACCTGGATCAGCACCAGCATAATGGCCTGGCCGAAGGGGGTGTAGTAGGTGTAGGGGTCGATGAGGGTCAGCCCGGTCACGCAGGAAGTGGAGGTGGCTGTGAATAAGCCGGTGAGAAAGGGAGCTCCCTGTCCGTCCCGGGTGGCAAAGGGCAGCATCAAAAGCAGCGCCCCCAGCAGAATCACCGCAGCAAACCCCAGGGCCACAATCTGGGCCGGAGAGAGCTTGCGCATCAAATGATGAAACATCAATCGTACCTCTTTTCTGAGAACTTTCTTTCCAAAGAATCCTCAAACCCCCACTATACTACCACGCCGCAGAGGGAAAGGCAAGAAGAATTTTTCCTTTTGAGAAAGAAAAAAGGGTATTGTAAAATTTTGATAAAAATCATCACTCATTTTCCCGATTTCGAGAAAAATTTCACGACAAATGGTGATTTTGCAATATACAAAAAGGAGAATTCACTTGATTTATCCGAATAGTAATTTTCGCAAAAAGGGCGGCCGGGACAAAAAAGAAAGCCGGATTTCTCCGGCAGGGGATGGAACTATTTTCCTTTTTCATGAGTCTTTTTTTCGGCGGGAACGGCCACTTCAAAAGCAGCGGATGAGGAGGCGGTTTTCATTGCTTTTTCGTAGGTGGAAATTTTATCGTTTCCACCTCATCAGTCCAGGCTTTGCCTTGACTGCAAATGCCGCATAGAGGCATCGCCCCTACAAGGGAATGCCTTTGTCCGAGCCCGTTCGCCGGGCCGTTGGATTTGGGGCAAATGCCCATTTCCCCTTTCCAATGGAAGATTCGGCCCCAGGGAGAATCCGCCTAAATGATTGATTCTCCACTATTCACTCTTCATTTCCTCCCCCTGTCACCGCCCGGTGCTCCTGTTCCAGCTCCCGGTACAGCTTTTCCAAGCTCCAGCTGCGGTTGTAGGGGGTGACCACCGCCTTGTAGGGCCACACCGCCTTTGCCCCCCGGAGCTGGGCCAGCAGGTCGTCCAGCTCGGCGTCAGTGAGGCCGGAAAGCAGCAGCAGGGGCGGCTGCTCCCAAGCGCAGCCCCGGGTGTCCGAGGTGTCCAGCAAGGTCTCCACCCGCTCCGTCCAGCCCTCTTTTCCAGGCAAACGGCAGACAATCCCCAGCCGGTCGCAGATTCCAATGGTGGAAATCGCCGGCTCTCCCGCCGGGTCCACCCCCCACAGCAGCGCCCGTTTTTGACGTACAATCCTTGCCTTCATCTTCTGCTCCTTTCCCTCCGGGATTCCCGGAAAACAGACAACTTTTCTCCGCAAAACTGAAAATTTATGCAAAGTCTAGGTAAAACACAATGAATCGCTTGAAATTTTGGCTAGTTTCTGGAAAATTGAACGTACAACTTCACAAAATATTAACACAAAACCGCTTGTAATTTCACGTTCCCTCCGCTATAATGAAATCATAGAGAGTTCTACCCACCCTGTTACCGGGACTCTCCCCGCTCTGTCCGCCCCAAGAAAGGAAGTGGCCGGTTATGATGAACCGCAAATATCTGTTGATTGTTCAAAGCCCATCCGGTCCAATTCGGTTTGCCATGGTGCTGTGTCTTTCTCCCGGAAGATGCAGCGGGTACTGCGAATTTCGGGGCAACATCGTCCCCATTGAAACTGTGCAGATTGACTCCCGGCAGCAAGTTGAGCTGCGGGGCACGGCGCCGATTTCTTCCGGCTGGTTTCGTTATCGGGTCAGCATTCCCATGGAAAAGTCCTCCTTTGACTCCACCATGGAAATTGGCGGCAACGATACCATGCAACTCCACGGGAAGGTTGCATAATCCGCTTCTCCTGGCTTGTCCATCATAATAACGAAAAGCAGTGAAAGCTGTGGCTGATTGCCGCAGCTTTTTCTGTTGGAAAGCGAAAAGTCACGGTTCCCGTGACCTTTTTCCTCCAAACCTTGCCGGCCAAATCGCACGGCCGGCATTTTGCTTCGCAAAAACCGGTTTGGATGGGGGTGGTTTTTTCACCTTGACAATCCCAGAGGAAATGGGTATAATAAAAACAGAAAGGACGAAACCGACAACGGTTGGTCCTGAAAGTAAGTTACAAAGTAACCGCTTTACCGGCCAAGGAAGCGGTTACTTCTTTTTATGTTTCCGGAATTCCAAAAGAAATCGCGCAAAGGATATGACTGCTTGCAGTAGAGCAATCAGATGATCCCATGTGAAAGATCCCATTTTCATTCCCCCCCTTGGAAGGGGAAAAGATCCAGTCATAAATTAGAAGATGCTCACCCCTTCCGAAAATCTTGCGTCAAAACGCAGACCGAATTTAGGTAAATGAGTGAGCCAACCGCTATCGCTGTTTGTTTCATCCTTCCCCCAGGGAAATGAAATTTCCCCGAGTAGGCAAACGCCGTAGCTTCATTATAGCAAATCCCAGTGAATACGTCAACAAAACCCAAAAAAGGCAGGAGAAAAACCTCTCCTGCCCCAGCTTTTCCACCTCATCCGAGCGAGCTACGCTCGCCCACCTTCCCCTCCCAGGGGAAGGCTTTGTCAGGCAGATGGAAACTATTTTTCCTTCCTTCGCCATCTGCCGCCTTCATTTTCCATTTTCCAATGGAAGATTCGACCGAAGGGAGAATCAACCACAATGATTCACTATTCATTCCATGCCGCCCTTTGGCACAGGATCCCTCAGAATAGGGTTTCTCCCGGTTTTTGCTGTAAGGCAAAATGCCGCCCATGCTGTACGGGCGGCAAAGAGGAAATTCATCCTCTGTCCTTCATCACCTGGTTCTTTTTCCGCTCTTCCAGCACCTTGGCCTGCTCCTGGGCGTTGAGAAACACCATGCCGCTTTCCTCGGTGTGGAAGCCTTCGGTGGAGCTGTCCGCCTTGAAAAACACGGTGAGGGTCTGGAGCAGCAGCTTCACATCCTGCCACAAGCTGTAGCTTTCAATATACATCAAATCCAGCACCAGCTTGTCCTTGGGGGTGGTGTTGTACTTGCCCATAATCTGGGCCAAGCCGGTGAGGCCCGCCTTCACCCGCAGCCGGTAGGCAAACTCCGGCAGTTCCTGGGTGTACTTGTCCACGTTTTCCAGCATCTCCGGCCGGGGCCCCACCACGCTCATTTCCCCCTTGAGGATGTTCAGCAGCTGGGGCAGCTCGTCCACTCGAAACTTCCGCAGCACCTTCCCCACCTTGGTGATCCGGTCGTCGTCGGTGGTGGCGCTGACGTTCTCCACATTCACCTTCATGGTGCGGAACTTGATGATTCGGAAGATCTTGCCGTTTTTGGTAGCACGGTTCTGCCGGAAGAACACCGGCCCCCCGTCCCCGCACTTAATGGCAATGGCGCAGATGAGGAAGATGGGGCTGGTAATCACCAGAGCCACCACACTGATGACCAAATCCATGCAGCGCTTAACCAGCCGCTGTTCAAAGGTCAAATCGGTGGCTTCCCAGCTCAAAAAAGACTTGTCGTCCAACAGCATATGGTTGGCGTTGACCTCCACCACGTCCCCCAGTTCCGGGTTGAAGTAGATGTTCTTCTGCTTCTGGTAGCAGTATTCCAACAGGGTGGTGCGCTGGTTGGTGGGCACGTCGTAGAGGAAGATGGTGTTGCACCGGTCGATCATGGGGAAGATGTCCGGGGAGTCGTAGGCCCGGACGTGGGCCACCCGGTACTGCCGCAGATAGTGTTTCAGCTTGGGGGCAATCTGGTCCAGGGACTGCTGGGAGGAGGTGATAATCAGCACCTTCTCCGGAGGGGTAATCTTAAAGTAGAGGAAATTGCCCAGGTAGGTAAAGGCCACAATGGCCACCACCTGGAGCAGGAAGATATAGATCAGGTAGTGGAAATCCGCCAAGGTAAAGCTGGCATAGCGGTTCTCGTTGGTGTTCATGATGCACAGCTGTAAATAGGTAATCAAATCGGTAATCAGCGCCGACAGGGACATGGAAAAGATAATGGGCTTGCTTTTCTGCTTGCCGATGTTGTAGCCCCCGTAGATAGACATCAAGGCGATGCCCGCCACCGCAAAGGTCAGGCAGGTGGTGGCCAGGGTCCGGGAGGGATGGCGCAGAGCGAAGTTGGGAATGGCGTAAAAGCCCAAAAACAGGGCAAAAAGCACCAAAAACAGACTGATTTTTAAGCTGAACACCAGCAGGCGTCGATAACTTCTCACAAAAAGACCTCCGTTTCAGGGGGAAAAAACAGATATTATAATATTACCACAGAGAAACCAGAGATGCAAGCCTTCCAAAGTGCCTGTATCCCCTTCTCCACCCGGCAAAAGGAAAGCAGCCGCCCCGGTTTTTCGGAAAGCGGCTGCTTGTTTGGGATTCATTCACTGGTAAACCGGGCACTGTTTCCCGCAAGGGGCTGCCCTTATCCTCCCAGGGGACCCGCCGCCGTGGCGGTCACCGGCAGGTAGTACACCCCCACCGCCCAGGCAGTGGCGCCGTTGTTCAGGCTGATGGTGGCCCGGACCTGCTGTTCCCCCTGGGTCAGCCGGACGTTGGAGAAGTCCAGGGTCACCACCACGTCGTCCCCGGTGAGCCCGGCAATGTCCTCCGGGAAGCCCACAAAGGTGATGCCGGTGAGGCGGCTGGCGTTGACGGTGATGTTGTAGCCGGAGGGGCGGTTGGTGGTGACGATGTTGGTGCTGTCCAGGGTGGTGCGGTCCAGCTCATCGGTAAAGGTGACGGTGACCTCCTCCAGCCCGCTGAGGTTCAAGTACCCCGCCGGCAAGCTCACCTCAAAGGTGTAGCTGTAATCCTCCTGGATGTTGCGCACGTCGATCTGTCCCAGGCTGATGGACTCCAGGCTCACCCCGGCGTCCACCGGCACCCCGATGGTAATGGTCTCGTTGCTCAGGGTGTAGTCCAGCTGCCCGATATCCAGCCCGTCGGGCACGTTGATGTAGTCCACCGTCAAAGGCAGGGTCATCCGCTGGTACACCGGCATGGTGATCCGGGGGTCGATGGCGTCGGTGGTAATGTTGCCGCTCTGCTCCAAAGGCGCCCCGTTTTCATCGTAGAACACAAAGGTGCCGGAGACGGTGGTGCTCTTGGTCAGGGTCATAGTCTCGGTGTTTTCCAGCACCACCCGGTCCACCTGGTCGATCTCGGCGGCAGGGCCGGTGAGGGTGACGCTGGTGGGGTTGCACACCAGATCCCCCATAAAGGTGCCTTCCTGGCCCACCGTCTTGTTGGAAACACTGGCCTCCACCAAAAAGGTGGCTTCCTCAAACCGGTCCAGGGTGACGCTGAGGTTGGACTGTATGGGATAGTCCACCGAATAGGTTTCGTCGTGGTCGTTGTTCTTCACCACCGACACCTCCAGCTGGTAGGTGCCGGGTTCGGTGATGTCCCCGGCGTCCACGGTGGCGGTAAAGTCGTCGGCGGTCAGGTTGCCCACGGTGTAGATGGCGCCGGTGATCTGGGCGCTGACCTTCAGATCCTTTTGATCCACCACGTCCAGCCCGTTGAGCTGGGCGGAGCCGGAAAGCTCCACCTGCACCGGGATGTTGTCCACCACGGTGGTGACGTTGGGGTCCACCACCAGGGACACCACCAGCCAGGCGATGATTCCCAGCAGCAGGGAAAGCACCATCAGCACCCGCTTGGAAGAGAAAAACCGCTGTGCATCGAACTTTTTCATCCGTTTTTCTCCTCCTGTTTCTGCTTCTTCTTTTTCTTTTTCAGCTTCTTGTCCTTGCCCAGCAGGCGGCTGACTACCGTTTGTCCCACGGTCTTGTCATTTTCCCCATCGCCCACCAAGGCGGATTGGAGGTACCGGGTGAGCCGGGCGGAGTCGAAGCCCCGCTCCATCTTGCCGTCCACCACCACCGACACGGTGCCGGTTTCCTCGCTGACCACAATGACGATGGCGTCGCTGACCTCGCTCATGCCGATGGCGGCCCGGTGGCGGCTGCCGAAGTGGGTGGCAATCAACTCCTCCTTCTGGGGCTTGGGGAGGAAGCAGGCCGCCGCCAGAATCTGGCCGTCCCGCATAATCACCGCCCCGTCGTGGAGGGGGGTCTTATTGTAAAAGATGTTGCCGAAGAGCTCTACGCTGGGGGTGGCGTTGAGGATCACCCCGGTGGCAATCTGTTCCCCCAGCTTAATCTGCCGTTCAATGACAATCAGCGCCCCGGTGACGGTTTTGCTCAGCCGGTCCACCGCTGAGACGATAACGGGGATCACCGGCTCCCACTCCCCGGCGTGGCGGTTGGCCTCGGCGGTAAATACGTTGCCCATCCTGGCCCGGCCCAGCCGTTCCAGAGCCCGGCGGATCTCCGGCTGGAACAGCACGATGATGGCAAAGATGCCGATCTGCAGGATGTTGTTCATCAAGAAGTTCAGCGTCTTCATGTCCAGCAAAAAGGCCACCAGCGTCAGCGCCAAAATCAGCAGGATGCCTTTGAGCAGCTGTTCCGCCCGGGTCTCCCGGACCAGTTGGATCCCCTTGTAGATGATGTAGGAGATCACCAGGATGTCCAGCACATCAATAATGGGATTGAAGTTTTTGACCACGCTGACCAAGCCCAGCCAGGTGTCCTGAAAAAAGCTTCCCATGGGTTCTGTTTCCTCTCTTTTTGGGTTCTCTTGCGGGATTTCTTCTAAGTTTTATTGTATCAAGAAACCGGAAAAAATGCAACGTCTTCCAGAGGAAAAGCAAAAAAGAAAAAAGCAGCCGCCGGCCCGGCCCGGAAAGCGGTTGCAAAACGCCGATTGCAGAGACGGCGGTTTCGCCTGCGCAGTTTCAGAGAGGGTATTGCACATTTTTTGACAACGGTATCTGCAACGTGTTATAATTCCGTTACAGCTTTTGCTGACTCGAATTTTTTCGGGGACAGCGAAACGTCTACGAAACGTCATACGACGTTTCTCGTTTCTAAGTCCCCTCTTGCCGCCCGTAAAGCATGGGCGGCATTTTGCTGCGCAAAAATCGAGGGAACTTTTGCCAAACCTGCATGACAAAATAAAAAGCGATAGCGGTTGACCCCTTCTCATACACTTTCAAGCAAGTACAACTTGATTAGAGAAGGGGGGTGCTTCGATGATGTTCAGTAAATCGGTTCCTCCTTTTTCTGAAAGGAGGGATTCGGATGGCGTATGTGACCTGGGATCAATTATTGCAAGTTCTCATGCTTGCAGTTTCCATCCTGACACTTGTTCATCTCTGGACAAAAAAGAAGTAACCGCTTACTGTGCCTGTAAAGCGGTTACTTAAACCCAATTTCAGAGCCAGCCGTTTCTGATAGCTCGGTTCCAACAAGCTATCGGCCTCGCCCTTCTGTTTTTATTATACCCGTTTCCCCCTGCCCTGTCAAGCCGCAGGCGGGGGTTTTTCAATGGAAGATTCCACCGCAGGTGGAATCACAGCTTGTCAAAAAAGGGCTCGGATGTTTCCGCATTGACCCGCCCTCGGCTCTACGCCGTTGGGCGGGCGGATTCAAGTTCGTCACTTCCACAACTTTTTTGCAAGAATAAGGCAGAAATAAAAATTTTTAGGACAAATAATTTCCATTGCAGGGGCTTTGCCCCAGAATCCACTGCGTGGGATTCGACCCCACCAAGCCTTCGGAAAAAAAGATTTTCAATCTTGTTTTCCTAAAAGGCTTGACCTAAATTTTACTTTTTCTACAGTCTGAGATTCCACCCCAGGCGAAATCCACCTGAATCCCTCCCTCTCTACCCCTTCCCTCCCCTTTGTAATTTCCCCCAAAAACAAGGCCTATTTTCCCCGAAACTCCTACGTTTTCCACTCTTGCAACCGGCGGCGGTTTGCACTACAATAAGTCGGAAAACCTTTGCAAAGGAGTTTTGTTTGTGTCCCGTTCCTCCATCAAATCCATGACTTCCGGCAGCCCGGCAAAACTGATTTTGGGCTTTGCCGCCCCCATGCTGCTGGGAATGATCCTCCAGCAAATTTACAGCATGGTGGATTCCATGATCGTCGGCCAGTATCTGGGGGTAGACGCCTTTGCCGGGGTAGGCTCCACCGGCTCCATCAACTTTATGATCATCGGCTTCTGCATGGGGGTGTGCAACGGCATCGCCATCCCGGTGGCCCAGCGGTTCGGAGCCCAGGACCGCCACGGCCTGCGCTGCTATGTGGCCAACGGGGTTTGGCTGGCTCTGCTCCTGGCGGTGGTGTTCACCGTTCTGGTCTGTGTCCTCTGCCGCCAAATCTTAATCTGGATGCAGACCCCGAACAACATCCTGGACTACGCGGAAGATTACATCTTCATCATCTTTCTGGGCATCCCCGCCACCATTCTTTACGATCTGCTCTCCGCCCTGATCCGGGCTTTGGGGGACAGCCGCACCCCGGTGGTGTTTCTGGCTCTGGCGGCACTGCTCAACGTGGCGCTGGATTTGCTGTTCATCATCACCTTCGGCATGGGGGTGGAGGGAGCCGCCATCGCCACGGTGATTTCCCAGCTCTGCTCCGGGCTGGCCTGCCTGGTGTACATCGCCAAAAAGTTCCCCCTGCTGGTGCCCCGGAAGCAGGACTGGCGGTTCCGCCCCCGGTACTTCAAGAACCTCTGCGGCATGGGCATCCCCATGGGGCTGCAATACTCCATCACCGCCATCGGCAGCGTAATCCTGCAAACAGCCGTCAACGGCCTGGGCAGCGCCGCCGTGGCCGCCGTTTCCGCCGGCAACCGGGTGAGCAACTTCGCCTGCTGCCCCTTTGACGCTTTGGGTTCCACCATGGCCACCTATGTGGGCCAGAACCTGGGCGCCGGAAAAATCCGCCGGGTGAAAACCGGGCTGTTTTGCGGCTGCGCCATTGGCTTTGCCTACTCCGTTGTGGCCGCCGTAGTGCTGGGGCTGTTCGGCTCCTATACCGCCATGCTCTTTTTGGACGCCGGGGAGACCGCCATCGCCGCACAGGCCGGAGAATTTCTCCGCTGGGCCAGCGCCTTCTATGTGCTGCTGACCCTGGTCAACTGCGTGCGCTTTACCATTCAAGGGCTGGGTTACGGCAAGCTGGCCCTCTTTTCCGGTTTGTGCGAGATGGTGGCCCGCACCGCCGTGGCCCTGCTCCTCATCCCCGTCTTCGGCTTCACCGGCGCCTGCATGGCCCACCCCGCCGCCTGGATTCTGGCAGACGCCTTTTTGGTCCCCGCCTTCTTTGTGATTTACAACCGGCTGAAAAAGCGGTACGGGGAGGAAGGGAAAGCTTCGCTTTCAATGAATATGGAAGAATGAATAGTGAATAATTCTGGTTGAGAGTTGCTCGGGCAACTCTCTTCCTTTTGTCTGGAGCGTTGTGTTTTGGGGATACAGGGTGGTGATGGGGAATGGAGGAGTTTCTGACAAAGCCTTCTCCAAAGGGGAAAGGTGACAGATGCGACTGTGTCGGCATGGATGTGGCTGCGTTGACATGGATGTGACTGCGTCAACATCGCCTTAAGAGAAAGCCTTTGTCAAAATACAATCCCTGCTTTTCAACCATTCTAAATTTCTTTTTGGATACCATGCCATAATACTATTCTATATTCCTATTAAAAAAATCTATTAAAACTTATTTCTATTACCTGGGCTTTCAGGACGTGGGAACTCCGGCGTTTCCGCCCTCCCCCCCTGTCCCTGCCGTCCACATCCTCTGGCTTTTTGGGACTTTTTTACATCACTCAACAATTTTTTGTTGAAAACTTCCTTTTTCCCTGCGGAAAACCCGGATTTCTCCACCCTGTTTTTGGGAGATTTCCGGGTTTTTCACATCCATCAACAAGTTTTCAACAATTTAATTTTCCCTCTCCGGCGAAAAAAACCGAACCATAGGGAAAACCGCCGGACTTTTTCGGCTTTTTCAACCGTTTCAACAATTTTTATGTTGAAAACTTTTGAACTTCAACGGCGGCTTCCGCAAGACGGGGAAAGGAGAATCAGAGTTTTCGACAAAGCCCCCTCCCCCATTGTAGAAAACTCAGCAGGAACGGAGGGTGCCGAAAAGGGCTTCGGTTTTGGGGGTGAGGTAGATCTGCCGGTGACCCATGGCCCGCTGGTCGTGGCGGCGGGTGAGGTAGCCCTTGTCTTCCAGTTTGCGGATGTGGCGCTGAATCTGCCGGGGGTTGATGTGCAGCAGTCCGGCCAGAAACCGGTCCCCCTGGAAGCTGTAGCCCTGGCCGTGGAGGCCCCGGCGGAGGTACCCCAGCAGGTAGACGTCGGTGAGGTCCATGCCGTCCTCCAGCAGGGTGACCAGCAGTTGGTCGGGGATGCGGACGTAGAGGTTGAGTACCATTTCTTGTTTCATGAATCTGCTCCTTTCCGAAATCGGTGGGTTGAGATGGACACAGGGTGCAAACACCCCTTCACCCATAGGCGAAAAAGCCCTTCTTTTGGCACGAAAGGATGCAATTTTCCGAAAAATAAATGGAATCGGCTTTGTTTTTCTCCCACGCCGCCAAAACAAGAAAATCCTATCCTTTTGCGCGGCGGAAAAAATTTTACAAAAATCTCTGGTAATTTTGGCGAAAATTTTGTATAATAAGGATAGAACCATTCCTCGGACACAGAACCGGGGAGCGCAAGGAGGTCGAAGTTTATGATCAACATTTCTGCGAGAGGCTTTGAATTAAAGCAGGGCGCCAAGGACGGCATCGCCAAGGAACTGCGCCGGGTGGAGAAAATGCTCCCCAAGACGGCGGCCTTCAACGTCACCCTGACCCGGGAGCACAGCGGCGACTATCAGTGCGACATCACGGTAGTGGACGCCGGGAGCTTTATCCGGGGCGAAGCGCTGGCGGATAAGATCCAGCCTGCCATCGACATGGCGGTAGACGACTTGAAGCGGAAACTGCGCAAGCTCAAAACCAGCCTGGTGGACAAACAGCGCAAAAGCGGCCTGGACAGCCTGGCCAGCGCCATGGAGGAACTGGCCCAGGAAAGCGACTGGGAGGACGACCAGCCCAGCGAAAGCATCCGGCGCACCAAGCGGGTGGAACTGATGATGATGACCGATGACGAAGCCATCGTCCAGATGGAAATGCTGGGCCACTCCTTCTTTGTGTACCTGGACGAGGACGGATTCACCAAAGTGCTGTACCGCCGGAAAAACGGATACGGCGTACTGATCTGCCGGTAAGGAGCACCGGCGGCACGGGAAAAAAGGTTGAATATATGCTGCTATAACATAAGAGCCGCAGAGGAATCCCTCTGCGGCTCTCTTCTTCCGGAATCCGGATTACATCAACAGCGCCGTCCGGGCCAGCAGCCAGTCGGCGCCGCCGGTGAGCACCCAGATGGCCAGGCAAAGCAGACACAGCACCGCAAACACCACAATGACTACCAGCACTCCCACGCCCCGCTTTCTGGGCTTGACGAATACTCCCAGCAGTCCCGCCGCCACGGCCAGTACCCCCCCCCGGCGGCTCCCATCAGCACCAGCACCGGCCAGTTGACCGTATAGCTGTACCAGGTCATCAGCCCCAGCAGTGCGGCAGAAAACAGCATCCCTACCAGGGTCATGGCCCGGCTTTTACCCACGGCCACGCAGGAGGCCAGGGCCACCGCCATCCCCAGCAGCAGCGCCAGGGGCAGCAGCAATCCCCCCAAAAAGCTGTCGACAGTGGCGTAGGGGAGAATCCGCACCATATGGCTCACCATAAAGATGCACATGACAATGACATACAGCCCAAAGCTGAGCCAGCCGAACACCAAGGCCAGTGCCTTCAGAGGAGAGGATTTTTCTGGCAGAGTCCCGGCCGCCGGAGCGGGCTGGGTTACAGGCTGGTAGCGGGGCGCTGCACCGTAGCCGGGCTGGCCGGAAGCAGGCTGAGCCGCCGGTTGGTAAGCGGGAAACGGCTGGCGGCTTCCCCCATAGGCCATCTCCGGCCGCAGCACCTGCCGTTTTCCTGCCTTGGCAGGGGCTTGCCGGGAAAGGGCGGGATCGGTCTCCCCAGCGGGATAGTGCAGCACCTCCGTTTCCCCGGCGGGGGCGAAGTTCATCTCCGGGCGCAGTACCTCTGTCTCCCCGGTAGGGGCGAAATTCATTTCCGGACGCAGTACCTCC
>DBRF01000007.1:17218-23030 GCA_002305795.1 Ruminococcaceae bacterium UBA1375
AGCGGCGTTCATCTCCGGGCGCAGTACCTCTGTCTCCCTCACCGGCGGCGGTGCGGAAACGGGGGCGGAACCGGCCGCCTGCTCCCGGACAGGGGCCTTGGGGCTTAACAACTCATCCGCAGTCAATACCCGGGGCGGGGGAGCCACCGCTGCCCCGGCAGGCGCACCCTCCTTCTCAATCAAACCGGGGGACGCCTCCAACAGGTTTTTCCCGCAATGGGGGCAAAACCGCCCCTGTTCCATGGGCTTGCCGCAATAGGGACAAAACATGATCCCCACTCCTTTCTCTGCTCCGTCCTTTTTCTCACATCTTTTGGGGACGCAAACCTCTCCAAACTACGGATATGATTCCGTAAACTATCCGTTGGGTTTCCGCCGACTTTCGCCGTCCGGCGAAATGTCGCCCCTGCTTTTTGGGCGGCAAAGCGGGAACCGTAATGATTGGCTTTTCCAATCATTATATCAATTCCCCCTTCTGTTTGTCAACGACTTGTCCACAGTCCACCAGGGGACAAAAAGAGAAAAGGCCCCCCAACGGGAGACCTTTTCCAGTGGCACATCCACGAATTGCAGCCGGGAAAATACCCTGAAAGAGAAGGAACGCCGATGCGCCGCCGATCTATATTTCGCTTCTCACCTCAAAAAACCTCACTGGGAGGTCAGCCCGGCCGCTTTCTCAATCACTTCCCAAAATTGGGGGAAGTGTTTTTTCAGGCTGATTGGTTTTAACTGGGGGGTGGTGAACCCGTGAAGGGTGGAGCCGGTGGCCAGCAGCACGCCGTCCTGGTTTTCCACCTGATAGGAAAATTCTACCCTTGCCGGGGTCAGGTTGGTGACCTTGGTGGTCACCGTCACCACGTCCTCGTATTTGGCGCCGTGGATAAACCGGCAGGTCAGGCTTTTTAAGGGCAGCCACACCCCCGCCTGTTCCATGTCCCGGTAATGCAGCCCCGCCTGGGCGATGAAATCGGTGCGGGCCGCTTCAAACCAAATGGGGTACACCGAATGGTGGACAATGCCCATCTGGTCCGTTTCCTGATACCGGACCACCATGCTGGTTTTGCTTTCCATTTGGGAAGTCCTTCTTTCTGTTTACTTCATGCCGTACTTTTTGGCCTGGGCCACTGCCATAGCGTCGCAGCGCTCGTTTTCCGGGTGGCCGTTGTGGCCCCGTACCCAGCGGTACTCCAATAGATGGATGTCGTAAAGCTCCAGCAGCCTGGCCCAAAGGTCGGCGTTTAAGGTGGGGTCGGTTTTGGTGCGCATCCAGCCGTTTTCCCGCCAGCGGTGGGCCCATTTCAGCCGCAGGGCGTCCAGCACATACCGGCTGTCGGAAGTGAGGATCACCCGACAGGGACGCTTGAGGGCTTCCAGCCCTTTAATCACCGCAGTCAGCTCCATGCGGTTGTTCGTCGTAGAAGGCTCCCCGCCGGAAAGCTCCCTGCGCACCCCTTTGTACTCCAAAATAGCTCCCCAGCCCCCTGGACCGGGATTGCCGGAGCAGGCGCCGTCGGTATAGAGGTACACCGGCTCGGTGTCTTGCAGATTGGGCACGGTTCTGCCCCCCTTTGGCAAATTCAATACTGCAAATCCATTATAACCTAGGTTCAGGGAAAATGCAACTATTTTTCGCCGCCTGGCTTCGTCAATAAGCGGGCAGCCTTAGCTGGAGTCCAATTCTTTTTTCTATAAAGCCGGGGTGTTTCCTGCCGAAATTGCAGCTCATTCATCCTGCTTGCCCCCCCTCTTCTTCCTGAGGCGGCGCTGCCGGGGGACGCTTTTCCGGTTCCTCTTCCTCTCCGCTCCCATACCGCCATTTCAGGTACCGCTCTCCGGCGGCAGGGCGTACCGGCAGGAAGGCTTCGCTGCGGTGGCGGCCGGGCAGGACGGCGTACCGAACCAGGTCTTTGCGGCGCAGCACCATCCAGGCGCCCAGCCAGAGCACCAGCAGCCCGCCGCCGATGCCGGTGAGCACCAGCCCCTGGGTCATGCCGGGGGTCTGGTAGGTAAAGGTGATGGTGCTCTCCCCTGCCGGGACCAGTACCGCCATAAAGCCCACGTTGGCCTGGACGATTTCCGCCGGTTGGCCGTTGACGGTGGCGCTCCACCCGGCGTCGTAAGTCACCGAGAAGAACACCAGATTGGCAGCGTCCAGAGAGATGGTGGCTTCAAAGCCGGTGTGGTCCCAGGTAAAGCTGTCGCAGGAGGAGGCGGCCCGCTGCGTGCAGTTGGCCAGATACGCCCCCTGCCCCACATTCACCCGGGCGTAATCACTCTGCTGTTCCATCAAGTAAGAATAGAGCTGGGCATCCTCATCGGACAGGCAGAGGGCCTCCAGCATCACCTTGTCCCGGCTTTCCTCCGGGTAGGTTTCCAGTTGGGTGCGGGTGATGAATTTGTCGTAGGTAAAGCCCATGGGAATGAAGTAGTCGTTTTGGTAGATGTCCAGGCCGTTCTGGGTGCCCAGATAGGTAAAGCCCGGCAGATTGGGGGTTTCCTCCCCGGACTGGACGAAGCAGTACCGCACACTGGTCAGCCCCCGCAAGCCGAAGTAACTCAAATCCGGGCGGCTGGCCACATCCCGGTTCACCCCGATGACGTCGTAAAACTCCATAATGGAACCCTCCACCACCGAATGGAAGCACTGGATGGTGGAGTAGCCCCAGTTCATGGGGGCGTTGTCCAACAGACCGTCCTCGTCCACCCGGAAGAAGTAGCCGGAATCCAGATCAAAGGGGGTGGACAGGGCAATGCCCTGGTCGGTGAGGGCGGTGTAGTCGTCCCCGTGGCTGCGGCCCAGGCCCAGCAGCAGCACCCCTTCCCCGAAAATCACCACGCAGACGCAGAGGGTGGTGATCCGGGCAAACTGTTTCCAGTGCAGCTTCCCCCTTAGCTTTATCAGCAGCCACACCAGCACCAGGCTGGCCCCGGCAATGGCCATGTAGGCCCAGTACCGGTCTGGGAAGTTGGTCATGCTGAAAAACTCCAGCTCCCCGTCCTCTCCGTAGCTGGGAAGGATGCCCAAAATCAAAAACAGCCCCACCACAATGCCGCAGAATTTGATGCCGCTGCGGAAAGGAACCTGGACGTCCTCCAAGCTGATGATGGTGGCCAGGCAGAGCATGAGAATGGGCATATAGAACCACCGGGCATAATACTCGGTGTTGGCCATGGAAAACAGGCTGTTCAGCAGGGGCACAAAGGCCATGACAGCGCAGACAGCTAAAATCCGCTTCAGCCAGGTCTTTTTGTGGCTCTTGAAGTACACTACCACCCCCGTCAGGGAGAACAGGGGCAGGTAGGCGCTGACTGAGGCCCACCGGGCGTTGCTTTCCGGGAAGAAGTTGGCCCGGGCGGGGATGTCCGGGGGGAAGAACAGGCTCTGCAAAATCAGGCCGTACCGCTGCACCCGGTCGTAGAACAAGGCGTCGTACCCCAGCAGGATGTTGTCCACCCGGGGATTCTGCATCACCATCATGGCGCTGGGCAGCAGCAGGCAGCAGCTCAGCAGCAGCCCCAGCACCGCCTCCACCACCAGGGACAAAAACCCGGTGACGGTAAGCCGGAAATCCTTGGACAGGCAGCGCAGCACAAAGTAGATCAAGCAGAAGATCACCTGGCCGAAGAAGAAGTAGTAGTTTACAATGCCGCACAGTCCCACCGCCATGGCAAACCAGCCCCGCCGCCGGTTGATCATGGTCTCTTCCATGGCAATCAGCAGCAGGGGGAAAACGATCACCGCTTCGTGGAAGTGGTTGAAAAACACGTTGTAAAGCTGGAAGCCGGAAAAGGCGTAGAGCAGCGCCCCGATGGCGGCGGTGGAGTCCCGCTTGGTGAACCGTTTCAGATAGCCGTAGCCGGTGAGGGAGGCGGCGGCAAATTTCAGCATCAGCAGGGGGGCCATGGCAAAAGGCACCCACTCCAAGGGCAGCAGCATGGAAAGCCAGAAAAAGGGGCTGCCCAGCAGGTAGAAGGAATAGCTGCCCACAAAGCCGCTGCCCAGATCGGTGCCCCAGTCCCAGCCGATGGGGCCTTCGGTGAGGTACTCATGGGCGTGGAGGTAGAAGGGGATCTGCTGGACGTTGAAGTCGCCGTAATAGAAAAAGTACCCCCCGTCCAAAATCAGGAAGGGAAGGAAAATCAGCCCTGCCAGCACCAGGGAAAGGGCAAAGAGTTTCAGATAAGGCAGAGGTTTGGGGGAAAGGGTATGGCTCATGGGACACCTCCGAAGGTAAAGTTTGGTTGGGTTTATGATGCTATGAAACATCTGTTGGGTTTCCGCCGGTTTTCGCCGCCAGGCACGAAACGTCAGGATTCTGACGTTTCTCATCCAACCCTTTGCGGCCCGGCAAGGCAGCAATTTTGCCTTGCAAAACCGGCTTGGATGTGGGCGTACCAACATCACTTCAAGCTGGATTTGCCCCCGGCAAGGCGGAAACCGTAATGGTTGCCTTTGGCAACCATTATAACACAAGGGGGGAAAGATGTGAACCAGCAATCCTCTGGCCTTTATGGGAAGGGGTGCCCGCCGTCAAAAAGGCGTCCTTCTTTTAAACCGACGCCTCGCCGCCGGAAACGCCCTTTGCTCAAACACAGTGTAACCGGACAAAAAACAGCCGGTGTTTCCACCGGCTGCGCTGATAGCTATGAAAAGACGAAAGGGAATCCGGCTTCGTCTTTCTCAAAAAGACGTCTCCCAAGCCGGGGCCCATTGTTATCTTTTCGTAATTATTATACAATTTTATTCATTTCGTGTCAATACTTTTTCGTAGTATAATAACGAAAAAGCGAGGTGTATTTCTCCCTGTGACCATCCTGGAACGAATTCAACAATTAAAGATGCAGCGTGGTTGGACAGAATATCGTTTGGCGGTGGAATCCGGTATTCCCCAAAGCACCATTTCCTCCTGGTACCGGAAAAACATCAATCCCTCCATCGGCAGCCTGGAAGCCATCTGCGCCGCTTTTCAGATCACCCTCAGCCAGTTTTTCAGCTGGGAGGATGAGGGCGTCCCGGTGAAACTCACCCAAAATCAGCGCCAGCTGATGGACTCCTTCAGCCGTCTGGCCCCACCTCAGCAAAAGACCCTGCTGGCATTTTTGCAGAGCCTGCATCCGGAGGAGGGGCCGCAGTAATTTGAACGCCAAGAGAAAACAACTCCACCTGCCGGTATGAGGCGGGTGGAGATTTTTTGCGGTCAGCTATTGGATTTTGCGGTGTTGAGGGAGACAATCAGCATTCGTTTAATCTCCCGGCAATCCGAGAGTAAGGATTGGCTCTCCGTCTGGGTAATGTATTCCGACAACGCTAAAAGGCGAAGCCAGTATTCCGTTTCAGCGGTTTCCTTCAAAGCAATGTGCAGTTTGGAAATAAAATCCGCCTTGCTCTGCCCGTAGCCCGCTTCGTTGATATTGGCGCCGATGCTGGTGCCGCTGCGAACAATCTGTTTGGAAATCACCGTCTCCTTCTGCTGTTGGGTCAGATAGCGGTGGAGCTTTACGATCCGGGCGGCAAAGGCAATGGATTTTTCAATGAGGGCATTTTCTTTCAAGTCTATTCCCCTTTTTTTCATTCTATCACTGTCCACATTTTTCTGCGGCATCCAAATCAATTCCTATTCTTTAATGGAAGATTCGACCGAAGGGAGAATCAACCAAAATTATTCATTATTCACTATTCATTGTTCACTGAAAAATCCTGTCACAGAAATGAATAATGAAAAATGAATAGTGAATAGTGAAGAATACAAAGAAAAATCCCATCGGCTTCACCGACAGGATTTTTCTTTGGCTCCCCCAACTGGGCTCGAAC
>DBRF01000020.1:0-99192 GCA_002305795.1 Ruminococcaceae bacterium UBA1375
GTTCGAGCCCAGTTGGGGGAGCCATGTCGGAGCAAAGTTCGCTTTGCTCCGATTTCTTTTTGTCTTTGAAAGAAATAAGACCAGCCACCTAAACCGGTTTTGACGAAGGCAAAATTTGGGCCATGCTTGTCGGCCCAAAAAGGTTGGGTGAGAAATGTCCGCAAAGCGGATGTTTCGCCTCCTCTTCCCCAAAAAAGCCGGCTTCTTTGGGGGACGTTAAGTTCCTGTCAACGAAAGTTGGCGGGATTTTTTGTACGAAATGTCTTGCGACGTTTCTGAGTCCCACCTTAGCGGCCGCAAGCAGGGCCGCTATTTTGCTGCGCAAAAATCGGTGGAACTTTTTCTTTGCTTTATTCTCTTTCGTTGAAACGCACCTATTATTTGCCGATAAATTTTCTGCTTGGATTTTTTGCTGCTGCTCATTTCTCTCCAATTTCTTCCATTTCTTGACCTTTTTGTTGAAATATGCTAAAATAAAACGAAATCCAAAAAGTTTGAGGTGAAGATCGTGGCTTTGCATCACGATGGCGGCAAACCGGCCCGTGTGTCCAAAAAGGAACAAAAAAAATGGTCGGTGAAGAAAAAGATTATTGTGATTCTCTGTATCATTTTGGCGGTACTGTTGGCTCTGGCCGGCGGGATTTATCTTTATATCCGCAGTTTGTTGGGTTCGGCGGAATATGTGGAACTGGACACCAGCCAGCTGGGCATTACCACGCCTTCCGGTTCCGTGGAAGACATTGGGGAAGGCCAGGTAGAACCGGCGGCGGACATCACCAACATTGCGCTGTTTGGGGTGGACACCCGGGATGTTTCCTCTGATTCCGGTCGGTCGGATGCCTTAATGATTCTTTCCGTCAACCGCACCGACAACCAAATCAAGCTGATTTCCATTGCACGGGACTCCTATGTGGCGGTGGACGGCTACGGCATGGATAAAATCACCCATGCCTATGCTTACGGCGGGCCAGAGCTGGCCATCCGCACCATCAATCAAAATTTCAATATGGACATCCAGGAATTTGTAACGGTGAACTTTGCCCAGCTGGCCAACATCATTGACTATGTGGGCGGGGTGTACGTCAATGTGGATGAGGACGAGCGCCAGGTGCTCAATGACTATATTCCGGAGCTGCAATCCTTGGGGATTTCGGCGGAACCGGTGGAGCAGGCCGGATACCAGCTGTTGACTGGCGGTCAGGCCGTGGCGTATTCCCGGGACCGTTACACCGGCTCGGACATGGACCGCACCGAACGGCAGCGGGAGGTGCTGAACTCCCTGTTTGATTCGGTATCGCAGATGGATCTGACCAAACTGCCCGGATTGGCCAGCATGGTGCTGAGTCAATGCACCACCTCCTTGTCCGTGGACGAGATGCTGGATTTGGGCACCTGGGCGGCTACTTCCGGCCCCAGCTTCGGCCAGTCCGCCTTGCCCAACGGTGAATGCAACGCCAGAGGACAGTATATCGGCACACGGTGGTATTATGTTTACGATCTCAATACTGCTACCGAAATTTTGCACGATTATATTTATCAGGATATAAATCCCTGAGTTTTCAGCGGAGAGGCAGCTGCTTCTCCGCTGTTTCGTTTCTTGACAGGTCTGTAGGGCAAAGGGTATACTGAAAACAAGTAACACGGTAGAAATTCATTTTTTGGATTTCTTCCGGTAGAACGGAAAAGGAGGCAGTGCTATGATTTCATCGTCCACCCCCCTGTACCATCTGGGCGCTTACCCGGAACAGATCAACCCCTATGTGATCCTCCCCGGCGACCCCAAGCGGGTGCCGAAAATCGCCGCTTTGCTGGAACAACCTTATCCGGTAGCGGACCAGCGGGAATTCTGCACCTGGAACGGCAGTTTGGCCGGAGTGCCGGTGACGGTGACTTCCACCGGCATCGGGGGGCCTTCCGCCTCTATTGCGGTGGAGGAATTGGTGCAAAGCGGCGCCCACACCCTGCTGCGGGTGGGGACCTGCGGGGCCATCCAGCCGGATTTGAAGGTGGGCACCTTGGTCATCCCCACCGGGGCGGTGCGGAAGGAAGGCACCGGCTGTTCCTATCTTCCGTTGGAGTTTCCCGCTGTGCCGGACTACGGCGTGGTCCGGGCGCTGGAGCAGTCCGCCCAAACCCTGGGGGTACCCTATCGGCTGGGGATTGTGGAAAGCAAGGATTCCTTTTACGGCCAGCACGACCCGGAGAGTATGCCGGTGGGCCGGATGCTGAAGGAAAAGTGGAAGATGTGGGAGCAGGCGGGGGTGCTGGCTTCCGAGATGGAGTGCGCCACCATCTTCCTGACGGCTGCGGTGCGCCGGGTGCGGGCCGGGGCGGTGCTGCTGGTTTGCAATAACCACGCCTGGGACCGGCCGGATCAGCCGGTGGAGGAGGACTTTGACGTAGCCCCCATGCTGGAAACGGCGGTGGCGGCGATGAAAGCATTGATTGGCCGGGACGTCAAGGGCTGAGTGTTTCGCCAAATACAACAAAAACCATCCGGCAGGACGAAAATTCATGCCGGATGGTATTCTTTTAATATGATATTACAAATTGTAGAACTTGGTTAGGGCTTCATTTTGGTTTTTCGTTCCGCACGCAGCTTCTGCCAATGTTCTTTGAGCTGCTCCACTCCTTGGGAGTGTTTCTGGGAAGTGAAGGTGGGGAAAGCCTGGAGCAGCCGTCCCTCGCCGAAATTTTTGTCGGCCAGAATCTTCTTGCCCGCCGTGACCCGTTTTTGGAATTTTGTGATGTTTTCCTCCCAGTTCTTTTGCAGCCGGGACAGCTTTTGGTCCAGGTGCAGGGCGGAGAGGACGGAGCGGATGATGTCAAAAGCGAACCAGCCGACAAACACCGCCGCGGCGATAATCATGCCCAGGGGCGGAATCAGTTCCAGCAGGGCGGCAACTCCGGGATGCAGCCAGTACACCAAAATGACGCTCATAGCGCCAAAGGCAAGGAACCCTTCCAGGCAGACCCGCCCGTTGATTTGAAAGTGCTTCTTGCTGTAATCCCACCACCGGGCGTGGAAGAACCGCTCCATCCAGTAGGAGGTGAAGTATTCCAATGCGGTGCAGATGGCTGCGCTGGCTAGAAAAAGGGCGATGGGGTTCAGGTTCTGGTCATAGAAAAGCAGCAGCACCAGCCCTGCGCCAAAGCCGTAGATGGGGCAGTAGGGGCCCATAAGAAAGCCCCGATTCACCAGTTTTTGCCGTGCCACAAATTCCAGCACCACTTCGTAGCACCAGCCCAAAATGCTGTAGGCGGCAAAGTGCAGAATCCAAAGGCCGATGGTTGTCCAAGGTTCCATAGTGTGATACTTCTTTCTGATCCAAATTTTCCTAGGGGAAGCCTTATCACCATACCACCAAATTGTGAACTCTTTGGGAAATTCCATAGAACCTTTATCTTTTTTTCACAACCCGCTCATAAATCACAAAATCCAAAGCCGGATTTCCCGGCTGGGAACGGGAATATACCGGCTCCCACTGGGAAAAATCCACTTCCGGGAAAAAGGTGTCCCCGGGATAGGAACGGCGGATATGGGTCAGGTAGAGCTTGTCCGCCAGGGGCAGAGCCTCCTGGTAGAGCTGGGCGCCCCCGATGACAAACACCTCCCCGGTGCAGCCGTCCAAAGCCTTTTCCAGGGAGGGGTACACCGGACAGCCGGTGTCCGCCGGGGACAGGGAGGAGGACACCACCCGGTTGTCCCGGTGGGGCAGGGGTTTGCCGATGGCTCGGAAGGTGTTGGCTCCCATGATGACGGTGCGGCCCTGGGTGCATTGGCGGAACCATGCCAGGTCTGCCGGAAAATGCCAGGGCAGGCCGCCGTCCTGGCCGATGACGCCGTTTTCTGCCACAGCGGCGATAAGGGAAAGGGTGTACATAAAATCAACTCCAGAAATCTTTTGAGTCCGCTGCTTTAGGAGAAAAGGCGGTTGGACCATTCCCCTCTCCGGCAAATCTGTGGGCTGGCGACGAGCAAGGGAGATTTTCTGCTTGGATGGGCAGCAGCAGGTGAGTTCCTCTGATTTTTGCGCAGCAAAATGGCGGCCGTTTTTTGGCCGCCAAAAGGGGATGAATGCCATCAGTTTTCTTTTCGCTTTATCTTCATGGAAATATCAAAGCACTTCACCGAATGGGTCAAGGCACCCAGGCTGATGATGTCCACGCCGGTAGCAGCTACCTGGGCGATATTTTCCTGGGTGATGTTGCCGCTGGCTTCCAGCTTGGCCCGTCCGACGGTGAGCTCCACCGCCTTCTTCATGGTGGGCAGGTCCATGTTGTCCAGCATAATCACGTCCACTCCGCAGTCCAGGGCTTCCTGCAATTCTTCCAGGGTGCGGGTTTCGCACTCAATCTTCACCATATGGCCGGTGCGGCTGCGCAGGGTTTCCACCGCTTTAGTCAGACTGCCGTAAGCGTCGATGTGGTTGTCCTTGAGCATGGCGGCGTCGCTGAGGTTGTAGCGGTGGTTCCGTCCACCTCCGCAGACCACGGCGTACTTTTGGATGGGGCGCAGGCCGGGGAGAGTCTTCCGGGTGCAGGCAATGGTGGCTTTGGTGCCGGCCACCAGGTCCACACAGCGGCGGGTAGCGGTGGCGATGCCGCTCATATGCTGCACCAGGTTTAAGGCGGTGCGTTCCCCTTTTAACAGGCTTTTAGTGGGGCCTTCCATGGTGGCCAGGATGTCCCCCTTTTCCACCCGGTCCCCGTCCTTCACCTTGGTTTCAATCACAATGGCGGGGTCCAGCAGAGTAAATACCCTCAGGCCGATGTCCAGTCCGGCCACCACTCCGTTGTCCTTGGAGACCCAATAGGCCTGGCTCATGTCGTCGTCTTCCAGCAGATAGTCGCTGGTGACGTCGATGTAGTTGATGTCTTCGGTGATGGCCCGCTGAATCAGGTCATCCACATAAAAGATGGGCAGATTCATTGCTTTGCTTCCTCCTGCTTTTTTTCCTTAGCTTCTTCCTGCTGGACCACGCCCCGGAGGATCAGATCCGCTACCGTGACTAAGCTGCGGGATTCCACACAGTGGAAGTCCATGTGCCATTTGCCGCTTTCCATAAACCGGCGCAGCTCATCCAGCCGCACCAGCCCTTTGCGGCACTCCTCCACGTTGGGGGCCACAAAGAAGCTGCGCTGCATAATGGCCCGAACCTCGGTGCGGATGCCGCCGGGAAGCCGGTCGGTGTAGTTGTCTTCCGGAAAATCTCCGTTGCAAAGCTCCGGCAGTTTGCCCTCTTTGGCCAGGCGGTTGATGTCCTCGGCGGCCCGGTGAGAGAACACCAGGGCTTCCAGCAGGCTGTTGGAGGCCAGCCGGTTGTTGCCGTGGACCCCGGTGTGGGAACATTCCCCGGCGGCGTACAGCCCCTCCACAGTGGTGCGGGCCCACAAGTCCACGTCGATGCCTCCCATGAGATAGTGCTGGCAGGGATAGATGGGGATGGGCTCCTTGGTCATATCGTAGCCGTATTGCAGACACTTCTGGTAAATCATGGGGAACCGCTGGCGGATGAAGTCGGCGGGCTTGTAGGAGATGTCCAGCCACAGATCATTGCTGTTCTGCCGCTTGGTCTCCACCATTTCAAAGTGACTCACCACATCCCGGGGCGCCAGCTCCTGCCGGGGGTCGTAGTTTTGCATGAAACGCTTCTTCTCGGCGTTGAGCAGATAGCCCCCTTCTCCCCGCACCGATTCGGAAATCAGGAAGGTTTCCCGATCCTTTTTGTTGGCAAAGCCGGTGGGGTGGAACTGGATATAGTGGAGGTTTTTGATCCTGGCTCCCAGCCGATAGGCAAAGGCAATGCCGTCCCCGGTGGCGATTTTGGAGTTGGTGGTGTACTCATACACCCGGCCGATGCCGCCGGTGGCCAGCAGGCAGACCCGGGCGTTGACGTGGCGGATGAGGTCGGTGTGTTCCTGAATCACATCCAGGTGGAAGCAGGTGTCCTTTTTCAGCAGCGCCACCAGGGAGTCCTCCCAGATGGTGACGTTGGGCAGGGTGCGGACATAGGCCAAAAGCGCCCGCTGCACCTCGCTGCCGGTGGAGTCCTTGTGGTGGACAATCCGGGGACGGCAGTGTCCACCTTCCAGGGTGTAGTTTAAGCTGCCGTCGGGGTTGCGGTCAAACACCGCCCCCAGCTCCATCAGTTCCCGCACATCCGCCGGACCCCGGCTGACCAAAAGCCGCACAGCGTCCGGGTTATTTTCATAGCCGCCGGCAATCATGGTGTCCCGAATGTGGTCCTCTTGATTGTCGTTCACGGTGTCCAGCACCGCCGCAATGCCTCCCTGGGCCAGGGAGGTGTTGGTGAGATCCGGCTCCCGTTTGGCGATGACCAAAACCTTCAGGGAAGGGTCCATATGGCAGGCGCCGAATAACCCTGCCACGCCGGAGCCGACGATGGCTACATCATAATTGTATTGCACGGTGACAATCCTCTTTTCCATCTGCAGAATACCGCCCTGAGGCGGCAGCCTGCATTTCTTGTGGGTAAGATACCCGAATCGCGGCACTTGCTTTGGGCAAATGCTGCTGCTTCCTGCCTTGCGCTCAAAGAGCATGGATGCAGCTTTGTTTCGCAAAGACCGGTAGAAATCTTGCTTTGGCAATCCTGATACCATAAGCATCCGTTGGGGTTCCACTGGTTTTCGCCGTTGGGCAAAATACTGCCCTTGCTTTTTTGTGGCAAAGTGGGAACGATAATAATTGCCTTTGGCAATCATTATACCATAAAAGCCAAGCTAGGTTTCCCTCAATTTTTGCGAATCAAAATGGCCGGCCGGACATTGGGCCGGTCAAGAGGGGGAACCATAATAATTGCCTTTGGCAATCATTATACCATAAAAACCAAGCTGGGTTTCCCTTGGTTTTTGCGAATCAAAATGGCCGGTCGGACATTGACCGGACAAGAATAATAATTGCCTTTGGCAATCATTATACCACAGAATACCCATTGAGTTTCCGCCGGTTTTCGCCGTCAGTCGAAATGCCGCCCTTGCCTTTTGGGCGGCAAGGCGGGAACTGTAATGATTGCCTTTGGCAATCATTATATCACACTCCGGGGAAAAATCCAAATAGATTTTCGCAAGAGTTTTTGTGACGCCCGTGTTTTTTGAGAAAACCCCGACCGGATGGAAGCGGGATAGTAATACTGCCAAAAAGCGCCTCTTTTTTGGGGCGGAAACCGGAAGATTGCATAGAAGCTGGGGATTTGCTTGACAAAGCCGGGGTACAGCCGTTAAAATAAGGATAAATAACGGTTCGGTAGCCGAAATGCAAAGGGCGTTCGGCAGCAAAAAAGGCCCATGGTACGGCAATGAAATATGGGTCAAATGGGGAAATACAGCACCAAGCCTTCCCGCAAGACGGAGGAAGGTTGGTTTTCTGTACGCTTTGGACAGCTGCGTCACTGCTATGGTTTTTCAGGAATGGCGTCCAAGGCCCCTTTCTGCTTTTCTGTCCGTGAAATGGCATCTGCATGTAACAGTAAATCAAAAAAGGAGCATCATTTGTGTTGAAACAAGATTTTAATACCCACGACGGCGCAGCGGGGAAAAATGCCGCCCGCACCCCCAAACAGTCCGCCCCCCGGAAGACCCCTTCCCGGCCCAAAAAGGCCCCCAAGCCGGACGACATCACCAAAGCCATTGAGAGTTTGGCGGAAAACCGGCCCAGAAGTTTTGCTAACACCCCAATGAACAGCAAAAACGCCGCCCTGTTCTCCGGTTTGGCCCAGGCGGAGCGCCGACAGGAAAAGGTACCCAGCCGCCGGGGACGCCGGGGCAGCGCCCCTCTGGCCGCCGCCCCCCACCAGGAGCATGGGCAGGAACACCGCAAGCAGGAACCCCAGCGCAGCGAGCATTCTCACCGGGGACAGGGCGGACATTCCTGCAAGCCCAGCGTGAAGATTATCCCCTTGGGAGGGCTGGGGGAAATCGGCAAGAACCTCACCGCCTATGAGTGCGGCAACGATATTTTTATGGTGGACTGCGGCCTGGCCTTCCCCGATGCGGATATGCTGGGAGTGGACCTGGTGATTCCGGATTTCACCTATCTGCTGGAAAACAAGCAGAAAATCCGGGGCGTGGTGATTACCCACGGCCACGAAGACCACATCGGCGCCATCCCCTATCTGCTCAAGCACATCAATCCCCCTATCTACGGCACCAAGCTGAGCATCGGCCTGATTGAAGGCAAGCTCAAGGAGCACGGCCTGCTGGGCGGGGCCAACCTGAACGTAATCAAGCCCCGGCAGACGGTGAAGATGGGCTGTATGGCGGTGGAATTTATCCGGGTCAACCACTCCATCCCCGACTGCGTAGCTATGGGCATCCATACCCCCGCCGGGGTCATCATCCAGACCGGGGACTTTAAGGTGGACTATTCCCCCATCGAAGGGGAGACCATCGACCTGGCCCGGCTGGCGGAACTGGGCAACCGGGGAGTGCTGGCCCTGCTCAGCGACTCCACCAATGCGGAGCGTCCCGGCTACACCATGAGCGAGAGCAAGATCGGCCAGTCCTTCGACACCCTGTTTAACAAGGCGGGGGGCAAGCGGATCATCATCGCCACCTTCGCCAGCAACATCCACCGGATTCAGCAGATCATCAATTCGGCGGTGAAGTACGGACGCCGGGTGGCGGTATCCGGCCGGAGCATGGTCAACGTAGTGGCCAAAGCCACCGAGCTGGGCTACCTGAAGATTCCCAACGGCACCATGGTGGAGCTGGACTCCATCAACCGCTACCCCAACGAGCAGATGGTGCTGATTACCACCGGCAGCCAGGGAGAACCCTTGAGCGCCCTGGCCCGGATGGCCAGTGAGGACCACCGGAAAATCAACGTCACCGAAAACGACTTTATCATCATCTCCGCCACCCCCATCCCCGGCAACGAAAAGCACGTTACCGCCGTCATCAACAGCCTGTTGAAGCTGGGGGCGGAAGTGATTACTGAAGGGATTTACGAAGTACACGTCTCCGGCCACGCCTGCCAGGAAGAGCAGAAGCTGATTATGAAGCTGACCCAGCCCAAATTTTTCCTGCCGGTCCACGGGGAATACAAGCACCTCATGGCCCACCGGCAGTCCGCTCTGAGCGTAGGCATTCCGGAGGACCACATCCACATCAGTCAGAACGGGGAGGTCATCGAGCTGACCCCCGACTCCATGAAGGTGACGGGCACCGTCACCGCCGGGGCCGTGTTTGTGGACGGCCTGGGGGTAGGCGATGTGGGAAGCATCGTGCTGCGGGACCGCCAGCGTCTGGCGGAGGACGGCCTGATTGTGGTGGTGGCCACCATCAACAGCAAGACCGGCCAGCTGGCGGCTGGGCCGGACATCGTCTCCCGTGGATTTGTCTATGTCCGGGAAAGCGAAGAATTGATGGAGCGGGCTCGGAAGGTAGTGCGGCAAGCACTGCTGGATTGTTTGAGCGGCAAGACCCGGGACTGGAGCAGCATGAAGCTCAGCGTCCGGGACACCCTGTCCGGCTTCTTGTACCGGCAAACCCAGCGCAGCCCCATGATTTTGCCGGTGCTGATGGAAATTTAAGCAAGCAGGCTTGCTGAAAAGCGGCAGGGAGCGCCCTTGGAAAACGGTGTTCCGGAAGCTGCCGCCATGCAAATTGATTTTTCTGTGCAGCAGGCCGATTGGAGGAAGTTGGAAGCATGAGACCGAAATACTGGGGTCTTCGGACCGGGTATCTGATTACCTTTGCGGCGCTGATCGGGCTGGAAGTGATGGCCTGGTTTACCTGCCGTTTGTGGTTCTGGCTTTTGCTGGCTCCTTGTGTGCTGGCCTTTGGCTATACCCTGTATAAACTCATCCTGCTCAGCCGGAATCTGCGCAAGCTGGTGCGCTCTGCGGAGGATCGGCTGAAGCTGGGGGGGAAGGACACGGTGTTCCGCCTGACCATCCCCGCTTTGGTGGTGACCCAGGACAAGGAGATTGTCTGCGTCAACCGGGCCTTTGAGACGGCCACCGGTCTGGAAGGGCTGTTCGGCAGCCGGCTGAACAAGATTACCCCGGAATCCCTGGAAGGGATCCAGACCCATCCCGGCCGGACCATCCAGATTCAGTCCCATTACTTTAAGGCCTACGCCATCCCTTCTTCTGAGGAAAAGGAACGGCTTTGGGTGCTGCTGTTTGTGGAGATCACCAATCTGCAAAAGACCTATGAAAAGTACCAAAAGACCAAGCCTGTGGTCATGAACATCATGCTGGACAGTTACGAGGAAGTGATTAAAAACATCCCCGAAAGCGAAAAGACCAGGGTGCTCAGCGAGATCAACCGGGACTTGGAGGATTATATCGCCCGGGACAGCGGCTTTTTGCGGAAGCTGGAACGGGACCGCTACCTGGCCGTGGTGGAAAACGACCGCTTCCAGCAGATGGTGGAGGACAAATTCAGCATCCTGGATACAGTGCGGAATATGTCTTCCTGGGAACGGGTGCCCATTACCCTGTCCATCGGCATTGGGTGCATGAGCGATTCCATTTCCCAAAACGAAAAAGACGCTTCCACCTCCCTGGAAATGGCTCTGGGCCGTGGGGGCGACCAGGTGGCCATCAAGACCGCCAACGGCTACGACTTCTTTGGCGGGGTCGGCAAGGGCGTGGAAAAGCGCACCAAGGTGAAGAGCCGGATTCTGGCCAACGCCATGAGCGAGCTGGTGGAGGCCAGCGACAATGTGCTGGTGATGGGCCACAGCTATGCCGACCTGGACGCCATCGGCGCCGCAGTGGGCATGGCCCGTGCCTGCGCCTGCATGGGCAAGGATGTGCGGATCGTGGTCAACCGGCAGAAGTGTTTGGCCACCCAGCTCATCGACCATCTGGCCCAAAACGGGGAAGACGGCTTTTTTGCCACCGAGGAGGAGGTGCTTCCCGCCATCCGCCGGGACACCCTGCTGTTTATCGTGGACACCCACTCCGCCAATTTCGTGGAGAGCCGGAAGGTGTATGAAGCCTGCAAGCGGGTGGTGGTGATCGACCATCACCGGAAGGTAGTGGACTACATCGAAAACACCTTGATTTCCTACCACGAGCCCTACGCTTCTTCCGCCAGCGAGATGGTCACCGAGCTGGTGCAGTACTTCCCGGGCTGCAAGCTCACCACCTGCGATGCGGAAGCCCTGATGAGCGGCATTATGCTGGATACCAAGAACTTTATTATGAAAACCGGGGTGCGCACCTTTGAAGCGGCGGCTTATCTGCGCCGGATGGGTGCGGACACCGTGGCGGTGAAGAAGCTGTTTGCCGGTTCCATGGAAACCTACCAGCGCCGGAGCAGCCTGGTTACCGCAGCGGAAATCTACCGCCGGTGCGCCATTGCCGTCACCGAGATTCCCATGGAGGACATCCGGGTGGTGGCTCCCCAGGCAGCGGACGAGCTGCTGGGCATCAACAACGTGGACGCATCCTTCGTCCTGTACCGGGAAGGGGAAGTGGTCCATGTCTCCGCCCGGAGTATGGGCGGGATGAACGTCCAGCTGATTATGGAGAAATTAGGGGGCGGCGGCCATCTCAGCATGGCAGGCGCCCAGGTGAAGGCCAAGGATTGCAGCAAGGTGAAAAAGCAGCTTCTGGAGGCCATCGACGAATACTACGATACCATGTAAATCAAAACCCAGGAGGAATGAACCATGGAGGTTATTTTACTGGCTGACGTGAAGGGCAGCGGAAAGAAGGGGGACCTGGTGAAGGTCTCCGACGGTTACGCCAACAACTTTTTGCTGAAAAAGGGGCTGGCGGTGGTGGCGAACAAAGCCGCCATCAACGAGAAGGAAACTAAGGACGCCGCAGCGGCCCACCACGCTCAGGTAGCGTTGGACGAAGCCAAGAAAACCGCTGCCTTTTTGCAGGGCAAGACGGTGACGGTTCACGCCAAGGCCGGGGAAAACGGCAAGCTCTTCGGCAAGATTACCAGCAAGGAAATCGCCGACGCCGTTTCCCGGGAGTACAGCGTGCCGGTGAGCAAGAAAAAGGTGGAGCTCTCCGCCGACATCAAGGCCCAGGGGGAATTTACCTTTGAGGTGAAGCTCCACGCCGGGGTTACCGCTTCCATGAAAGTGATTGTCACCGCTTAATTCACAGTTCAGGAGGAGAATGCCATGCCGGATTATCCACAGGAAGCCCAGCCCCAGAATCTGCCCTTCCAGGTAGAGGCGGAGCAGGCTTTCTTGGGCTGTCTGCTGTTGGACCCCTCCACCATCAGTGTGGCTCTGGAGGAGATCAGCGGGCCGGATATGCTCTATCTGCCCCAGCACCAGAAGCTCTACCGGATTTTTTTGAATATGTTCGATCTGGCTCAGACGGTGGACTTTGTCACCGTGCTCCAGGAGGTGGAAAACGCCGGAATCTTCCGGGAGGAAGGGGAGGCCAAAACCTATCTGGTGCAGCTGATGGACGCTGTCCCCAGCACCGCCAACCTGCGGGACTACTGCCGGATTATCCGGGACTATTACTACCGCCGCCGGCTGATTTTGGCCGCCGGGGTGATTTCCCACGCCGCCCAGCAGGGGGATTCCAGTTCGGAACGGCTGCTGGAATTGGCGGAACAGTCCATCTACGACATCCGCCAGGGGAAGAATAGCGGCGCTATGGTGCCCATCGAGACGGCGGTGATTGAAACCTTCGACCGCCTCCAGCACCTCACCGGGGAGGATCGGGCGGAGTACGCCGGACTGCCCACCGGCTTTGTGGAGCTGGACGCCAAGATGACCGGCCTAAACAAATCCGACCTGATTTTGGTGGCGGCCCGCCCCGGCATGGGGAAAACTGCCTTTGCTTTGAATGTAGCGGCCTATGTGGCCACCCACTCCAAGCGGGAAGTGGCCATTTTCAGCCTGGAAATGAGCCGGGAACAGCTTACCAGCCGAATGCTGGCCAGCGAGAGCCAGGTGCCTGGGGAGGCGCTGAAAACCGGGCGGCTGGACCAGAACCAATGGGTGCAGCTTTCCGCCGCCGCCGACCGGCTGAGCCAGACTCACATCTACATCGACGACACCGCCGGCATCCAGGTGGGGGAAATTAAGGCCAAGTGCCGCAAGCTGCGTAACCTGGGCTTCATTGTCATCGACTATTTGCAGCTGATTGAAAGCGGTTCCCGCACCGACAACCGGGTGCAGGAAGTGAGCAAGATCACCCGGCATTTGAAGGTGATGGCTAAGGAGCTGAACGTGCCGGTGATGGTGCTCAGCCAGTTAAACCGGGCGGCGGATGCCCGTGCTGACCACCGGCCCATGCTCAGCGATTTGCGGGAATCCGGTTCCATTGAACAGGATGCGGACATTGTGCTGCTTTTGATGCGGGAAGGTTACTACAACCCGGAAACCGAGCACCCCAACGAAGCCAGCTGTCTGTTGGAGAAAAACCGCCACGGCGGCACCGGGGAGATCAAGCTGGGGTGGAACGGCAGCCTGACCCGGTTCACCAACCTGGAACAGCGGCGGGAAGGGTATTAACCCGGGTCGTGTTTTTCCAAAATTGCGATGTAGTGCCTGAGTGCGCTGCCAGCTTGTCGAAAAGGATTCAGATGTTTCCAGATTGACCCGCCCTCGGCTCTACGCCGTTGGGCGGGCGGATTCCGATTTGTTGTTTTCACAACTTTGTTTCAAAAATAAGATAAAATCAATAAATTTTAAAACAAAATAATTTCAATGCGGGGGCTTTGCCCCCTGCACCCCTACAAGCCTTTAAAAAGGCTTGACCTAAACTTTACTTTCCCTACAGTCTAGCGGCGCCTGCGTGCGCCGTTTTTTGAAAGGACGGCTTTATGGACTGCTTTACCCGTTTTCTCTCCCTTCTCCACCCGGGGGACACCGTGGTGGTGGCCCTGTCCGGGGGTGCGGATTCGGTGTATCTCTGCCACCGGCTGCTGACGGCGCCGAACCGTACCTTTTCCCTGCTGGCGGCCCACCTGAACCACGGCCTGCGGGGGGAGGAAAGCGATGGGGACGAAGCCTTTGTCCGTACCCTCTGCCAAACCTGGGAGATCCCTTTGCAGGTGAAGCGGTTGAGCCCCGGGGAGCTGGCGGCCAAGAAAGGGCTTTCCTTGGAGGAAGCAGGGCGGCAGGCCAGGTACAGCTGGTTTTCCCAGCTGCTGGCGGAGGACGGCCGCCGGGTGCTGGTCACCGCCCATACCGCCTCGGACCAGGCGGAAACCCTGCTGTTCTTTATGAGCCGGGGCAGTTCCCTGGCGGGACTGGGGGGCATTCCCTTTCAGCGGGGAAGGATTTACCGTCCCCTGCTGGACGTCACCGGGACGGTAGTGCGGGACTACTGCGCCGCCCACGGGCTGGACTACCGGGAGGATTCCTCCAACCGCTCCTTGGATTACACCCGCAACCGTCTCCGGCAGCAGGTAATGCCGGTGCTGCGGCAGATCAACCCCAAGGCGGATACCGCCCTGGCCCGGCTGGCCAAAGACTGCCGGGAAGACGAGGATTGCCTGGTTCAACTGGCCAAAAAAGCCCTGGAGGACGCCCGGACAGAAGAAGGGTACTCCACTCAAGCCTTACGGGCTCTCCCCCCTGCCTTGCAGCGGCGGGCAGCGGCGGAGCTGCTTGTGCGGCAGGGCCTTACCGTCACCCACCGGGAGGTGGAACAGCTGGCGGGGCTGTTTTCCAAAGCGGGAGAATTTTCCCGCCGGGGGAAGGGATACTGCGCCGGACAAGGGGTGCTGGCCCCGCTGCCCCAACCGGCGGCGGACTGGCTCGGATTCCCCTTGAAATTGGGGCGATTTCAGGGTCCGGGGGGAAATTGGTTTGAAATTCAAAAAATTGACATAGATTCCCCGCAAAAACTTTATACTTTTTCATGGTTTCGTCTTGCACTTTTTTTGGATTGTGGTAAAATATCCAAGGATGCAGGATTTCGCACCCGCCAGCCGGGAGATGTTTTGTCTCTTCCCGGAAGAGAAGGCACCAAAACCTTGAAAAAATGGTTCGAGGAAGCTAAGGTGCCGGCGTGGCAGCGCCGGTACCGTTGGATTTTGGCGGATGATTTGGGTGCGGCGGCCGTAGAAGGGCTGGGGATTGACCGACGGGTCGCCCCAGATTCCTCCACTCGGCAGGTTTGGGCCATCCGCCCCCTGCAAGAAGGAGAGTGAAAGGATGCACCCGGATATTAGTTCGGTGCTGCTGACCCATCAGCAGATCGCAGAACGCACCGCCCAGCTGGGGGAAGCCGTCAGCCGGGACTATCAGGGCAAGGAATTAACCGCCATCTGTGTGTTGAAAGGGGCGGCGCTGTTCTTTTCCCAGCTGGTTCAAGAGATCAAACTTCCAGTGACCCTGGATTTCATCCAGGTGTCCAGCTACGGCAAAAGCACCGTTTCAGGCGGAAAGCTGGCCTGGCTCAAACAGCCGGAATTTCCGGTGGCCGGAAAGCACATCCTGTTGGTAGAGGATATTTTGGACACCGGGTTTACCCTGTGGAATGTCCGGCAGAAGCTGCTGGGACAAGGTGCGGCCAGCGTGAAAATCTGTACGCTGCTGGATAAGCCTGCCCGGCGGAAGGTGCCGCAAATCCAGGCGGACTACGCCGGTTACACTGTACCCGACGCCTTTTTGGTGGGGTACGGACTGGATTACGACGAAAAGTACCGCAATCTGCCTTACATCGGGGTGTTGAAGCCCTCCTGTATTTCACAGGCAGAAGAAAGCAAAGCGGCGACTGCCGCAGTAAAAATGAAAGAGGGAGTGTAAGCCTTTGAAAAGCAGCAAGAAAAAGACGATTTTGATTTACGTCTTGGTTGCCGTAGCTTTTGTGGCGGTGATCTGGATTATGACCAGTATGTACCGCTCCTCTACCATGCCTACCTATCAGTATTCCGACATCGTCTATCTCTTTGAAGATCAAAAAGTACAGTCCTACACCCTGGACTTCGGCAGCGGGGAATTTACCGCTCAGCTGGTGGAAGGGGCGGACGACGGTCAGGGCCACAACGAAATCCAGAGTTACAGCGTGTCCTCCCCCAGCGTCTTTTTGCAGGACATCCAGGATGCGGTGGATCAGTACAACACCGACCATCCGGATAACCGGATGAAGATTGATTACACCTACAGTTCTTCCAACAGTTGGATTTTGAGTCTGTTGCCTTCGTTGCTGATTTTGGGCTGCATGATCTTCCTGTTTGTCTATATGGCCCGGCAGACCAGCAGCGGCAAGCTCAGCCAGTTTGGCCGCAGCAACATGAAAAACCCGGTGAACAACGTCAAAACCCGGTTTTCCGATGTGGCCGGCGCCGATGAGGAAAAGGAAGAACTGGCGGAGATTGTGGAGTTTTTGAAAAATCCCCGGAAATTCAACGAACTGGGAGCCCGGATTCCCAAAGGCGTGCTGTTGGTGGGTCCTCCCGGTACCGGTAAGACCCTGCTGGCCAGAGCGGTGGCGGGGGAAGCGGGGGTACCCTTCTTCTCCATCTCCGGTTCCGACTTTGTGGAAATGTTCGTGGGCGTGGGCGCATCCCGTGTTCGGGAACTGTTCGACCAGGCTAAGAAAAACGCCCCGGCCATCATCTTCATCGACGAGATCGACGCCGTGGGACGTCAGCGCGGAGCTGGTCTGGGCGGCGGCCACGACGAACGGGAACAGACCCTTAACCAGTTGTTGGTGGAGATGGACGGCTTTGGGGTGAACCAGGGCATTATCATCATCGCCGCCACCAACCGCCGGGATATTCTGGACCCCGCCCTGCTCCGTCCGGGTCGGTTCGACCGCCAGGTGGTGGTGGGCTACCCCGATGTGAAGGGCCGGGAAGAAATCCTGAAGGTCCACGCCCGGAACAAGCCCTTGGGCTTTGACGTGGATTTGAAGGTCATCGCCCGCTCCACCGCCGGATTCACCGGCGCAGATCTGGAAAACCTCCTCAACGAAGCGGCTTTGCTGGCTGCCCGCCGGGGACGGAAAGCCATTACCGGGGTGGACATCGAGGAAGCCACCATCAAGGTGGTGGCGGGGCCGGAAAAGAAGTCCCGGAAGATGAGCCTCACCGATAAGAAGATCACCGCTTACCACGAAGCGGGCCACGCCATTACCAGCTACTATCTGGAAACCGCCGACCCGGTGCATGAAATTTCCATCATCCCCCGTGGCATGGCGGCTGGCTATACCATGAACCTGCCGGAAGATGACCGCAGCCATGTGTCTCGGAAGAAGATGACCGAGAGCTTGGTGATGCTGCTGGGCGGACGGGCCGCCGAGGCCCTGACCCTGGACGACATCTGCACCGGCGCTTCCAACGACATTGAGCGGGCCACCGAAACCGCCCGCCAGATGGTGACCAAGTACGGCTTCTCTCCGGAGCTGGGTACTGTTACCTATGGCAAGGACAACGGCGAAGTGTTCCTGGGTCGGGATTTGGGCCACGAACGCAACTACAGCGAAGAGGTGGCCAACCAGATTGACCGGGCCATCCGCAAGCTCATTGACAACGCCTACGCCCAGGCCACCGAGATCCTCACCCAGCACCGGTATCAGCTGGAGCTGGTGGCCAAGTATTTGATGATTCACGAAAAGGTGGACAGCGTACAGTTTAAGGATTTGATGAACGGGGGAGTGGAAATGGCTCCTCTGGATACGGAACTGGCCCAGATGGAAGAGGACGAAGCGGCCAAAAAGGCAAAGGTCCGCCAGGAGATGGCTCAGGTAGAGCAGGAACGAGCCAAGATTCACGCCGCTCAGAAAAAAGAACTGGAAAGCGCTGCTTCCCAGCCCCAGGCCCCTGCCAACGATCCCAAAGAAGAGGATCAGGGGGAATAAGCCCTGGTTTTAAACCAAATATGCACAAAAAGAAGCGGACGTTTTGGGACGTCCGCTTTTTGCCGCCTGATTTTGACCATAGGGGAGCTTCGGTTATTCTTCCGAAGCGTCCTCCGCCAGCACCGACACCCCCCGGTGCTCCACCGAGGTGGAAAAGACGATCTGGGTCTGGGTGTTGCCGTACTTTTGCAGCTGGCCGATGAAGGTGTCCAGCTCCACAGTGCTGCGGAAGGCCACCTTAATCAGCATGGAATACTGTCCGGTGACGCAGTTGCATTCCAGCACGTTGGGGCAGGCTTCAATAAAGGGATAAAAGCTGGGCTTTTGGGAAGGGTGCATCTCCAGATTGATAAAGGCGGTGACATGGTATCCCAGCTTCAAGGGATCGACCACCGCCGTGTAGCCCTTGATAATGCCCTGCTTTTCCAGCCGGTCGATGCGGGTGCTCACGGCCGGTGAGGACAGGAACACCTCCTCTGCCAGGTGCTTTAAGGGATACCGGGCGTTTTCCTGCAACAAGCTCAGCAGCTTTAAGTCGATCTTGTCCATACTCCATCTTCCTTCCTGGGAGCCGGAAAACCGGTTCCACTGAAAAAAATAAAGGAAGCAGTCCGATTTTCATCGGTTTGCTTCCTTGCTCCTTGTGATTTAGTATAGAATCTTTTTTAAAAAAATGCAATGGCTTTTTCAAAAAATCGGCGAGCATCCCAGCAAATCCAATGGAAAAAGGATGATTTTTTATCTATTTTTGACAAAAATTGCCCCGGATTTTTCGTTGACCTTCGGATGGGGGATGTGCTATACTGATTAGCAAAGCAAATCAGTACGGTTCCCGCTTTGCCGCCGAAAGCAGGACGGAACCCTATCTACTTTTTCAGGTATCCTGTTGTCAAAAGTCCAAACCAAGACTTCATTTCTGAAAGGATGTTACATATGCAAGTAAAAACCATGGGCAAACGGGCCTTAGCGGCAGTTTGCGCCCTGCTGCTCTGTGTGAGCATGATGGGCATGGCAGCGCCGGCGAGCGCCGCTTCGGTGGACATTCCCCAGACCGTTGACTCGTTGGAAATCGGCTACACCTTGCCCCTTTCCGCCGGGCAGGCGGGCGTCAGCTGGTCCAGTTCCGACCCGGCGGTTGCCACTGTGGACCAGAACGGGGTGGTCACCGGTCACAGCATGGGCAAAGCCACCATCACCGCCACCTATGGCGGCCAGAGCGATTCCTGCACCGTCAGCGTAGGGTTCTTAAATGGCATTGATGTGTCCCATCACAACGTGACGGACTGGGATGCCATTGCCGCTTCCGGGGTGGATTTTGTGATGATCCGGGTAGGATACGGCTGGGAAGGCGACCAGGTGGACCGGGAATTTGTGAATAACGTCAAGGGTGCTTATGAACACGGCATTCCCTTTGGTCTGTATTTCTACAGCTATGCCGGCACCGAATCCACCCCGGCGGAGGAAGACGCTCAAAAAGAAGCGGATTACTGCCTCTGGGCCATGGAACGGATCCAGCCTTATCTGGACGGCATGGTTCTGCCGGTAGCCTACGATCTGGAGGAAGATGTGCATCGGAGTATGTCTGGAGAGCAGCTGGGGAGATTGGTAAAAATCTTTGCCGATGCTCTGCGGGAAGAAGGGTTGTCTACCATGGTGTACACCTCTGACTCTATCATCTGCAAGCTGGATATGGAAGAACTGGCAGGCCAAGGCATCAGCTTTTGGGATGCCTATTATATTCCGGACGATGAATTGGATTTCACCAAGCAGCTCACCATGGGCAGCAGCACCCCCGGCTGGGACACCGGCGTGGTGCCGGACATCTGGCAGTACGCTTCCGACGGCCGGAATCCCGGCGTGGGCGGCGGCCAGGCCAACACCGACCTGGATTTGATTTACCTGGACATGGACAGCGCCAAGGACCAGCTCAAGGAGATTGCCCAGCCTGAGGTGAATGTGTCCGGTAATACCGCTACCTTGAACTTTGCCGCCCGGACCCTGTATCTGGACAGCTACAACATCGTCAAGCTGCGGGACGGCCAGGTGCTGACAGTGGCGGAAGACCTGCCCCGGTGCACCTTGCAATACATTGACAACGACTACCAGGCAGGGGATGTGTACTACCTCAACTGCAACCTGAACCCCCTGCTTACCACTGTCACCGACACCTACTACGGCCTGCATCCCGGCAACTGGGACATGGAAGGCACGCTCAACGTAGGAGACGTGATGAATCTGGCCCAGGCGGTCCTGGACAACAGCCGGCTGCCCCAGAACAGCTATTTCCGCTCCGATTGGAACAACGACCAGGTGCTGGACGTGCTGGATGTGATGACCCTGACCCAGCAGTTGTTCTGGTACACCGATTAAGGGGGCCTTTGCATGAAAAAATGGAAAACCGTTCTGGCTGCCGGATTGGCGGCGGCGCTGCTGGGCGCCGGCTGTTTGCTGGCAGGCTGCAGTGATAGCGGGGACACCGCTTCCACCTCCGGTTCGGAACAGGACAACTGGATTGGGGATGCGGCCGCCGTGGAGCTGGTACAGGGCTTGAGCCAGGAAGAGACCGGCCTGAGTTTGGCCACCGACAGTTATCAGTTTGAGGTGGACGAAGAGGTGGGAGACATTGGAGAGCAAACCTGCTATCTGGTCCACGCCTATCTGGTGGAGGACGGCACTGGTATTCGCCATCTGGAAGCCACCCTGTATGTGGCGGTAGACGGCAGCCAGGTGTACACTTATGATTTGAACAACGATGCCTTCCTTCCTCTGTGGGACACCGAGGAAGAGGAATCCCAGGAGGCGTCGGAAACCACTTCGGAAACCACATCAGAAACGACTTCGGAATAAACCGCAGAAAGAGGGAGGGGGCTGCCCCTCCTTTTTTCGTGGAAGGAGGATTTTCATGTATTCTTTTTCCGTTACCCTGCGTACCTATCAAGAGGAGGACAGCCGGGCGTTGGCAGAACTGTTTTATGAGACGGTCCACCGGGTTAACTGCAAAGACTATTCCCAAGAACAGATTGCAGCCTGGGCTCCGGCGGTGCCGGAGGAGGAAACCTGGCGCCGTTCCTTTGCCGGACACTTAGCTTTGGTGGCGGTGCAGGGAGAGGAGATTGTGGGCTTTGGGGATTTGGACCCCGTCCAGGGTTATCTGGACCGGCTGTACGTCAAATGGGATCGGCAGGGGATGGGAATCGGCAGCCTGCTTTGCCGGGAGCTGGAAGCCCGCTGCGCCGCCCCGGTGATCTACACCTACGCTTCCCTCACCGCCCAGCCCTTTTTCCTTCGCCGGGGGTACCGGCTGATGTACCGCCGGCAGGTGGAGCGGCGGGGAGTGCTGCTGGAAAATGCCCGGATGGAAAAGGTGCTGGCAAAACCGGAGTAAAAAAACAAAGAGAATTTCAAAAAAATCAAACTAAGGCAACATATTTTCTTCACAAGTGACGGTTATAATGCCAGTGTACCCTAAGGAGAGGCGGATAAGACCGCCGGGGGTGATGAAAGTAACGCAAGAAAGGATGAGCGAGATGTATCCTTACGACGAAAACGCTCCTACCAATCAAAATTCAACCGGTCAACCCGATCAACCGCAGCAAACACCTGCTCAGCCTGTGGGCGAGGACGGCGTCTATCATATGAGCGGAAGCCAGATTCCCAACGCAGAGGCGGCCTACTCTACGCCGCAGACCACTGCCAGCGCCGCTTCTTATCAAACGGAGTTCACTGAAGCAGAGCAGGCGCAGACACAGCAATCTACCCAAACCGGTTATTCCGGTTATCAAACCCCGCAAACCGGTTATACACAGCCCCAGGACAGCGGTTATGTGCCCTACACCGGAACAGCGGCACCCAACCCGCCCAAAAAGAAGAAAGGCGGTGTCGGCAAAAAGGTCGGCGCACTGGCTATTGTGGCGGCGGTGGCTCTGGTGTTCGGCGTCGGGGGCAGTGCTTTGACCAATCTGCTCTGGCCGGGCAGCGGCGGCTCCACCGTGGTGTACCAGTCCACGGGAGCACCCTCTTCCTCGGTGCAGACCGACGGGGGATCTACCCTGGCAGAAGTGGTGTCCAGCATTGAAAACAGCGTGGTGTCCATTACCACCGAGCAGATTTCCTACGGCTCTATCTTCGGCAACTATGTGACCTCCGGCGCAGGCAGCGGCGTGATTATCAGCGAGGACGGCTATATTATCACCAACCAGCACGTCATCGACGGGGCCACCCGGATCACTGTAGCCACCAAGGACGGCAACACCTACGAAGCTACTCTGGTAGGGGCCAATGAAACGGCGGACATCGCCGTGGTGAAGATCAACGCCACCGGCCTGACCCCCGCCGTTCTGGGAGACTCCGACCAGCTCTCCGCCGGGGACACCGCCATCGTCATCGGCAACCCCTTGGGCACCCTGGGCGGCACCGTGACCTATGGCATCATCAGCGCCACCGACCGGGAACTGGTGGTCAACGGTTCTTCCAAAGACTTGATCCAGACCGACGCCTCTATCAGCCCCGGCAACTCCGGCGGCGGATTGTTCAACGGCAACGGCGAACTGGTGGGCATTGTGGAAGCCAAGTCTTCTTACTCAGAAGCGGAAGGTCTGGGCTTTGCCATTCCCATCAACCACGCCATGACCATTGCTCAGAACCTGATTGAAAATGAAGGTGCTTCCGTGGAGCAGGCCAAACTGGGTATCACCGCTTTGACGGTGGAAAACGACGCTATGGCCCAGCAATATGGCTTAAATGACGGCGCCGGAGTGTACGTCTACCAGGTGGAAACCGGCTCCGCAGCGGACAGCGCAGGCTTGCAGGTAGGGGATAAGATCAACACCATCGACGGGACGGAAATCACTTCTTCCACTCAGGTCAGCGAGATTATCTCTTCCCATCAGCCTGGCGACCAGATCACCATCAACGTCAGCCGGGGCGGCATCAGCGGGGACATCCAGGTGACCCTGGGCAGCGATTCCTCCTCCACCACTTCCTCTTCCAACAACTACAACCCCTACAGCAACTATTTCGGCAACTACGGCGGACTGCTGGGTTGATGTTCCCAAAGGAAATTAAAATCAATCAGGCTCCTTCTTTGGAAGGCGGCTGAAAGAAAAATCCAACCGGCTCTCTTTTGTGGGAGCCGGTTTTTCTTGACAATTTTCCGAGAATGGGGTACACTACTAACATGCTTTAATGTGATAAAGTAAAGGGGAACGACAAGATGAAAATCGCGGTCATCGGATTGGGGCTCATCGGTGGCTCCTTCTGCAAAGCCATTACCAAATACACCGGACACACCGTGCTGGGCTACAACCGCACCTTAGCCACCGCCCAAAAGGCGCTGGCGGAGGGGAGCATCCAGCAGATCATCACCCTGGATGAGCTGGACCAGGCGGACCTCACCATGGTTTGCCTGCACCCGGTGCAGACCATTGAGTTTTTGCTGAACCACAAGGAGGACTTCGCCAAAGGCAGCATTGTCATGGACGCCAGCGGGGTGAAGGAAAGCGTGCTGGAGGCAGTGGACCGGCCGCTGAAGGAAGCCGGAGTGCGGTTTGTGGGCTGCCACCCCATGGCGGGCCGGGAGTACTCCGGGTATGACTACACCCTGGACAGCCTGTTTATCGGCGCCAGCTTTATCCTGACCCCAACCTCCCTTACCGACCCTGCCGCAGTGGATGTGGTGGAGCAGCTGGCTAAGGAAGTGGGCTTCGGACAGACGGTGCGGGCCACCCCCCAGGAGCACGACGAAATCATCGCCGCCACCAGCCAGCTGGCCCATGTGGTGAGCAATGCCTATATCAAAAGTCCCACTCTGCAAAAGGAAGCGGGTTTTTCCGCCGGCAGCTTTTTGGATTTGACCCGGGTGGCCAAGCTCAATGAAGATATGTGGACCGACCTGTTTTTGATGAACCGGAAGGCGCTGCTGAAAGAGATCGACTATCTCCAGCAGGCCATCGGCCAGGTGCGGGACGCCCTGGACACCGGGGACGGGGATACCCTGAAAGCCCTGCTCCGGGAAGGGCGGCTGCGCAAGGAAGAAAGCATCGCCCGGCACCAGAAGCAGGACTGATCTGCAAAATAGGGCGAAAGCGAATACTATTTGTAATATTAAAAAGAAAAATTCCGATACGGATGATCCGTACCGGAACTTTTTTGTCTATTTCTATTTTTGCTCAGCAGCTGGCTTCGGCAATCTGATAAATCAGCTGTTCCGAATCCTCCCAGCCCAGGCAGGGGTCGGTGATGGATTTGCCGTAGATGTGTTCGGACACATCCTGACGGCCGGGCTCCAGATAGCTTTCAATCATGACGCCCTTCACCAAGCTCCGGATGTCGCCGGAAACCTGGCGGTTGTGCATCACTTCCTTGACGATGCGGATCTGCTCCTTGTACTGCTTATCGGAGTTGGAGTGGTTGGCGTCCACGATCACCGCCGGGTTTTTCAGTCCCATTTTGTGGTACATCTCCAGCAGCCGCTTGATGTCCTCATAGTGGTAGTTGGGCTGGGCTACTCCCCGCTTGTTCACCCCGCCCCGCAAAATGGCGTGGGCCAGGGGGTTGCCGGAGGTCTCCACCTCGTGGGCGGCGTAGGCAAAGTGCTGGGGGTGCTGGGCGGCGTAGATGGAGTTGAGCATCACCGAGAAGTCGCCGCTGGTGGGGTTTTTCATGCCGGTGGCCACATCAAAGCCGCTGGCGGTCTGGCGGTGGTGCTGATCCTCCACCGACCGGGCTCCGATGGCCACATAGGAGAGCAAATCTTCCACATAGCCCCAGTTTTCGGGGTAGAGCATTTCGTCCGCCGGAGGCAGGCCGAACTCCTCAATGGAGCGCATTTGCAGCCGCCGCATGGCGATGAGCCCGGCCACCAGGTCGGGGCGCTTTTCTGGGTTGGGCTGGTGGGCGATGCCTTTGTAGCCGTCCCCGTTGGTCCGGGGCTTGTAGGTGTAAATCCGGGGCACCAGCACCAGCCGATCCTTCACCTTTTCCTGAACCCGGCTCAGACGGCTGACGTAGTCCAGCACTGAAGTTTCATTATCGGCAGAACAGGGGCCAATGATGACTAAAAATTTATCCGACTTGCCGGTGATGACATCGGTGACTTCTTGGTCCTTTTGGCGCTTGACCTCCAAGCCGTGCTGGGTCAAGGGATATTGGCTTCGAATCTCCGCCGGGGTGGGGAGAGGTTTCAAAAAATTAAAACTCATACTTCTTAGACCTTTCTGGAAATGATACCGGGCTGTCCCCGCCGCCTTCCCTCGGGGCAGGGGGAATTACCGTTCCACTCCATGATACCGTTGTTGGGCGGGTTTTGTCAATAGTAAGGGAAAAAAGAAGCTCCGAGAAGTTTTCTCAGAGCCGCCTGCTTAATTTCCGCCCAGTTTCCAGATGAGCCCGAAAATCAGGGCTGCCATCAAGCCCACCAAGACCATGCCCAACACGCCTACCAGGATTTTTAACCCCAGGTTTCGTCCGGGCGCCAAGGGCTGCTGCGCCGCTTCCCGGGCAGCCTGTTTGGCGCCCTCGCACCGGCAGGGCTGGTCTTCTTCCAGGGGCTTGCCGCAGTAGGGGCAAAATTTTTGTTCCATAGTTCCTGCTTCCTTTTTTAAAATCGCACCGCTTGGGTTGTTTTTCTTTAGTATACCTGCCCCGATGATTTTTTGCAACCCCCTAGCCTCCGTCTTGAACCACCTGGGTGATGGGGGCAAGCAGGCTTCGATTCTGCTCCAGGTCGTAGGCGGAAAGGTTGGTGTCGGTGCAGGAGAAGAGAAGCTGAGAGGCTTCTTCCGAATCCATTTGCAGCACCTGTTCCAACTGGATTTTCACCAGCTGCATGGCCCCGCCGGTTTCGCTGCTGAAGAACAAATCCGCCTGCCGGGGGGCGTCCGCCACCGACAGCCCCGCCGGGAACCGGTACCGCCCGGTGATTACCTCCTGGGCCAGGGAAATTTCCGCCAGGGGAAACTGCTGGGCAATTTTGCAAAGGCCGGTTTCGTCCAGCCGCACCCAGCCGTCCAGAGTGACCCCCAGCAGTCTTTGGGAAGCCTGTACCAGCTGGTCTGGGCCGCCGTAGCGGTACTGGCCCAGCAGGGTGTCGGTGTGGAGTTTGACGGTGGCGGTTTGGGTTAAATCCACGTTTTGGATGTGGGCTTGGCTGTCCAGGGGATCAAAGCGGATCAGCACCACTCGCTGGGGGTCCTGGTTCTTTTCCCGGCAGCCGATGAGCAGCAGGTTGAAATCCTCCCCTACCCCTACTGGAATCGAGGGCGATGTGTCTACCGGCTGCTCTTCCATGACGGAAAACACCATGGAGCAGCACACCGCCAAAGCACTCCCCAGCACCAGCAGGCTGAGAAGGAAGGCGGTCCAAAAGGGCCGGTAGCCCTTCTTGAAAAAATCGGACATAAAAGATTCCCCTCCTGCCGGTAGTATGGCCGGAAAGGGAGGGGAATAGTCGGTTCAATAGCATTTTTTAATGATGGCTTTTACCCGGCTTACCAACTGTCGGTCGTTGTCGTAGTTGAGCCATTTGGGGGCCAGGCTGATTTCCACCCATTTCACCTGGCTGACCTCTTCCGGCTGGGGACGGATTTCCTTGGATTTCACCCAGGCCAGAAAGTACACCACATTTTTGATGGTGTCCTTCCGGGGGGAGTAGGACACCACTTCCCGGAAGCTGGTGTCGATCTGCACCTCCAAGCCGGTCTCTTCCCGGACTTCCCGGAGGGCGGTTTGCGCCTCCGTTTCTCCCGGTTCCACATGGCCTTTGGGGAAGGACCAATGACCGCCGTTGGTGTGTTTGATTAAAAGCAATTCCGTGTTGCCGTGGTGTTTGCGGAAAATTACCGCACCACAGGACTTTTCCTGCTCCATGGCCTTCCCTCCTTGATCTTTTTCTTAATACCAGTGTATCACATTCCGGGGGCGGGGGCGGGTTTTTTGCACAAAATCAGGGAAAATTCTACTTTTTTCACAATGATATTGGGAGAAAAGGGCTGGTTTCTTTCACGAAATGAGCAGGACGGCAGAATCATTTTGAGAAAATACTCAAAAACCATTGCAATTTTTGAATTCTTTTTGTATAATTGAGAGGTAAGCAGCTTATCTTCTCCCAAGCTGCCAACCTACGATTTTGAAAGAAAAGGGCAGGTGCAAACAATGGACATGAAACAATTACAGATTATGGCCACCAAAGTTCGGATCGGCGTAATCGAAGGCGTTTATGCAGCGCAGGCCGGACATCCCGGCGGTTCTTTGTCGGCAGCGGATATCTTCACCTATCTCTATTTCCGGGAGATGAAGATTGATCCCCAAAACCCCAAGGACCCGGATCGGGACCGCTTTGTGCTCAGCAAGGGACACACTGCTCCCGGCTACTACGCAGCGCTGGCCAACCGGGGCTACTTCCCGGTGGAAGAACTGAAAACCCTCCGTCAGATCGGTTCCCGGCTGCAAGGGCACCCGGATATGAAAGGCATCCCCGGAGTGGATATGTCCTCCGGAAGCCTGGGCCAGGGCATCTCCTGTGCCGTGGGTATGGCCGAAGCCGGCAAGCTCATGGGCAAGGATTACCGGGTCTACACCCTGCTGGGCGACGGTGAAATCGAAGAAGGCCAGGTGTGGGAAGCGGCCATGTTTGCCGGCAACCACGCCCTGGACAACCTGGTGGTGATTGTAGACAACAACAACCTCCAGATCGACGGCACCATCGAAGAGGTCAACTCCCCCTATCCCATTGACAAGAAATTTGAAGCCTTCAAGTTCCATGTCATCAACTGCGACGCCCACGACTTCAATTCCCTGAAGGCCGCTTTCGACGAAGCCAGAGCTACCAAGGGTATGCCCACCTGCATCGTGGCCAAGAGCGTCAAGGGTAAGGGCGTTTCCTACATGGAAAACAATGTGGCCTGGCACGGTACCGCCCCCAAGACCGATAAATATGAAATCGCCATGGACGAGCTGACCAAGCACCTGGCAGAACTGGAGGGTTAAGACAATGGCTGATGTAAAGAAAATTGCAACCAGAGAAAGCTATGGCAACGCTCTGGTAGAATGCTTTCCGGATTTCCCCAACCTGGTAGTGCTGGACGCCGACCTGGCCGCCGCTACCAAAACCGGTATCTTCAAAAAGGCGCACCCCGAACGCCACATCGACTGCGGCATCGCCGAATGCAATATGATGAGCATTGCCGCCGGTATGGCCGCCGCCGGGATGATCCCCTTTGCCTCCACCTTCGCCATGTTCGCTGCCGGACGGGCCTTTGAACAGGTGCGCAACTCCATCGGCTATCCCCACCTGAACGTGAAGATCGGCGCCACCCACGCCGGTATCTCCGTCGGCGAAGACGGCGCCACCCACCAGTGCAACGAGGACATCGCCCTGATGCGGGCCATCCCCGGCATGGTGGTGATCAACCCCAGCGACGACGTGGAAGCCAGAGCCGCCGTCCGGGCCGCCTTGGAGTACCAGGGCCCGGTGTACCTCCGGTTCGGTCGTCTGGCAGTGCCGGTGATCAACGACCGCCCCGACTACAAGTTTGAGTTGGGCAAAGGCGTCACCTTGAAAGAAGGCAAGGACATCACCATCGTGGCCACCGGCCTGACGGTGAGCGAAGCCTTGGCCGCTGCGGAAAATCTGGCCGCCGAAGGCATCGACGCCGGCGTCATCAACATCCACACCATCAAGCCCCTGGACAAAGAACTGATCCAGGCGGCCGCCGCCAAGACCGGCAAGCTGGTCACTGTGGAAGAACACTCCATCATCGGCGGCCTGGGCGACGCTGTGCTGGAAGCCATCCGGGAGAACCCGGTGCCGGTGTACAAAATCGGCGTCAACGACGAGTTCGGCCACTCCGGCCCCGCCGCCAAGCTCATCGAAATGTACGGCCTCACCGCCGGCCCCATCGCCGAGCGCGTGAAGGAAATCCTGGGCAAGTAATCCTGCTGCTTACAAATCCAAATCATCCCACCCGCCGTCCTGTTTGGGCGGCGGGTGTTCCTTTTTGTCTTTTTCAGTTCCTTCCCAGAAAAATTCTTTCTTTTCTCTTGACTCTCCTATCATAGGATAGTTTATAATCGGCTAGGATTTTGGCAGCTGGGGCAGAGCGCAGCGCAGCTCAAACAGCGGGGCGGTGGAATCCCCCACCTCCAGAATGGCCTCCACCTCCATCACCACCTGGGGCGTGGGGGCGGAAAACAACTGGGGGAACCGCTGCTGGGCGCTGGGCAGGCAGCTTTCTTCCGTTTGCAGAAACCGGTATTGGGCGGCGGGGAGGAATTTCAGCTGGGGCAGTTCCTCCGGTGTTTTTCCTATGGGGTTGACCTCCAAAAAGGCGTACTGCCGACAGCCCAGCCGCAGCAGGCCGAATTCATATCGGGGCGGCAGATGGAGCTGCTTGGCTAACCGGTACAGCTGCCCCACCGCCCGGTAAAAGTCGGCGGTGTTCTGCACCCCTTCATAGGGAAGGACCAGGCAGGCTTTTTCCGGCAGGGGGAAAATGTTGTCCTCCGGGGATTGCTGCAAGAAACGACCCCGCTGCAAGTCTTTCTGGGCCTGGTCGAGAAAGTCCAGCCGGTCCTGGATGGAGCGGATTTTTTCCTGGGCCAGATCCCGGCCTTTGGCCAGCAGCTTGGCGTAGTGGATTTGTTTGCGTTCCCGGTCCAGGAATTGGGGGAACTGTTTTAAGGGGATGTCCAGTTCCAGGCAGAGCTGGATGGCGTCCACCACATGGATTTGGGAAAAAGCGTAGTAGCGGTAACCGGTGTCCGGGTCCACAAAGGCCGGGGGCAGGACCCCGATTTGGTCATAGTACCGCAGGGATTTGATGTTTGCCCCGGATAATTTGGAAAAGACCCCGATGGGGAGCAGTTTGGTTTTGTCCATGGCTGCAAAACCCTCCTGTGATTGGATTGTTTTCAGTATAAATCCAAACCCACACCCTGTCAACGAACGTGAAAAAAGGAAAGGATATTCTATGGATTCGAGAGCATTGTTTGCCCATACCCCGCCGTTGAAGCTCTTCTTTCTGGCTTCCATTCCCGGCGCAGTCAGTATGCTGGCTTCGGCGCTGTATCAGCTGCTGGACGGTATCTTCGTAGGGCAGTTTTTAGGGGCCACCCCCTTTGCGGCGGTGAACCTGGCTATGCCCTTTGTCATCATCAATTTCTCCCTGGCAGACCTGATCGGCGTGGGGGCGTCGGTACCCATCTCCATTGCCCTGGGGCAGGGGCAGAAACGCCGGGCCCACAACATCTTCACCTGCGCCTGCCTGCTGATTGTGGGCACCGGGCTGCTCATCGGTTTGGCCTTGTTTTTGCTGGCCCCTTTGCTGATTGGGTGGATGGGGGCGCAAGGAGAGTTTGCTGCCTTTGCGGTGGACTATATCCGGGTGTACGCCCTCTGCTCCCCGGTAACCACCATTGTCTTTGCCATGGACAATTTCCTGCGCATCTGCGGGTACATCCGGGGCAGTATGCTGCTGAACATCCTCATGTCGGTGCTCAGCGCCGGGCTGGAATTTCTCTTCTTGGCGGTGCTGGGCTGGGGGGTCTGGGCGGCGGCCTTGGCCACCTGCTCCGGGATGTTTGTCTGCGCACTGCTGGCGCTGATCCCCTTTCTCCGGGGGAAGGCGGTGCTGCGGTTTCGCAGGCCCCGGTTTTCCTGGAAGATGGTCCGGCTGATCGTGGCCTGCGGCAGCCCCAACTTTTTGAACAACGTGGCGGGGCGGGTCACTTCCATTTTGATGAACCTGATTTTGGTGCGCCTGGGCGGGGAAACGGCGGTGTCGGTATACGGCATCCTCATGTATGTAGACGGCTTTATCCAGCCCCTGCTTTACGGCACCTGCGACTCCTTGCAACCTGCGGTGGGGTACAACTGGGGCGCCGGGAAATACTCCCGGGTCCGGGCTATTGAAAAGTGCTGCTTTGCCGCCAGCATCGTCATCTCTTTGGTAGCGGTGGCGGTGATTCTGCTGTTCCCCCAGCCCATCACCCAGCTGTTTATGGCGGACGCCGGGCCGGAGGCGCTGGCCATGTCCATCGGCGCATTGCAGCTCTTTGCCATCACCTACCTGACCCGCTGGTTCTCCTTTGCCACCCAGAGCTATCTGCTGGCGGTGGAAAAGTCCTGGCAGGCTTCGGTGATTTCGGTGTCCACGGCGCTGATTTTCCCGGTGGTGCTGGTGGGGGTGCTGTGGCCCCTGGGCCTCACCGGCATCTGGCTGAACTTTGCCGGTACGGCGGTGCTGGCGGGGATTTTAGCGGCGGTGCTGCTGCTCAAGCTCCGCCCGGAGCTGTCCCGGCCGGATGAAGAGCTTACCCCAAAAACCAGATAATGACTGCCCCGCTGTGCTGCCATGGCGGGGTTTTCTTTTTTGTGGAACGTTACAAAAACCGGCGGCGGATTTTGTGAAGAATGAGGGGAGTCTCTTTCTGTTTTTTCTGCTATAATAAACACAGAATGCAAACGCATTTTGCGGATGAAAGGAGGGTTTGCTTTGATGCGAACCTTAAAAAAGACTGCCGCTGTCCTGTTGGCGGCTCTGCTGCTGCTTGTCGGCGGCATGCTGCTGCCGGGGGCCAATTCGGCGTCTGCCGCCTCCAGCGGCAGCTTACAGGTCACGCCGGACAGCGCAACCATCTACGATCTTTCCGACTGGGCCAAAGAATACATCTCCCTCCCGGCGGAATACCCGGGGTCGGTACAGCTTTCCATCACCGGGGTTTCCGACTATACCTGCCGGGTGATTCAGGGGGATTCGGTGGAGGTCAGCGCCGCCGGTTTGGTAACCCCCCGGTACACCACCTATTACTGGAATGGCAACATAGGCACCACCATCTCCACCGGGCAGCCGGGGGAGCGGGTGGAAGTCCGGCCCAATTTCGGCAGTTCGGTGGTGCGGGTGCAGTCCGGGAACAACTATGTGGACGTGACCGTGACCTTTACGGATTACGCAGGCGTTTATGCCGACCAGGTGATGGAGGAGTATCTGGCCCAACACGTTACCGCCGATATGACCGTCCGGGAAAAGCTGGATCAAATCTGTCAATTTGTGGCAAGCTATGATTACAGCCCCTCCTTCAGCTCTGCGGCAGGGATGATTGTTTCCGGCGGCGGGGACTGCTGGAGCAGCACCAACACCATCCTTGCCATGTGCGACAAGCTGGGCATTCGGGCCTGGGCCAGAAACGGCAACCGGGATCCCGGCGCAGGCAGCGGACACATGAACGCCATGGTGGAAGGGGACGGCACCTACTACGAGGCCGATGCGGGGTACAGCGGCACCGCGCCCCGGTACTATTCCATTACCCAGCGCACCAGCCTGTTCAGCTACTACACCGTGTCCGGCGGCATTGAGCTGTACCAATACGACGGTTATGACGGAATGACCGATGTGCTGGAGATCCCGGAAGAGATCAACGGCCGGACGGTGGTGGGCATCGGGGATTCCTTTTTGACCATGGATGATTCCATCACTGAAGTCATCCTCCCCGACACCCTCACCTATCTGGGGCAGAGCGCCTTTAATTCCTGCTCCGCCCTGACCACCCTGCATATTCCCGCCGGGGTTACCAGCATCGGGGCTTTCGCCTTTACCAACGACAACGCCTTGGTGAACTTTACCTGCGACCCCGCCAACCCCAGCTATACGGTGGAGGGCGGCGTGCTGTACGACAAAGCCAAAACCACTGTGCTGGCTGTGCCGGCGGCGGCCCAGGTGACGCTGCCGGAAACGGTAACCGCAGTGGGAGACTACGCCTTTTATTGGAACCAGAATCTCACGCAGTTGTCCCTGCCGGATTCCGTGACCCGGATCGGGGAGGGGGCTTTTGGGGAATGCAGTAATTTAACCCAGCTGCGGCTGTCGGAAAACCTGACGGAAATCGCTCCCTTTGCCTTCCGCAGCTGCTCCGGGCTCTCCCAGCTGATCCTGCCGGAGTCGGTGACTTCTGTGGGCGCCAACGCTTTCCAATATTTCCGGGGTACCCTCTATGTTTGGCAGGGCAGCGCCGCAGAAAACTATGCCCAACAGAACGGCCTGGATTATGCCGCCCTCACCTTGTCCGGGGGACGGTACGACCAGAACCGGGACGGGTGGCTGGATGTGCTGGATCTGATGGCCCTGGCCCAGTCTGTTGTGAACCAAGAGACGGACCGGCTGGAGGACTTTAACCAGGACGGAATCACCGATGTACTGGATGTAATGACCCTGGCACAATTAGCGGTAAGTTAATCCAATATGTATGAAAGCTCCTTGGAACGGTTCTTCCGAGGAGCTTCTTTGTGTAATTTGCTAAAAGTTTAGGTGGGAGAGAATGAACTTTTTCCAAAATGACGTTGAATTTTTGCGAGGGATAGAGTATAATGTTTGGTATACGGACGGCAGGGAGTTATACCGATTTTGTAAAGAATGCTGTCGTGTATCCAAAATAAACAATATTTTAACAAGGAGGCAAAGACGCCCATGAAGATGACGGTTGCACAGGCGATGGTGAAATGTCTGGAACAGGAACAGATTCAGACGGTATTCGGCTACCCCGGAGCCGCCATCTGTCCCTTTTACGATGCGCTGCTGAACAGCCCCATTGAACATCTTTTGATTCGGCAGGAGCAGATGGGAGGGCATTGCGCCAACGGCCTGGCCCGGGTGACCGGACGGCCCCAGGTCTGTATCGCCACCTCCGGCCCCGGTGCTTTGAACCTGATTACCGGCATTGCCACCGCTTACATGGATTCCATCCCCTTGGTGTGCATTACCGGCCAGGTGAACAGCGACCAGCTGGGCAAGGACGTGTTCCAGGAAGCGGACATTACCGGCGCCGTGGAGCCTTTCTCCAAATACAGCTACATCGTCAAGGACGGCAGCCAGATTGCCCGGATTTTCAAGGAAGCCTTTTATCTGGCGGGAACCGGCCGTCCCGGCCCGGTGGTGATTGACGTCCCCACCGATATCCAGAACCAGACCATTGACTTCGAATACCCCGAAACCATTTCCATGCGCAGCTACAAACCCACGGTAGTGGGCAACGCCCGGCAGATCACCCGGGCGGCGGCGGCGCTGAAAAAGGCCAAGCGTCCCCTGATTGTGGCGGGGGGCGGCATCTTCGCCGCCGGTGCGGTGGAAGAGCTGAACAAGCTGGCGGCCAAATCCGGCATTCCGGTGGTTACCACCCTCATGGGCAAGGGAGCTGTTCGGGACGACGACCCCTACTACATGGGCATGATCGGCACCCACGGAGTGGGAAGCGCCAACCAGGCTTTGGCCCATGCCGACGCCCTGCTCATTGCGGGAGCCCGGGCGGGGGATCGCTCCATCAAGGACACCGGCGTGATCGCCCGGGACTGCACCGTAATCCACCTGGACATCGACCCGGCGGAAATCGGCAAGAACATCGCTGTGGACATCCCCATTGTGGGGGACGCCCGGCAGGTGCTGGATGCCTTGGCGGAGCAGGTGCCTTACCTCTGCTGTGAGGACTGGCTGGCCCGGCTGGTGGATCTGCGCAGCCGCAACTCCACCAAATCCCTGGGCAGCGACGAGGCCTATGTCAACCCCAAAGAATTTTTCCTGCGCCTTTCTGAAAAAGCCCCTGACAACGCCGTGCTCACCGCCGACGTGGGGCAGAACCAAATCTGGGCCGCCAACTACTACAAGGTAAAGAGAGGGCGGTTCTTGACCAGCGGCGGCATGGGCACCATGGGCTACGCCATTCCCGCAGCAGCGGGGGTGCAGACTGCCGACCCCAGCCGCACCGTTATGGCGGTGTGCGGCGACGGGGGCTTCCAGATGTCCATGATGGAGCTGGGCACCATCGCTTACTACAAGCTGCCGGTGAAGATTATCGTCCTGAACAATCACTTCCTGGGCATGGTGAAGGAGCTTCAGGATCGGGGCTTCGGCCGCCGGGAAACCGCAGTGGAGCTGGGGGATAAGCCGGACATTGCCGCTTTGGCGGGGTGCTACAACATCCCCTCCAAAAAGCTGACTTCCATGGCGGAGTGCGACGGAGCCATCCAGTGGCTGCTGTCCACTGAAGGTCCCTGTTTGCTGGAATGTCTGGTTCATCCCGACGAATCCACATTGTAAGCCGAGGAGGGAAGCAAGATGAAACATACCATTTCCATTTTGGTGGAGAACCACGCCGGCGTCCTCAGCCGGATCTCCGGGTTGTTTTCCCGCCGCAGCTTTAATATCGACAGCCTGGCGGTCGGCGTCACCGACGATCCCACCGTCAGCCGGATCACCATTATTGTCAACGGTGACGAATACACCGTGGAGCAGGTGACCAAACAGCTCAACAAGATGGTGGACGTGATCAAGCTCAAGCAGCTGGATTCCAGCAGCGACATCTGCCGGGAACTGCTGCTGATTAAGGTGCGGTGCAACGCCAAAAACCGAAGCGACCTGATCGACATCGCCCAGCTGATGCAGGCGAAAATCTCCGATTTGAGCAGCAACAGCTTTACCCTGGAGCTCAGCGACACCCCCCAGCGCTTGGCGCTGATGGAGGAGATGCTCCGTCCCTACGGCATCCTGGAGGAGGTCCGTACCGGCGCCATTGCTTTGCAGCACGGCACCGAAGTTCTTTAATGATTCATTCACCGTCCCATCCTTTGCAATAGGAAGGATGGTAAATGATAGATCAAAATTTCTTTAGGAGGAATTTATCATGGCATTCAAAATTTTCTATGAAAGCGACTGCAACCTGAGCTTGCTGGACGGCAAAACCGTAGCTGTCATCGGTTACGGCTCTCAGGGTCACGCCCATGCACTGAACCTGCATGAAAGCGGAGTCAACGTAGTGGTCGGCCTGTACGAAGGCTCCAAGAGCTGGAAGAAGGCGGAAGACGCCGGTCTGAAGGTAATGACCACCGAAGAAGCCGCCAAGGCAGCCGATTTCATTATGATCCTGGTGCCTGACGAAAAGCAGGCTGACCTGTATAAGAAGTCCATCGCCCCCTACCTCACCGCCGGCAAGACCCTGGCCTTTGCCCACGGCTTCAACATCCACTTCAAGCAGATTGTGCCTCCGGCCGACGTGGACGTGGTGATGATCGCCCCCAAGGGCCCCGGCCACACCGTTCGCAGCGAGTATGTGGAAGGTAAGGGCGTTCCCTGCCTGTACGCCGTGGAGCAGGACGCTTCCGGCCGTGCCACCGACATGGCTCTGGCTTATGCTGCCGGTATCGGCGGCGCCCGTGCTGCTGTCATGGAGACCACCTTCCGGGTGGAAACCGAAACCGACCTGTTCGGCGAACAGTGCGTCCTCTGCGGCGGCGTGACTGCCTTGATGCAGGCTGGCTTTGAAACCCTGGTGGAAGCCGGTTACGACCCCAGAAACGCTTATTTTGAATGCATCCATGAAATGAAGCTCATCGTGGACCTGATCTATCAGGGCGGCTTCGCCAAGATGCGTTACTCCATCTCCGACACCGCTGAATTCGGCGACTACGAGATCGGTAAGCGCATCATCACCGATGAGACCAAGAAGGAAATGAAGAAGGTTCTGGGCGAGATCCAGGACGGCACCTTTGCCTCCAAGTGGATTGCCGAAAACAAGAACGGCCGCGCCCACTTCAACGCTTCTCGCCGTCTCCACGCCGAACACCTGCTGGAAAAGACCGGCAAGGAACTGCGGAAGATGTATTCCTGGAACGAAGAAGAATAATTTTTCTTTGCAGCAAAGAGCGTCCCTTCGGGGGCGTTCTTTTTTTGCGGCGGGGCGGCTGGGTTTGCTCTGGCCTTTGGGTAGAAGCTGTGATACAATAGGATTATATGACACCGATTTCAGGAGGAAACCATATGAATATCACCGAATTTGCCGCCTATGCCGGGGTGTCCAAGGCGGCGGTAAGCCGGTACTTCAACGGCGGCTATCTCAGTGACGAGAAGCGCCAGGCTATCCAAAAAGCAGTGGAGGAAACCGGCTACCACCCCAGCGAAAGCGCCCGCTCCATCCGCACCCATCGCACCGGCCTGATTGGGGTGATCTTGCCCAAGCTGTCCAGCGAAAGCTGCGCCAGGGTCACCGAGGGAATCAGCCAGATTACTGTCCAGGAGGGGTACCAGCTTCTGCTGGGGGTCACCGCCAACAACCCCGCCAAAGAGGTGGAGTATTTGTCCCTGTTCAAGCAGCGGCAGGTGGACGGGATTATCCTGCTGGCCACCATCTTCACCCAGGCCCACCGGCTGGCCTTTGATTCGTTGCACCTGCCTTTGGTGATTGTGGGGCAGCAGTATCCCGGGTACAGCTGCGTCTGCCACGACGATTTGGGGGCGGCCTACGCCTTGACCAAGCTGATGCTTTCCCAGGGAGCCCGGCGTCCCGGCTATCTGGGGGTGACCACCCAGGATGAAGCGGCGGGGAAGGAGCGGTACCAAGGGTTTTTGAAGGCCCTCAGCGAGTTCCACCTCCGCCCTGACCCCCGATTGATGTGTACCGCCCAGTTTACCATCGACGACGGCTACACCCAGTCCCAAAAGCTGCTCACCGCCCCCCGGCGGCCGGACTGTTTGTTCTGCGCCACCGACAACATCGCCATCGGGGCCATGCAGCGCTGCCGGGAGATGGGGCTGTCCATTCCCGATGAGATGATGATCTGCGGGGTGGGGGACACCAAAATCGGGCAAGTAGCCGCCTTTGCCCTGACCACTGCCCGGCTCCACTACAAAACCGCCGGTATAGACGCCGCCAGGCTGCTGCTGGCCCAGATTGCTAACCGGGAGACCCCCTCCAAGATTCTCCGGCTGGATTACGAAATCCTCAAGCGGGAGTCCGCCAACCGGCAGAATTCTGAAACTATGTGAAACCCTGCAAGGGAGAGGGGAAAGTTGATGTAGTTCGTCAATGGAATTTCCCTTTGGGATTTTTTATAATAGGGGTACAAGGTGAAACTGATTTCAGCCAGGGGGACGCTCCGCTGAGACGCCGGTTTTGCCAAGGGAGAAATACGAAAGAAAGGATGTACCCCATGGATTACAAGGCAACGGCAAAAGCCATCCTGCCGCTGATCGGCGGGGCGGAAAACATCATCAGCGCAGCCCATTGTGCCACCCGGCTGCGGCTGGTGATTGCGGACAACAGCAAAGTGCAAAAAGAAAAGGTGGAGGAGGTGGACGGCGTCAAGGGCGTCTTTGAAGCCTCCGGCCAGCTGCAAATCATCATCGGCACCGGCGCAGTGAACAAGGTATACGATGAGCTGGTTTCCATCGCCGGGATTGAAGGCGGCTCCAAAGAGGACGTGAAACAGGCCGCCGCTTCCAAGGCCCCCTGGTACAAGCGGGCCATCAAAACCTTAGGCGACATTTTCGTCCCCATCATCCCCGCCATCGTGGCCAGCGGTTTGCTGATGGGCTTGCTGGAGGGCTTCTCCAACCTGATTCCCGGCTTAGCGGAAAACGACATCTACACCATCTTCCATCTGTTCTCCAATGCGGCCTTCACCTTCCTGCCCATTTTGATTGCCGTCAGCGCAGCCAAAGCCTTTGGCGGCAACCTGTTCTTAGGGGCGGTCATCGGCATGATTATGATCCACCCGGACCTGCTCAACGCCTGGAGCGTGGCCACGGCGGAGACCATACCAACTGCGGAGGCCTGGTTTGGGCTGTACGACATCAACCTGGTGGGCTACCAGGGGCACGTCATTCCCGTGGTGATTGCGGTGTGGTTTATGAGCTTCTTGGAAAAGCGGCTCCATAAGATTGTGCCGGAAATGATTGATTTGTTCGTCACCCCTCTGGTCACCGTCATCGTCACCGGCTATCTCACCCTCACCGTCATCGGCCCGGTGTTCAGCTGGCTGGAAAGCGGCGTGCTCACCGCCATGCAGTGGTTGATTGCCCTGCCCTTCGGCATCGGCGGCGCTCTCTGCGGCGGGCTGTACGCCCCCACGGTGGTGGGCGGTATCCATCATATGTACAACGCCTTGGAGGCGGGGTTGCTCTCCTCCACCGGAATCAATACCTGGATGCCCATTGCCACAGCGGCCAATGTGGCCCAGGGTGCGGCGGCGCTGGCCTTCGCTATTAAGACCAAGAACCGGAAGAACAAGTCGGTGGCCTTCCCCGCTTCCCTCTCCGCCTTCCTGGGCATTACCGAACCCGCCATCTTCGGCGTGAACCTGCGGTTTATGAAGCCCTTTGTGGCCGGGATTATCGGCGGCGTTGCCGGTGGTCTGGTGGCCGGACTGCTCCATGTGGGGGCTTCCGCCTACGGCATCACCGGGGTGTTCGGGGTGCTGATTACCACCGCCAATCTGTGGCAGTACCTGCTGGTGATGGCTGTGGCCTTCGCAGTGGCTTTCCTGATGACCATGGTGCTGTACCGGGAAAAGAAACCGGCGGCGGAAGGACCCTCCACGGGAACCGCTGCTCCCGTTCCGGTGGGCGCTTTGGCCGACCCCAACGCCATCCTTTCCCCCTTGAGCGGCACTGTGGTGGCGCTGAAGGATGTGCCGGACGCCACCTTTGCGGAAGGCGTGCTGGGGGACGGCATTGCGGTAGAACCCAGCGAGGGCAAAGTAGTTGCCCCCTGTAAAGGCACGGTAAGCACCCTCTTTGACACCCACCACGCCATCGGCCTCACCCTGGAAAACGGGGCGGAGCTGCTGGTCCACATCGGCATCAACACCGTGGAGCTCAACGGGGAAGGCTACTCCGCCTTTGTGGAGGAAGGAGATGAAGTTTCCCCCGGCCAGACCCTGCTCACCTTTGACCCGGACTTCCTCCGCTCCAAGGGTTACCAGACGGTGACCCCGGTGATTGTCACCAATTCCGATGAATATTCCGCCATTACCCCCAAAGCCCAGGGGCAGGTCCAGGCCATGGCCCCCCTGCTGGAGCTGGGAGACAGGAGGGAATGACCATGAACCATCCTTGGCGGCAAACCCTTCATGTGGAGCCCAAAACCGGCTGGCTCAACGACCCCAACGGCCTTTGCGACTATGGCGGAGTTCACCAGCTCTACTACCAGTCCAGCCCGGAGGATGCGGCTGGGGGCGGGAAGAAGTGCTGGGCCCACCGGCAAAGCTCTGACTTCTTCCACTGGTCGGAGGAAGAAACGGTGCTGTTTCCCGACATTCCGGAGGACCGCAGCGGGGTGTATTCCGGCAGCGCAGTGGTGCTGCCCGGTGAAATCCGGCTGTTTTACACCGGCAATGTGAAGGAGCCGGGGGAGCACGACTATATCCTCTCCGGGCGGCAGGCCAATGTGATTACCGTCACCACCGCCGACGGCAGCGCCATGAGCGAGAAACAGGTGCTGCTTAGAAACTCCGATTACCCCGCCGACTGTTCCTGCCATGTGCGGGACCCCAAAATCTGGCGGGAAGAGGGGATTTGGAAGATGGTGCTGGGAGCCCGGACCCGGCGTGACCGGGGCTGCGTGCTGGTGTATCATTCCCAGGATCTGCTTCACTGGATCTTTGCTTCCCGCTGCACCCAACCGGACTTCGGGTATATGTGGGAATGCCCTGACTTTTTCCGGGTGGGGGGACAGGGATACCTCAGCGTCTCCCCTCAGGGGCTGACCCATGAGGAATACCGGTACCAGAATGTGTACCAGTCCGGCTACTTCCCGGTAGAAGGAAAGCTGGAAGAGGGGAAGCTGGGGGCGTTTACCGAATGGGACTACGGCTTTGACTTCTACGCCCCCCAGACCTATGAAACCGCTGATGGACGGCGCATCCTCTACGGCTGGATGGGGATTCCCGACGCCGGCTATGAAAATCCCACCACCCCCTTAGGTTGGCAGCACTGCCTGACCCTGCCCAGAGAAGTAAGTGCCGGGGAGGACGGAAAGCTGCTCCAGCAGCCGGTGCGGGAACTGGAACGCCTGCTTTCTGCCCCGGCTCCCATGGAAGGGGCGGGAGAGCTTCCCAAAGCCTGTGTGTTAAAGCTCACCCGAACTCAACCGTACTTTGCCCTGACCCTGGCCGGTGGCCTGACCCTGGCGTACCGGGAGGAAACGGGAGTATTTGCCCTCTCCTTTGCCGACAAGGCCTTGGGGGGCGGCCGCACCAAACGGCAGAGCAGGGGCATGGCCTGCAAGACGCTGGAAGTGGTGGCGGACGCCTCCTCCCTGGAAGTGTATCTGGACGGGGGCAGGCAGGTGTTTTCCACTCGGTTTTACCCGGAATCCTACCCGGTGAGCTACACCCTCACCGGGGGGACAGGGAGCGTCTTTGCTGTGAACTTATAACCTATTTGGAAAGGAATGATTGCAATGGGACAGGTATTGGCAGCCATCGGGGAAGCCCTTATCGACTTTATCCCGGCGGAAAAGGGCTGCGCCTTTGATGAGGTTACATCCTTCCGCCCGGCGGTGGGGGGCGCTCCCGCCAACGTCTGCGGGGCCTACGCCAAGCTGGGGGGCAAGACCCGGCTGATGACCCAGCTGGGGAAGGACCCCTTCGGGGACAAAATCCTGAAAGAGATGCAGGGCTTCGGCATCGACACCACCTATGTGGCCCGGACCAACAAGGCCAACACCGCCCTGGCCTTCGTCAGCCTGGCCAAAGACGGCAACCGCACCTTTTCCTTTTACCGCAACCCCTCCGCCGATATGCTCTACACCCCTCAGCAGCTGGAGGAAGGCTGCTTTGAAGATTTGTTTGCCCTGCATTTTTGCAGCGTGTCCCTGGGAGACTTCCCCATGAAGGAGGCCCACCGGGCCGCCATTGCCAAAGCAAGGGAAGCGGGGGCGCTCATCAGCTTCGACCCCAACCTGCGCTTCCCCCTTTGGCCGGACCGGCAGGCGCTGAAGGATACGGTGCTGGAATTTCTGCCTATGGCGGATGTGCTGAAGGTGTCGGATGAGGAGATTGCCTTCCTCACCGGGGAGACCGACATCCAGGCCGCCCTGCCCAAGCTGTTTGTGGGGCAGGTGAAGCTGGTGCTGTTCACCTGCGGCAAGGAAGGGGCCTGCGCCTACACCAAGCAGGCTTCCGGCTATTCCCCCTGTGAAGATGTGCCGGTGGCGGACACCACCGGGGCGGGGGACGGTTTTATGGGCTCCTTCCTCTGGAAGCTGCACCAGGCAGGGGTGGACGCTGCCGGACTGGAAGGATTGACCGAAGCCCAGCTCAACCAGATGGTGGACTTTTCCAACCGGTTCTGCACCATCAGCGTCCAGGGCAAGGGGGCCATCGCCTCCTACCCCACACTGGAGCAAATGGGAGAATAAGATAGGATAGACAACGAGAGGGTACCCCCGGGGAGAAGGGGTACCCTTGCTTTTTGGGATTGATTCGGTTGACGGCAGCGGACCGCTGTGGTATGCTGAAAAAAACGGAAGCGGAAAGGAATACGGCCATGAAATACCCTTATCTCTACTGCGACATCGATGGCACATTGGCGGACAAAAGTGTGATTTCTCAAGAAAACGGGGCGGCTCTGGCAAAATACCGTCAGGTGGGAGGCAAGCTGGGGCTGGCCACCGGGCGGGTGGAGCTGATTACCGAAAGCTACGCCAAGCAGCTGGCGGTGGACCTACCCTGCATTCTCTACAACGGGGCGGCGGTGTACGATTTTTCCCGCCATGCCTTTCTCCACACCGAGAAGGTGGACACCGCCGATGTGCTGGCCATGATGGAGCTGGGGATGGGGGTGTACCCCCAGGTCAGCGTGGAAATCTGCCCCGGCGGCCCCACGGTGCTGGCCAACCCCAACGGGGTGGAGGACGAGTTCATCACCAGGGAGCAGCAGCCCTTTGTTTACGGCAAAGCGGAGGACTGTGAGCGGATTATCAAGCTGATGTTTTACGGAGAGCCACAGAGGCTCAAGCAGGTGGAAGCGGCCATCCTGCCCGCCTTTGGGGAGAAGTACCGGATTCTCTTTTCCCAGCCGGTATACCTGGAAGTGCTGCCCAAGGCCGCCGGGAAGGAATCCGCCCTGGCCTGGATTAGCCGAAACCTGCACCTGCCCTTGGAGCAGATCTGCGCCATGGGGGACTTTGACAACGATGTGGGGATGATTTCTCTGGCGGGGCTGGGTGCCGCCCCTGCCGACGCCCCGGAGCGGGTGAAAAAGCAGGCGGACTTTATCTCCGACGCCCACGACCGCCATGCGGCGGTGAGGTTGGTGGAGTATTTGATGGAGTTAGAGTAATGAAGGGAAAAGGGATTTCCTGAACCAAAGGCAAGAGGAGGAGCGAAAAAATGGTCAAATTTACTCCAAAAAAGCAGGACAAAGAGGTCATCTCCATCCGCCTCCCTGTGAAATTGCTGGAAACGGTGGACCGCACCGCCGCAAAAGTGGATATCAGCCGCAATGAATTGATCAACCAGTGCATCGAATTCGCTCTGGAGAATTTGGAACTGCCGGAATAAAAAAGCGCCCCGAAACAGGGCGCAATGACGAAAAAGGACCCGTCCCGGAAATCCCGGAGCGGGTCTTGCGTTATTTTTGGGATTATTTCTCCCACTCTTCCTCCAAAAACCGCACCACCCCGTCCTCCCGGTTGGAGGGCAGGATGCCGTCGGCCTTTTCCTTCAGCTCCCGGCAGGCGTTTTCCACGGCGTAGCACCGGTCGGCGATTTCAAAGAGGGGCAGGTCGTTGATCCCGTCCCCGAAGCAGACCAGCTCCTCCGCCCCCGTCCACTGTTTTAAGGCCAGGGCCGCCGTGGCTTTGGAGGCTTGTTTGGGCAGAATCTCCAGCCAGGGCTTGCCGGAATAGAGGTCGTTGCCGTAGATGCAGTAAAACCGTTCTCGCAAAATCCGGTACAGGGGCAGCAGGGGCACCTGATCTTCAATGCAGGTGAAGTAGTAGGCGCTGGGCCCATAGTACCCTTCCGGGGCGGAAAGGGGGGTGCGCCGGGGGTCGTCCGGGCGGGTGGCCAAAAAGGCGCTGAGGTTTTCCCCCGCCATGGGCTCCAGCCAGAAAAAACGCTCCCGCCCCTCCTGCAGGCCGTAGACAATGGGGCAGACTCCTTCGCTGAGCAGGCAGTCCAGCAGGTCCTTCTGCTCCCGGGGGGTAAATCCCCAAAACCGCACCACCCGTCCGGTGGCGGGCTGGGTGAGGAAGATACCGTTGTGGTACACCGCCGGGAGCCTGGGGCAGATGCCCTGGGTGACCACGGAGGCGGTGACCCGGCTGCGGGCGGTGGCGTAAGAAAAAGGAAGCCCCTCCCGAATCAGCCGCCGGAGGGTGCGGGCGGCGTAGGGGGAGAGGTTTTGGGCCGGGGTCAAAAGGGTGCCGTCCAAATCGGAGAGATAGAGGGTTTTCATGGCGGCCTCCTTGGAATTAGATTTCAATGAAGTGAGGTTTCCGGGCGACATAGTAGGTGATTTTATCAAAGCCGCAGAGCTTGGCCAGGGCGGCGCCGTCGGACAGGTTTTTGCCCACGTCCTGGACGGAATGGGCGTCGCTGCCCAGGCTGATATACTCGCCCCCCAGCTCCTTGAACCGGCGGACAATGGGCTCGTGGGGCAGGCACATGCCGTAGGGCTGGCGCAGGCCGGAGGTGTTGATCTCCAGTGCCTTGCCGCTGCGGGCCAGGGTGCGGAGGATAGCGTCCATAATATCCCGGTAGTCCGCCAGCCGCACCGGCAGCCGGTACCGCCCTACCAGGTAGCGCAGGGGGTAGGTCAGATGGGCCAGCACATCAAACTGCTCCCAGCAGACGGTGTCGTACACATGGCGGAAATAATCCTCCAGCAGCTGGTGGACCCGGGCTTCGTCCAGGATGTTTTTATCCAAAAAGTAGAAATCCGGCATCCCGGGGTTGTTGTGGACGCTGGCTAAAATCACGTCCCACTCCATCTTCAGAAGTTCCTGTGCAGCTTCCGGCCCTTGAAGGGGCTGGCCCATCTCCACTCCTTTGAGCACCAGCAGTCCGGAATCCCGAAACCGCTGGACGCAATCCTCCGTTTCAAAATAGGACTGCTGAATGATGAAATCGTACCGGTCTTTCCGATACAGGTCGCACTCACAGTGGTCGGTGATGGCCAGTCCTCCCAGGCGGTTTAACAGCGCCTGTTGGCAGACGGCGTAGGTGGAATGTTTCCCATCGGGGGAGTTGCTGGTATGTGTGTGGCAGTCAATCAACCGGATATTGCTCATATTGGATTCTCCTGTTTCAACGTTCTATCCGCCGGACGCACCGGGGAATTCCAATTACCCATTATAAACAAAATGGGACAAAATGTGTATAGGGGATGTGAACAGATTTTTCCCTGAATTTTAAAGCAACCTTAGTGAAACTCACCCATCCCCTTTGGGTTTCTTTTTCCCTTCAAGTGTGTTACAATGGATACATTAGTTTCCGGGAAAGGATGGGATCGCAGTTGAAAGCGGTTATTACAGTAGTTGGAAAAGATAAAGTGGGAATCTTGGCCAAGGTCAGCCAGGTGTGCGCCCAGTATGACGCCAATATTATCGACGTGAACCAAACCGTTATGGATGATATGTTCTGCATGGTGATGCTGGCAGTGATTGATAAATTAAAGACCGATTTGGATCAGTTCCGTGGCGTGCTGGAAACCCTGGCGGCGGAAAACGGCCTGCAAATCCATGTGATGCACCAGGACGTGTTCACCACCATGCACCATGTTTAAGCACTACCACGGAAAGAAAGGGCGGTTACTGCCATGCTGAATACCAAGGACATCATGGAAACCATCAACATGATCCAGGAAGAAAACCTGGACATCCGCACCATCACCATGGGCATCTCCTTGCTGGACTGCATCGACCCGGATGCAGATGCGGCCTGCCGGAAGATCTACAATAAGATTATGAGCAAAGCCGGCCGGCTGGTGCAGGTGGGGGAAGAAATTGAAAAGGAGTACGGGATTCCCATTATCAACAAGCGGATTTCCGTCACCCCCATCGCCATTATCAGCGCCGCTTCCGGCAACCCCATTAAGTACGCCCATGCCCTGGAACAGGCGGCGGCGGACTGCGGGGTGAACTTCATCGGGGGGTACTCCGCTTTGGTGCAGAAGGGCTTTGCCCCCGGGGACGAGGCGCTGATTCGCTCCATTCCCCAGGCTTTGGCGGAAACCGACCACGTCTGTTCTTCGGTGAACATCGGCTCCACCAAGGCGGGCATCAACCTGGACGCCTGCAAGCTCATGGGGGAAGTGGTGCGGCAGACCGCCGAAGCCACTCAGGACCGCAACTGCATTGGCGCCGCCAAGCTGGTGGTGTTCTGCAACGCCCCGGAGGACAACCCCTTTATGGCGGGAGCTTTCCACGGGGTGGGGGAAGCGGACTGCATCATCAACGTAGGGGTTTCCGGCCCCGGCGTGGTGCGGGCGGCCTTAGCCAAGGCCAAGGGCGCTTCCATCTCCGAAGTGGCGGACATCATCAAAAAGACCGCCTTTAAGATTACCCGGATGGGTCAGCTGGTGGGCACCGTGGCCGGTAAGCGGCTGGGAGTTCCCTTCGGCATTGTGGACCTGTCCCTGGCTCCCACTCCCGCAGTGGGGGATTCGGTGGCCCACATTCTGGAAGAAATCGGCCTGGAGCAGTGCGGCACCCACGGCACCACCGCCGCATTGGCGCTGCTCAACGATGCGGTAAAGAAGGGCGGGGTCATGGCCTCCAGTCGGGTAGGGGGACTTTCCGGCGCCTTTATCCCGGTGACCGAAGACGCGGGTATGATCGACGCCGCCCGGAGCGGTTCTCTGCGGCTGGAGAAGCTGGAAGCTATGACTGCGGTGTGCAGCGTGGGGCTGGACATGATTGTCATTCCCGGGGACACCCCGGCCACCACCATCTCCGCCATCATTGCAGACGAAGCAGCCATCGGCATGGTGAACTCCAAGACCACGGCGGTGCGTGTGATTCCCGCCATCGGGGTCAAAGCCGGGGAAGAGCTGGACTTCGGGGGACTGCTGGGATACGGCCCGGTGATGGAAATCAACCCCAAGTCGGCGGCAGACTTTATCAATCGGGGCGGGCAGATTCCTGCACCCATGCAGAGTTTGAAGAATTAAAGTTTAGGTCCAGCCTTTTTAAAGGCTGGCGGGTGCAGGGCAGAGCCCTGCAAGGAATGCGGAGTCTATTTCAAGGGTCCGTGGCAAAGCGATAATGTAGCCTTCAGCTGGTGGATGTTGAAACCGGAATCCGCCCGGTTCCATGGCCGTAGGCCGGGAAACGGGTCGAGCCGGAAACAACAAGATAGAAATAGCAACAGCCCTTTGTGTTATTGCGCATAGAGGGCTGTTTTTTGTTTCTGATTTTATGCTTTTAAGATTGACCTTCCTGGCTGCCTTCGGCAGCATCGTCAGGCGGATTCCGCCGCCGACATCCACCAGCTATGGCTACAGGGGCGCTCTGCCTAAGACCCTTTTAAACTTTTAAGGATTCTTCGCAGGGGCTTTGCCCCTTGCAACCCCACCAGTTTTTTGAAAAAAACTGGACCAAAAACTTTTAAGTCAATCTTCCCAAAACTTTCCCCCACCCCTTCCTCCGAATGGGCACAAATGTCAATGGGACTTATGCCCCGGGTATGCTATAATGAAACAAACTTTTCACCCTCTTGATAGAAAGGACATACCATGATTCATGTATCGGATGTCAGCATCAATTTTGATGGACAAGACCTTTTTAAAAATGTGAACCTGAAATTTTCCGAAGGAAACTGCTACGGCATCATCGGCGCCAACGGGGCGGGAAAATCCACCTTCCTGCGCATCCTCTCCGGGGAGCTGGAACCCGGCAAGGGGGAAGTGATCATCGACCCCGGCCAGCGGATGAGCGTGCTCAAGCAGGACCACTTCGCCTTCGACCAGTATTCCGTCCTGGACACCATCGTCATGGGCAACCAGCGGCTGTACCAGGTGGAGCAGGAGAAAAACGCCCTCTACGCCAAGGAAGACTTCACCGAGGAGGACGGCAACCTGGCCGCCGAGCTGGAAGCGGAGTACGCGGAACTGGGGGGCTGGGATGCCGAAACCGACGCCGGCAAGCTGCTCCAGGGTCTGGGTCTGCCCTTAGACCTGCTGAGCCAGCCCATGAGCGCCCTGCCTGCCAAGGAAAAGGTGAAGGTGCTTTTGGCCCAGGCCCTCTTCGGGGAGCCGGACATCATCCTGCTGGACGAACCCACCAACCACCTGGACGTGGCCAGCATCCACTGGCTGGAAGGGTTTTTGATGGACTACCCCGGCACCGTCATTGTGGTGAGCCACGACCGGCACTTCCTCAACAACGTCTGCACCCACATCTGCGACATCGACTACAACAAGATCAAGATCTATGTGGGCAACTACGACTTCTGGTACCAGTCCAGCCAGCTGATTCAAAAGATGCTCCGGGACCAGAACCGGAAAAACGAGGAAAAGGCCAAGGAACTCCAGGCCTTTATCCAGCGGTTCTCCGCCAACAAGAGCAAGTCCAAGCAGGCCACTGCCCGGCGCAAGCTGCTGGACAAGCTGACGGTGGAGGAAATGCCCGCTTCTTCCCGGCGCTACCCCTTTGTGGCCTTTACCCAGGACCGGGAAGTGGGCAAGGAAATCCTCACCGTGGAGGACATTGCCTATTCCCTGGAAGGGGAAAAGGTGTTGGACGGCATTTCCTTCCGGGTGAACAAAGGGGACAAGATCGCCTTTGTGGGGGAAAACGACCGTGCCATCACTGCCCTGTTTGAGATTTTGGCAGGGAATGCAGAGCCGGAGCAGGGCAGCTTCAAGTGGGGGGTGTCCACCAGCCAGAGCTACTTCCCCAAGGACAACAACGCCTACTTTGAAGGCAGCGACCTTTCCATCATCGACTGGCTGCGGCAGTATTCCACCGACGACACCGACACCTACCTCCGCAGCTTTTTGGGCAAGATGCTCTTCTCCGGGGAAGAGGTGACCAAGCCGGTGAAGGTGCTGTCTGGGGGCGAAAAGGTACGGTGCATGCTCAGCCGGATGATGATGAAGCAGGCCAACGTGTTGCTGCTGGACCAGCCCACCAACCACCTGGACCTGGAATCCATCACCGCCTTGAACAACGGCCTCACCGCCTTCCCCGGCATCGTCCTCTTTGCCAGCTACGACCACGAATTTGTCCAGACCATCGCCAACCGGATCATGGAAATCACCCCGGAAGGGAAGCTCATCGACCGGCAGTGCAGCTACGACGAGTACCTGGAATGGCGGCTGGGGGTGGAGGTGGATTGAACCTCTTTGCCCTGCCGGACCGGCTCCCGGAAGAAGAAGTGACCCAGCAGCTGCTCACCGCCCCCGGTGTCCGAGTGGAGCGGATTCTCTCGGGCGGCCAGGTTTCCCCAGAAGGATTTTGGTACGACCAGCCGGAAGACGAGTGGGTGACGGTCCTGAAAGGGGAAGGGGAGATTGCTTACCCGGATGGAAGCAAGGTGCGGCTGCAAACCGGGGATACTTTGCTGCTCCCCGCCCATCAAAAGCACCGGGTGAGCTACACCAGCACCCCCTGCATCTGGCTGTGTGTCTTCTACCCCAACGGAGAGGAGGAAACCCCATGAACGATTCCTTGATTGCCCGCCTAAACCAACTCACCACCCTGTCCCGCCAGCGGGAACTGACCCAGGAGGAACAGCAAGAGCGGCAGAATCTCCGGCTGGAGTACCGCCGGCGTACCCGGGAAAATCTCCGGGCTCAGCTTCAGGGCATTCGGCTGGAAAAGTAGACAAATAGTATTTTTTAGAAGATATATTACAAAAACAGCAGGCTTTTCCCGGCGGAAGGTCTGCTGTTTTGTATTATTAGATCGAAAAATTACAGATAGGAGAATTTTAAAGAGACTTTTTGCCGGTTGACATGGGAAACAATAAAATACGTTTTGGAATATTATCGACAAAAATTACGGATAGAAAAATTTTCCGCCGCAGGTTTCACAGCATTGTCACAGAAGGGAAAGCCGGGACAGTTGAGAAACGGCCCCTGTCATGCTATAATGATTGCAAAAGCAATCATTACGGTTCCCCTCTTGGCCGGCACAACGTCCGGCCGGCCATTTTGCTTCGCAAAAACCGAGGGAAACCCAACGGATTTTTCATGGTATCAAAAATCCAGCAGACCCGAAAGCGCTTTGCCCAAGTCCGCCTGCCGGGGCGGCAGGGGAAGCCACGGGAAACAAACTCCGGAAAAGGAAGGCACTTTATGGAAGCAGCCGCTGTGCAAAAACTGCAAAGGCACTATTACCGCAAGGCGGTGGGGGCAGTCGCCCTGGCCTTGGTGGGGTACTGCCTGTTGACACTATACCTTCAGTGGTTCTGCCCCCGCTTGGGCGCTTTTTGCTGGTGCCTGGGAGAACTTTGGAGCGGCAGCCTCAGCGAAGGGGCGTTTTGGCTGGGGTACCGCAATGCGGTGACGGAACTCACCGGCAGTTCCCTGTACTTTGCCCTTTCCCAGCTGATTCTGATTCCGGTGTGCATGACGGCGGCGGGATGGAAGTGCCGCCGGGACGCCGGGGCGGCGCCCAAACTGCTGGCGGGAAAGATCGACCGTCGGCGGCTGGCCCTGGGGGGACTGGTAGCGGCCTTTGGCTACAGCCTTTGCCAGTCCTTTACTTGGGTATGGGATGTTTTGTTCGGCAGCATGGGGCTGCCCCAAGCCAGCATTCCCACCATCCGCTGGGCTCTGGGAAACCCCTGGCTCACCCTGCTGCTGTCGGTGTTTATTAGCCCGGTGGTGGAGGAATATCTGTTCCGGGGAGCTCTGCTTTCCCGGCTGCGCCCCTACGGGGACAGCTTTGCCATCGCCGCTTCTACGGTGCTGTTTGCCTTGATGCACAACAGCCTGTCCCAGCTGTTTTTGGCGCTGGCGGTGGGGCTGGTGCTGGGCTGGCTGACGGTGCGCACCGGCTCCCTCCGCACCGGGATTTTGCTGCATATGCTGTTTAATCTGGTGGACTGGGGCAGGATGATGCTGCTGGACAACGTGGCGGGCATCAGTTTCTGGCTCCAGGCCTTTTGGATTGTCCTTTTGGTGACCTGCGGCGGGGTTTTGTTCTGGCTGTTTGGACAGGGCAGGATGAAACTGGACTTTGCCCCGGCGAAAATCCACATTGCCCATCCCTGGCTGCGGTTTTTCCTCCATCCGGCGGTGATTCTGGTGGCGGGGTACTGCCTGTACCGGCTGATTATGGGGCTTTGATGGGTTCCTCCCCTTGAGAAAGGCGGAAGTTTTTATCCTTAGAATTTCAGAAGCGCTCTTTGGCTGTTTGGCCCAAGGGCGCTTTTGTTTGGGGAAAAGAGAAAGTTTTCTTAAATTAAAGTTTGGGTCAAGTCTTTTTAAAGGATTGTAGGGGTGCAGGGGTCGAAACCGTCGGCAGACGTTTCTAGCCCCCGCATAGGAATTATTTTATTTTAAAAATTATTTCTTTCACTTTATTCTTATAAAAAGTTGTGGAAACAGCAAACCGGAATCCGCCCGCCCAAAGGCGTAGAGCCGAGGGCGGGTCAATGCGGAAACTTCTGAACCCTTTTTCCACAAAAGAAAGCTCCCTCTTTCGAGGGAGCTTAAACTCAGCAGAGATTGCTTTTGGATTAGTAGCAGACACCCTGAGCGATCATGGCGTCAGCAACCTTCTTGAAGCCGGCAATGTTGGCGCCGTTGACCAGGTTGCCGGGGCAGTCATATTCCACGGAAGCATTGTAAGCGTTGTGGAAGATGTTCTTCATAATGCCCTGGAGCTTGGCGTCCACTTCTTCAAAGGTCCAGCTCAGGCGGGCGGAGTTCTGGCTCATTTCCAGGCCGGAAGTGGCTACGCCACCGGCGTTGGCAGCCTTTGCGGGGCCGAACAGCACGCCGTTTTCCTGGAACACAGCAATGGCTTCGGGAGTGGAGGGCATATTAGCGCCTTCTGCCACGGCGATGACACCGTTTTTCACCAGAGCCTTAGCGGATTCATCGTCCAGTTCGTTCTGGGTGGCGCAGGGCAGGGCGATGTCGCAGGGGATGGTCCAGATGCCGTGGCAGCCTTCGTGATATTCGGCGCCGGAAACACGCTGGACATACTCTTTGATCCGTCCGTGCTCCACTTCCTTGATCTGCTTGACCACATCCAGGTTGATGCCGTTGGGATCGTAGATATAGCCGTTGGAGTCGCTGAGGGCAACCACCTTGGCACCCAGCTGGGTAGCTTTTTCGGTGGCGTAGATGGCCACGTTGCCGGAGCCGGAGATCACCACGGTCTTGCCTTCAAAGGAGGTGTTCTTCATGCACTGGAGCATCTCCTGGGTGAAGTAGCACAGGCCGTAACCGGTAGCTTCGGTGCGGACCAGGCTGCCGCCGAAGGACAGGCCCTTGCCGGTGAGCACGCCGGTGAATTCGTTGCGCAGCCGCTTGTACTGGCCGAACATAAAGCCCACTTCCCGAGCGCCTACGCCGATGTCGCCGGCAGGTACGTCGGTGTCGGGGCCGATGTGCTTGCACAGCTCGGTCATAAAGCTCTGGCAGAAGCGCATGATTTCCATATCGCTCTTGCCCTTGGGATCGAAGTCGGAACCGCCTTTGCCGCCGCCCATGGGCAGGGTGGTCAGGCTGTTCTTGAAGATCTGTTCAAAGCCCAAGAACTTAATCACAGATGCGCAGACGCTGGGGTGCAGACGCAGGCCGCCTTTGTAGGGGCCGATTGCAGAGTTGAACTGGCAGCGGAAACCCCGGTTCACCTGCACCTTGCCGTTGTCGTCCACCCAGGAAACCCGGAACTGGATGAACCGTTCCGGCTCTACCAGGCGTTCGATGACGCCGTACTGTTCATAGCGGGGATCCTTCTCCACTACCAACTGCAGGGATTCCAGCACTTCTTCCACGGCCTGCAAAAATTCGCTTTCGCCAGGGTTTCTTTGCTTGACCTGCTCCATGACACGCTGCATGTAGCTGTTTGTAATTGCCATTGCTGATTGCCTCCTTACGTTCCATGGGAAAGGTTATAAAAGAAAGTTTCTCAGATATTTTCTTAGGTATTCCGAAAAAATACTTTTCCCAACCTATGAAAATTAGGAAAATTTACCTTTCCACATCGTTTCCAATTATATCAAACCAGGTCCAAAAATGCAACTGCTTTCCTCTTTTCTTTAAAAAACAGGGTCACTCTTGCGATATTTAAGCTGTGACCGGCATATTTCTTAATAAAATTATGCAAACAATAATTTCTTTCATGCAAAACCAACAAAATGCAAAGGCTGGTTTTTTGGAAAAGAAAGTGGTGGAGGGTGGGATAGGTGAAAAAATGCGTGGGAAACGGGCCGGGGAAAAATCTTTTTGAGGCAGGTGGTTTTTTTGAAAAAAATCCTTTCCTTCCGGGAAAATTCTGCTATAATGATTGGCAGAGAAATGTCAGGGCAGAGTCATGACGTTTCGTGCCTAGCGGCGAAAACCAGCGGAAACCTAACGGATGTTTGCTTGATTTGGCAAACGGGGAAGGGGTGGACACAAAATGGAAAAAGAAGTTTGCGGACGGTTTGCCCCCTCCCCCAGCGGCCGGATGCACCTGGGCAACCTCCTCTGCGGACTGATTGCCTGGCTCAGTGTCCGCAGCCAAAATGGCAAGATGATCCTACGCCAAGAAGATTTGGATTCCATGCGCTGCCCCCTCTCCTACGCCCGGCTCATTGAGGAGGACCTGCGCTGGTTCGGCCTGGACTGGGATGAAGGGGGGCTGGAAGGAAAAGGCCCTCACGCACCCTACCTTCAAAGCCGCCGCAGTGACATCTATCAGAAGTATCTGGACAAACTGGAACAAAAGGGGCTGCTGTACCCCTGCTTTTGCAGCCGGGCCCAGCTTCACGCCGCCAGCGCCCCCCATTTGGAGGACGGACAGGTGCTGTACCCCGGAACCTGCCGCCGGCTTACGCCACAGCAAGTGGGTCAAAAACGCAAAACCCGTTCCCCGGCCATCCGGGTGAAGGTGCCGGATCGGACCGTTGGGTTTACCGACCTGCACTACGGCCGGGTGGAGCAGAACCTGGCTGCCCGGTGCGGGGACTTTATCCTTCGGCGCAGCGACGGGGTGTTTGCTTATCAGCTGGCGGTGACGGTGGACGACGGGCTCATGGGGGTGACCCAGGTGGTCCGGGGGAGGGATCTGCTTTCCTCCACCCCCCGGCAGATCTGGCTGCTGCAAGAGCTGGGCTTTTCTGTCCCGGAATACGGCCACATCCCCCTGCTGCTGGATGAAACCGGCAGCCGTCTCTCCAAACGGGACCTGTCTTTGGACTTGGGGGAGCTGCGCAAGCGCTTCGGCCGCCCGGAACCCATTTTGGGCAAGCTGGCTTACGCCGCCGGGCTGCTGGACCGGCCGGAACCCGCTTCCGCCAAGGAGCTGGTTTCGGTGTTTTCCTGGGACAAGATTCCCAAAGCCGACCTCTTGTGTCCGGAGGGGCTTCGGATGGAAAATTAAAAAATTATTCATCTGTTTCTTTGGTAAATTTGGTATGGTAGGAACAGGGCGGTTTCGGAAAAAACGCTGCCTGTTAAAGAAAGGGTCAATACCATGAAAAACAAAAAAATCAACTATATTATCATCGGGATTTGTTTGGTGATTATGCTGGTTACGCTATTCCTCACCGACAGCCCGGAAAACCTCTGGAACGCCCTCTGCACCGCCAACCCCTTGTGGTTGCTCTGCGGGCTGGGGTGTATGCTGGCCTACTGGCTGCTGGAAACCAGGGCGCTGTTTCTGGTGATCGACGGGCTGCGGAAGGTGTCCCAGTCCAACGGACGGCGGCTGAAACCCACGGAATGCCTGCGGGTGAGCATGGTGGGGCAGTTGTTCAACTGCATCACCCCTTTTGCCAGCGGCGGCCAGCCCATGCAGGCCTATATGCTCAGCAAGTACGGCCAATCGGTGGGCACCGCATCCAGCGCCCTGCTGGCCCGGTTCATCGTCTATCAGTTTGTGCTGACGGTGTACTCCGTGGTGGTGCTGGTCTTTAAGTTCACCTTCTTTTTGGAGCAGGTGTCCGGCTTTGTGACCATGATTATCATTGGGTTTGTCATCAACACCATTGTTATGGCATTCCTGATTGCCATCGGCTTTTTCCCCAAACCCACCACCAAGCTGCTGCTGGCTCTGCCCGGCTTCCTCCACAAAATCCACCTCTGCCGCCGTCCCGGCCGGCTCCACCGGCGGATTACCAAGGAGCTGGACAGTTTCTACACTGACTTTCACGCCATCCGCCACAATATGCGGATTTTAATCCGCCCTGCCATTGACAGCGCCATTCAGCTTACCGCTTACTTTTCGGTGGCCTTTTTCGTCTGCCTGTCCCTGCAAAACAGCCAGGGGGTGGACTGGTTCACTATCATCAGTGCGGCGGCTTTCGTGCTGATGTTCTCCTCCTTCATTCCCCTACCCGGCGGCAGCGGCGGAGCTGAACTCAGCTTCTACGGGCTGTTCTTCATCTTCTTCCCCGGGGACACCGCCAGCGTGGGCATTGCCCTGCTGTTGTGGCGGTTCTTCACCTTCTATCTGCCCATGATCGTGGGGATGCTGATGATGTATCTGGACCCCGATTCCAAGCAGGCCAAAAAGCACATGGAACAGGTGGAGGAAGAACAGCAGCTCCAGGATGCCCTGGAAGAACAGAGGCAGGTCAATCAGAAATAAAAAGAGCGTCCTTTCCCGTGTGGGAGGGACGCTCAGACTGTAGAAAAAGTCAACTTAAAAGTTTTTGGTGCAGCTTTTTACAAAAAGCTGCTGGGGTCGAATCCCACGCAGTGGATTCTAAGGGGCAAAGCCCCTGCATTGAAATTGTTTTGTTTCAAAATTTATTGATTTTATCTAATTTTTGAAACAAAGTTGTGGAAACAACAAACCGGAATCTGCCCGCCCAACGGCGTAGAGCCCAGGGCGGGTCAATCCGGAAACAGCTGAATCCCTTTTCCACAAGCGAAGGCGTCCTTCCTCAAACGGGAGGGACGCTGTTGTTTTAATGGGGCTCTTCGGAAAGATAGATGGGGGTGGAGTAGGGGAAGGAAGGGGGAAGAAGCAGGTTCTGCACGTCGTCATAGTCGTCGGGGTCGTAGACGAGGATGTAGTTTGGCTCCCAGTCCGCCCAATACTGATAGGTGGAATACTTGCCGTCCACCTTGAGGCAGGAGCGGAAATCCGGCAGCAGTCCTGTGGCGGTAAAGTGGTCCAGGTGCCAGGGGGAGACCTCTAGGTAAACGGACAGGAAGCGGTACTTCTGCTTCAGGTCCCGAAGGGAGCGGAGCACAAATAAGAAGAAATCGTTGGGCCGGTATTCTATCAAAAAACGACGGACTTGTTTGTGCCGGATCAGGTATTCCATCTTTTGTTTGATTTTCGGCTCCAGGCTGGCCGGGACTTGGGATTCCCAGCAGAAAAAGCCGCAGATTTTTTGCATGGGGGAGCTCCTTTCTATGACTGATTTGGATTGCAAATTCTTTTAATATTATATATCTGCTCTAAATATTAGTCAAATGCTTTTTGATAAGAACAGAAAAATTTTTCGCTTCCGGGTATAATATTCTTAGAATTTGTATCAAGGAGAGCGCCCGTTGAAACAAGTGGAATTTCAAAATCGAGACCGCTTTATTGAATTAGGTTTGACGATTAGTGCTTTGCGAAAGCTGAGAGGAATGTCTCAGGAAACACTGGCACAAAAAGCGCATATGAGTCGGTCTCATTTGAGTGCGATTGAAGCGCCTAATATTGTGCGTCCGTTTTCGGTAGAGATTCTTTTTAATATTGCAGACGCTTTGGGTGTACGGGCAGGAGATTTGCTGAACAATTCGGTCATTCCCAAAGAAGAATAAAAATCACGGAGTTCAGGAAGGTTTGAAAACTCCGTGATTTTATTTGGTGTAATCCACTTTTCCCTTTTTTACATTATAATTTGACATGGATGTATTCCCTTGCTATAATAAAAATACGGCTTTTGCCTACCGGTTTTGCCGGGGCAGAAGGATGAAACCAATAGGCGGATTGACGTCCGGCTATCTGCAACGGCAGCGGTTAGCTCCCCTCATTCATTTCAATTTCCTGCCACGTTTTGGCGTGAGAAAACGAAGGGGGTGAGTAAATTCTTATGATGTCTAAAGTAATGCTTCCTCCTTTGGAAAGGGGGAAGGGGTATGAACTACGTTACCTGGTCGGATCTATTTGCATTTCTTATGTTTATAGCCACCGTAATTGGATTGTTCCATACTTGGACAAAAAAGAAGTAACCGCTCAAAATTAGGCCCCTTGAACGGTTACTTTTTATAAACCACATAGGGACTAACCGTTGTCGGTTTCGTCCTTCTGTTTTTATTATACTCATTTTTTGCCTTCGTGTCAAGATTCTACTCCAAATTTACCGGCCGAGCACCGGTTTGCAGACAAAATTTTTAAGCGGCGTGCACATTCTTTTACGAACATACACGCCGCTTACTGCTGTTCACTCTTCATTGGTGATACACACGCCTTTCTTACGACTTGACTTTTCCGCTTGGATCCGAATCTTTATCTTGATGGCATTCACTTTTGTGTTTGCCCAATCGTTTTTATTGGATCTTTCTTGCAGTTTTAGAAGTCTTACTTAAATTGTCGGGGAATTAGATCCTTTTTGGGACTCGGCCTTTCTTTGCCGTTACTCCAGTCTTTTTACTTCTTTACTTTTTCCATCGGTACTAAGATGAAAATTTCACTTCAGTTTGGTACAATGCAAATGGTTTTGTTTTTTACCGATTGGATCTTGGTCGGAAAAATCCTTGTGGTACAAAACGTTTGCGCTTGGCCTGATACAAAATTTTTTGGAGGAATTCTGTTATTGGCTAAAGTTTTGTGTTCCTGTGTACTTACGGTGGTTTAGACCATTTAAAACCCTGTTACCGCTTGCATCTGTCATCCCAGTATTTCCGCTTTCTGAATTTGCTTTTCGTTTGAAAAAGATTTTTTCCTTTCGTGCAGGATACTTTTACTACACGCTTCTTTCCGGTGGGGAAAACAGGTTTCGTATTTCTCCTGTGAAAATTTCTTTGTTCGCTCGATAGCTTTTTCTGTTTGCGTTTTTCGGTTTGATTTTGCAACCAGTGTTTCCGGACTTCTTATTCCGGTACAGAATGACCATTTGAATTTTCAAATTGGGTTCTGTTTATTTTGTTTTTTTCGGATTCATCCTTTTAGGCCTTGGATGAGGCGGCTGACTAGCGGGGCGGACTCACTCCTTTTTCTTTAAATTTTTTTGAGATAGAACCTCTTCATGGGACTCACATCCTTACCATACCTGACGTTGAAAGGATTGCCTTTGCATTTCTTTCTGGCAGGAACCGGTGCCGGACTGCTTGCAATTTACATCTTACTTAGGCGGATGTTCGCTTTGGATCTTTGTTTACAACCGTTTCCCCTGGGCTGTAAACCTGTGATCCCTACTTTATGTTTTTGCTTACGATTTCCGGCCAGTCCTGCTTGAACTCTTCGGCTCAACCATTGGACCGTACCTCCTGGATGTATTTCCGATAAAGAACTGATCCCGGATTTTTGGCTCTTCTGGGAGAAGATTTTTTCCTGTCCTCCTGGGGTCTGTCCCTGTCCTTTATCTTGTCTATATTATAGCATCGGATTTGGTGAATGTCAATAGTTTTTCAAAGGAAAATACGGATTTTATAGAAAAATAATACACAAAGTTGTACGTTAAACTTTGTAAAATAATCCTCTTTACTCTTGATCGAAAATGGTGTATACTATAAATGTTGAGTGCAATTTTTCTACGAAGGGAGACCCTGCCATGGCCCCGGAATACGATCCGGAAAACCTGTACACCCTCACCGATGAAACCGGCAAGGAGCAGACCTTTGAGCTGTTGGATGTGATGGATGTGCAGGGAAGGCGCTACTTTGCCTTGACCCCCTTTTATCCCGACGCCCAGGTGCGGCTGGAACAGCCGGAAGACCTGCTGATTATGGGCATGGTGGTGGAAGACGGGGTGGAGATGATGGCAAGCCTGGACAGCGAAGAGGAGTACCAGGAGATCTACGAACTGTTTCTGGCCCGGTTCCAGCAGCTTTGGGAGCAGGAAAACCCCGGCTGACCCCGCCCGGCAAATTCTCGCCGGAAGCGACTAAACTTTCCCATTGAAATTTCAGCGGGAACGTGATATACTAAATAGCGATGAAGGGTTCTGCCTTGATTTGTTAGTGCAGCTTATATTAATCCAACACTTGATAAATCGGAGACTGTTCTCTGCTTGCCGGACTGCAGACCTCCCCGCAAGGGACGAAGGGAGCAACGAAGGCACAGGAGGTCATCCACCCTGCTGTAAAGCGGGTTTTTATCACTGCACGACGGCAAGGCGGACTTTTTTTGTCTTGGTGAGAAAGGGAAAACAAGTGAAAAACGCAATCAAATATATTTATCCGGCCAGCCCGTTTTATGTGCATTTCAAAAAGCACGTTTGCCCGCAATGTGGGACAAAAGCAAAGCTCAGCTGGACCAGCAAGCTGGTAAAATCCAACTCTTCCGAAGCAAGGGATTACAATTTTTCCAACGGAGACACGTTTTTTGCAGGCAACGTGGAGTTTCGGACCCGGTGCTTTTATTGACCCAAATGTCAAAAGAAGATTTCGTTTTCGGACATGAAGAGAGCAGAAAAGAGAAAGTAATGGATTACCGGGGAAGTTTCAGCGGCAGTCCCCCGCCCTCAAAGTACAAAAACCGCCGATCTATGCCGTGGAAAGCCGGAAAAACAGAAGATTTCGGCGTTTTTCCAAAAAAGGGCTTGACAAAACAAAATTCCTACGGTATAATAGCCTACGTTGCTTGAGATGCTAAGTCTGAAGCGGCAGAAAAACTCAAAAGAACACATGGGGGCGTAGCTCACCTGGGAGAGCGTTTGAATGGCATTCAAAAGGTAGTCGGTTCGATCCCGATCGTCTCCACCATGATGCAGATCCGGACTTAGTCATTTATGGCGGGCCCGGATTTGTTTTTATCTCCAAATAATCTCCTTGCGTAGAAAGGAAAGGCCTATGAAAAAATTGGCAGCATTGCTCTGCACCCTTCTGCTGGGGCTGGGACTGTTCACCGGCTGTTCCCTGCTGGACCCCGGCACCACCAGCGACGAAATGGTGTCCATCTCCATTGAAGCGGAGCCGGCTTCCATCGCCAACCTGAAGCCGGAGCTGGATGAGCTGGCCCACCAGTACGACCCTGACGGCTACATGGTGGGGGCGGTGGTGACCTACCAGGGCAACGAGGCGGTGGACAGCCGCACCGGTACCATCAACTTCACCTACTTTTCCCAGGGAGAAGAAACCCAGACCGCCACAGTGCTGAGCTACGATATGGCGTCCCGCCAGGTGACGGAAATTTCCTATAAGGACCGCAGCCATGTGGACGTGAGCCAGGAGGCCATCAACGAGCAGTGCATCGCCGTGAGCTTCGACAGCCTGTTTACCATGCTGGAAAACGATTCCTCCTTCGGCGGCAAGCTGGACGGGGCCAACATCACCTTGACCATCACCTTCGACCACGAGGCCATCACCCCCAGCTTGATCTAAGGGTTTTTCCCTTTACATTTCCACATCAGATGATTATAATGGAAGAAAAAGCGGTTCGGAACTTCCCGGTGAACAAAGCGCCCCGGAGGACGGACCGCCCTTTTGCAACGGATACGGAAACAAAAAGGAGAGCGATCTGCTATGAAACAAACTGCGGTCACCTTTCTGGACCACAAACAAAAGGGAGAAAAAATCTCCATGCTCACCGCCTACGACTACTCCACCGCCAAGCTGGTGGACCAGGCCGGCATCGACGGAATTTTGGTGGGGGACAGTTTAGGCAATGTGATGCTGGGGTATGAGGATACCCTGTCGGTGACGGTGGAGGACATGATCCACCACGGGGCCGCCGTGGCCAGAGGGGTGAAAAACGCCCTGGTGGTGATTGATATGCCCTTTCTGTCCTACCAGACCTCGGTGTACGACGCAGTGAAAAACGCCGGGCGGCTGGTGAAGGAAGGCCATGCCGGGGCGGTGAAGCTGGAAGGCGGGAAGGAGTTTGCCCCCCAGATCCGGGCCATTACCGCCGCTTCCATTCCGGTGATGGGACATCTGGGGCTGACCCCCCAGTCCATCCACACATTAGGGGGATACCGGGTTCAGGGCAAGACCGAAGCCGCTGCCCAGAAGCTGCTGGAAGACGCCCTGGCGGTGGAGGAGGCAGGGGCCTTTGCCCTGACCCTGGAGTGCGTCCCCGCCAAACTGGCGGAATTGATCACTAGCAAGCTGAGCATCCCCACCATCGGTATCGGCGCCGGGGCAGGGTGCGACGGACAGGTTTTGGTGTACCAGGATATGCTGGGGATGTTCAACGACTACACCCCCAAATTCGTCAAGCGGTTTGCCGAAGTGGGGGAAGTGATGAAAAACGCCTTTGCCGAGTACAACCGCCAGGTAAAGGAAGGCAGCTATCCCGATGAGGCCCACAGCTTCGGCATGGACGAAGATGTGCTGAAAAAGCTGTACTAATTGTAGAATAAAGTATTGTTATTACGAATCGTAGCAAATGGAAGGGGAGTTTTCCATGGAAATCGTGGTTGCAAATACCAAGGAAGCGTTAAAGCAGGAAATCGACGGCTGGAGAAACGCCGGGGAAGTCATCGGTCTGGTGCCAACTATGGGGTATCTTCATGAGGGGCACGCCAGCTTAATCCGCCGTGCCCGGCAGGAGTGCGACCGGGTGGTGGTCAGCGTCTTTGTCAACCCAACCCAGTTTGCGCCGGGGGAAGACCTGGAAGCCTACCCCCGGGACTTTGAACGGGACCGGCAGCTCTGCCGCCAGATGGGGGTGGATTTGATTTTCCATCCCACCCCGGAGGTGATGTACCCCCAGGGCTTCGGTACCACCATTGCCATGGACAAATCCATGACCGGGGTGCTCTGCGGCAAGACCCGCCCCACCCACTTTCAGGGGGTCTGCACCGTAGTGTGCAAGCTCTTCGGCCTGACCCACGCCGACCGGGCCTACTTCGGCCAGAAGGACGCCCAGCAGCTGGCCATTGTCCGGAAGATGAACCGGGACTTGGATTTGGGGGTCACCATTGTGGGCTGTCCCATTGTCCGGGAAGTGGACGGGCTGGCCAAAAGCTCCCGGAACGTCTATCTCAGCCCGGAAGAGCGGCAAGCGGCTTTGGTGCTGAGCCAGGCGGTGAAACTGGGACAGGAGAAGGTGGCCCAGGGGGAGACCGACGCCGACGCCATTGTGGCGGCCATGAAGGAACATATCCAGGAAGAGCCCCTGGCAAAAATCGACTATGTGGAAGCGGTGGATGACATCGACCTGCGTCCCGCCCACACCGTGGTTCCCGGCACCCTGTTTGCCATGGCAGTGTACATCGGAAAAACCAGGCTCATCGACAACTTCATTACGGAGGGGGACCGGCAGTGAAAATTACCATGCTTCAAGGAAAAATCCACCGGGCTACCGTGACCCAGGCGGAGAAGGACTACATCGGCAGCATCACCGTGGACGCCGACCTGATGGAAGCGGCGGGGATGCAGGAATACCAGCAGGTGCAGGTGGCCAACATCGACAACGGCGCCCGGCTGATTACCTATTTGATTGCCGGAAAACCCGGCAGCGGGGTGATCTGCTTAAATGGGGCGGCGGCTCACTGTGCCAAAGCCGGGGATAAGGTGATCCTCATGAGTTACATCGACATGAAGCCGGAGCAGGCCAAGACCTACCGGCCCAAGGTGGTGTTTGTGGACGATCAAAATCGGATTACCCGGATTGCCCGGTACGAGAAGCAGGGCGAACTGTTTGAGCCGTAAACCAAGCGGCAGGATGTGAAAAAGGACGCAGCCAGGAGTTTTAGTCATGGACATTTGGATGATACTGCTGATTGTGGCTGCCGGTGTGGCAGCCCTTTTTTTGTTGGGAATTGGAATTACCTTTGTTGTGGGGATGTTTTTCGTCCGGCTGGCAGTGGGGCGGAAAAAGGCCTGGGACAACTCCCTCATTCCCAGAGCGGAGCGGGAGCAGCCGAAAAAATATCCCCAGCGGCAGAAGATCATAGATCAAAATGAAGTCCGGATCCGGGCGGAGAACCGCCAGCTGCTGGCCAAAGCCCAAGAGGAGGACTGGCAGGTCAACGCCGAGGACGGGGTTTCCTTGGTGGCTAAGGCCTACCGGCAGGACGGCCGCCGGTGGGTGATTTTGGTGCACGGGTATATGTGCACTTGGCGGGACATGATGGACTATTCCGGGATGTACTTAAAGGAAGGGTTTTCCCTGCTGGTGCCGGACCAGCGTGCCCACGGCAGAAGCGGGGGCAAGTACACCGGCATGGGCTGGCTGGAGCGCCGGGATATGGTGTGCTGGATTCGGGAAATTTTACAGCAGAACCCTCAAGCGGAGATCGTCCTCCATGGGGTGTCTATGGGAGCGGCCACGGTGATGATGACTGCCGGGGAGGCGCTGCCGGACAACGTCAAGGCGGTGGTGGAGGACTGCGGCTATGCCTCGGTGGAGCGGATTTTCCGGGACGAGCTGAAAACCATCTTCCGCCTGCCCGCCTTCCCGCTGCTGCACCAGGCCAGCTGGGTAGCCAAGCTGGTGGCGGGATACGATTTCCGGGAAGCATCCAGCGTGGAGCAGCTGAAAAAGACCAAGCTGCCGGTGCTGTTCATCCACGGCAGCATGGACGCCTTTGTGCAGCCCTACATGCAGGACTTGTGTTTTGCAGCGGCGGCCGGGGAGAAGGAGTATCTGCGGGTGGAGGACGCCAGCCACACTCAGGCCTATGCACGGCAGCCGGAGGAGTACCGGGAGAAGGTGCTGGGGTTTGTGGAGAAGTATTTGACGCCGGAGAAAGTAGCGGTGACTTAAAGTTTTTGGTGCAGCTTTTTTCAAAAAGGTGCTGGGGATGCAAGGGGCAAAGCCCCTGCGAAGGAATCGGAGTCTTTTATAAGGGTCCGTGGCAGAGCGCCCCAGTCGCCATAGCTGGTGGATGCCGGAGCTGGAATCCAGCCGTCCAATGGCGTAGCCGAGGACGGGACGAACCGGAAACAAAAGATAGAAATAGCAAAACCCTCTGTGTTGTGCGCACAGAGGGCTGTTTATTTTTGTCTTTGGTTTTTGTTTCAGGATGGACCTTCCTGGCTGCCTTCGGCAGCATCGTCAGGCGGATTCCGCAGCCGGCTTCCACCAGCTGGGCTACATGATTTTAGTGCCTAAGACCCTTTTAAACTTTTAAGGTTTCTTTGCGGGGACGCTGTCCCAGAATCCACTGCGTGGGATTCGCACCCCTGCAACCCTTTTGAAAAAGGCTTGACCGAAAACTTTACTTCCGCTTCGGCTCCGGATACTCCTCACCCAAAGTATCCACCGTAACGCGCTTCATCTTTTGCTCCGCCTTGGGTCGGTCGGCGTAATCCCGGGGCTGAGCGGCAATGGCCTGGGCCACCTCCATGCCTTCAATCACCTTGCCGAAGGCGGCGTAGTCCCCGTCCAGATGGGGCGCGTCCGCTACCATAATGAAGAACTGGCTCCCTGCGGAGTTGGGGGACATGGCTCTGGCCATGCTCAGCACTCCGGTGGTGTGTTTCAGGTCGTTGGCAAAGCCGTTGCGGGCAAATTCTCCGTGGATGGAGTACCCCGGACCGCCCATGCCGGTGCCGGTGGGGTCCCCGCCCTGAATCATAAAGCCGGGGATGACCCGGTGGAAGATGGTGCCGTTGTAAAAGCCCTTCTTCACCAGGCTGATGAAGTTGTTGACGGTGTTGGGGGCGGTTTCCGGGTAGAGCTCCGCCCGGATGACCCCGCCGTTTTCCATGGTGATGGTGACAATGGGATGATTCATAACGATTTCCTTTCCGTGCTTTTTCGCACTGAACAGATTGGGTTACCGGAACCGGCGGCCAAATCGGCGGCCGGAGGGGAGACGGGTGGGAGGCTCCGTTTTGGGGAGCTGCTGCTGGGCGGGAGCCGCTTCCAGGATTTTCGGCGTTTCCACCGCCTTTTTCCGGCTGATTAAGGCAAAACCGCCGGGATTGAGGCAGATGCTGTCGTCCACAAAGCTGCCGCTTTGGATGAAACTCAACTCCTCCGCCGGAGGGGTGTAGGAGAAGGTGTGGTTTTCCTCCCCCAAATTGATGGCTACGGTGACCTTTTCTTCCGGACATTCCCGGGTGAAGATTAAAACCTGTCCCTGGGCAGTGACGATCTTCAAATCTCCTACCTGCAAAGCAGGGTGGGACTGCTTTAGGCCGGTGACGGCTTTGTAGAACAGCAGCAGATCATCGTTGATGTTGTCCCAGGGGAAGTAGCGGCGGTTGAAGGGGTCTTCGTACCCTTCCAGTCCCACCTCGTCCCCGTAGTAGATACATCCGGTGCCGGGGAGCATAAACTGTAAAAAGGCGGCGGCTCGGGCCCGCTTCATGGCGGTGCGGTACAGGTGGGGTGGAATCTTGGCCCCGGCCTTCTCGTCCCGGGAGTAGTCGAACCGGTCCGCTCCCAGCACCGTGAGAATCCGCATGGTGTCGTGGGTGGAAAGGCTGTTCATCACACAGTCCAGAATGGGCTTGGGATAGTTTTCCGCAATGGTCATCATGGACCGGGCCATGGCCCCGGCGTCCATCTCCCCCTTGACATAACCGATGATGGCGTCTTTGTAGGGGTAGTTCATGGTGGCGTCCAGCTCCAGGTTGGTGAAGTACCGCCGCCGGACACTGTAAGCTACCTTATTGGAAGCGTCTTCCCACACCTCCCCGATGACCAGGCCGTTGGGGTTTAACTCCTTCACCCGCTTGTGGAGCAGGCGGATAAATTCGTCGGGAAGTTCATCCGCCACGTCCAGCCGGAAGCCGTCCGCCCCCAGCTTCATCCAGTGGGCCAGCACGCTGTCCTCCCCACGGATGATGTAGTCCAGATAGTTGTCGTCCAGCTCCTCCACGCAGGGCAGGGTGTCGATGCCCCACCAGGAGGTGTATTCCTTCAGGTTATCCCCGTGGAATTGGTACCAGCTGTGGTATTTGGAGTTGGGGTCGTGGTAGGCCCCGCCGCCGTAGCGGTTTAATTTGTCAAAGTACAGACTGTCGGAGCCGGTGTGGCTGAACACCCCGTCCAGGATAATCTTCATCCCCATCTGGTGGGCGGCGGCGCAGAGCTGTCGGAAATCTTCCTCGGTGCCCAGCAGGGGGTCCACCCGGCGGTAGTTAGCGGTGTCGTACCGATGGTTGGAGTAGGCCATGAAAATGGGGTTGAGGTAAATCACCGACACGTTCAGCCGTTTTAAGTAGGGCAGCTTCTTTTCAATGCCCTTCAGGTTGCCCCCGAAGAAGTCGTTGTTCCAGATGATGCCGTTTTGGTCCGGCCGGTATTCCGGGCAGTCGTGGACGTCCTGGTGGAGGTAGAAGGGGGTGAGCTTGTCGGTGGTGTCGCACTCTCCGTAACGGAAGAACCGATCCGGGAAAATCTGGTACATCACCTGCCCCTGGAAGCACCGGGGGGTGGTGTAGCCTGCCGGGTAGACGGTGAGCTGCCATTTAGGGCTGTCTTCCCTGCCAATCATCACGTCCCGGAAGTTTTCTTTGTACAGGTCCATGACCCCGTTTTCCATCTCCACATGGAAATAGTAAAAGTATAAGTCGCTTTCTTTCAGGGAAAACTTTCCCACATAGGATTCGTAGCCCTCAAAGCTGCCGTCGGTCTCTGGCTGCCGGGCCATGGGCACTTCTACCTCTCCGGTGTATTCCCCTTTCAGCCGGAGGGTGACGGTTTTGCTTTGACATTCCGCCGGAATCCGAATTCGCATCCAGCAGGATTGATTCTGCTCCAAGCACCCGAAGGGCTTTTTGTAGTCCGGGTTTTTGCTGTCGTACAATACTCTCATATCGGATCACACTTTTCTTTGGATTTCAATTCAGTCTTATCTTTTTATACCCCCTTAGTATACCAAATTTCAGTGCCATTTTCAACCAATTCCGGGGAAAATGAAGGAGGGAAACAAACCAAAATCAATCAAAATAATTCAATTTCACGCATCTGAATCTTTCTTTTCCAGAAAATGGTTGGCAATCTGCCAAAATATACGATAAAATCCACAAGATTTAAGGATGTATTCTGGTGATGGTTACAACTTTTTCAAAAGGTTTCGGTTGCTGCTTGAATTATCTCTCCTGATTTGGTATCATAGGGAAAGGCAAAACCTCACAAGCGGCATGCTGCCGCAGACAAATCCTTTTTCCCCGGCGCAAGCCTTTCCGTGCTGGGGCATGACAGTATTTCAAAACATGGAGGGAAACAAGTGAGTATCAGCAAAGAGCAAATTTGTACGCTTCTGGACGATAAGTGCCAGCGCCATTTCGGCTGCTATCTGAAGGAAGCCACCAACACCCAGGTGTTCAAGGCCACCTGCCTGGTCGTGCGGGATATGCTGGCCAAAAAGCGCCAGACCTTCTGCGACCAGTATGAAGGCAAACAAGCAAAGCAGGTCTACTACATTTCCATGGAGTTTCTGGTGGGAACCAGCCTGCACAACAACCTGTTCAACCTGGGACTGGAAGAGGTGTTCCGGGATGCCTTGAAGGAGATCAAGGTGGACCTGAAGGACCTGTACGCCATGGAACCCGATGCAGGTTTGGGCAACGGCGGTTTGGGCCGTCTGGCCAGCTGCTATATGGATTCCGCTACCACCCTGTCCATCCCCTGCACCGGCTTTTCTATCCGCTACGAGTTCGGCATCTTCAAGCAGAAGATTGTGGACGGCTGGCAGATGGAATATCCCGACGACTGGCTGAATTTGGGAGACGTGTGGCTGCTGCCCCGGAAGGATGAGAGCTATATCGTCCATTTCGGCGGCAATGTCCACGAATACACCGACGAAAACGGCAAGATGAAGGTGAGTTATTCCAACACCAACGACGTTATCGCCGTGCCTTACGATATGCTGATTAGCGGCTACAACACCAACGCCGTGAACAAGCTGACTCTTTGGAGCGCCACCAGTCCCAAGAGCATCGACATGGCAGCCTTCTCCCGGGGAGATTATGTCCGGGCTTTGGAAGAAAACACCATGGCGGAAGCCATCTCCAAGGTGCTCTATCCTGCCGATGACCATCTGGAAGGCAAAACCCTGCGTCTCAAGCAGCAGTATTTGATGGTCAGCGCCTCCTTGCAGAGCATCATCGCCCGGTACAACCGGTACTACGACAACATGGACGAATTGGCACAGCACGTTGCCGTCCACATCAACGACACCCACCCGGCTCTCTGCGTGCCGGAACTGATGCGGATTTTGCTGGACGAATACGGCTACGAGTGGGATAAGGCCTGGGACATCACCGGCAAGGTGCTGGCCTACACCAACCACACCGTCATGAGCGAAGCTCTGGAACGCTGGCCGGAACACCTGTTCAAAGAACAGCTGCCTCGGATTTACCAGCTGGTCTGCGAAATCAACCGCCGGCTGCTGCTCCAGCTGAGAAATATTTACGGCAACGACGAAGCCAAGATTGATTATATGGCCATCATTGCCAATGGGGAAGTGCGGATGGCAAACCTCTGCCTGGCCTGTGTGCATAAGGTCAACGGGGTGAGCAAGCTCCACAGCGAAATCCTCATCAACTCCATCTTCCACGACTACTACCACATCACCCCCGAAAAATTCACCAACGTCACCAACGGCATTGCGTACCGCCGCTGGCTGTGCCAGTCCAACCCCGGCCTGACCGACCTGCTGAAGAAGTATATCAGGGACAGCTTCCTGGACGACGCCAACAACCTGGAAAAGTTCATGGACTGCTACGACAACAAGACCGTCCTGGCGGAACTGCGCCGGGTGAAGCTGGCCAACAAGAAGCGTCTGTGCGCCTATATCGCCGAGCACAACGGGGTGAAGGTAGACCCCAACAGCTTGTTCGATGTACAGGTCAAGCGGCTGCATGAGTACAAGCGCCAGCTGCTCAACGTGCTGAATATCCTGTATATGTACCGTCAGCTGAAGGCCAATCCCACCATGGATGTCACCCCCCGTACCTTTATCTTTGCAGCTAAGGCCAGCGCCGGTTATCTCATGGCAAAACAGATCATCCGTTTGATCTGCTCCGTGGCCAACCTGATCAACAACGACCCCGCCTTGCAGGAAAAGCTGAAGGTGGTGTTCATTGAGGACTACCGGGTGAGCCTGGCGGAGATCATCATTCCCGCCGCCGACATTTCCGAGCAGATCTCCATTGCCGGCAAGGAAGCCTCCGGCACCGGCAACATGAAGCTGATGATCAACGGCGCAGTGACCCTGGGCACCCTGGACGGCGCCAACGTGGAAATCCACGAACAGGTAGGGGACGACAACATCTTCCTGTTCGGCCTCAAGAGCGACGAAGTCAACGATCTGTGGCGTCAGGGCTACGATCCCACCAAGTACTACAACAGCGATCCCGAATTGAAGGCCGTGTTGGATATGCTCATCAACGGCGAGCTGGGCAGCCGGTTCGACGACATCTACAAGAGCCTGCTGACCAACAACTACGGTGTGGCAGACGCCTATATGATTCTGGCCGACTTCCGCAGCTATGTGGAAGCCCAGAAGAAGGTAGGCGAAACCTTCCGGGATAAGACCAAGTTCACCAACATGAGCCTGGTCAACATCGCCAAGGCCGGCCTGTTCAGCAGCGACCGGGCTGTGATGGAATATTCCGACAACATCTGGAACACCAAGCGGATTACCAAGTAAACGAAACATCGGTTTCACCTTTAGTGTGATCCCTGTGCCGCCCGTATTTTACGGGCGGCATTTCGTTTGCAGCGAAAATCAGGGGGAATCTATTCTGAGGATTACTTTGAAAAAAGCATCGGCCTGTAAAGCCAATCAGAACGGCACCGCTCTCCTGCCTTTTCCGGCAGGGGAGTTTTGCTTTTGTCTTTGATGAGGATAATTTCTGTATTTCAATAAAAAATTATTGACATTCATTCAATCCGGTGCTATACTGAGGGAAAAGAACTTCAGGAGATGATGGACCATGAAAACCATTGGAAAGAAAAGCCTGTCTTCGGCGGTGTACCATCTGCTTTGGGTGCTGCTACCTTTAGGCGTTTTAGCTTTGCTGGCTTCTTCTGTGTGGGTGGGGCTGGAACTGCATGATTTGTTTTTAGAGCAGACCGTTGTTGTTTTTCCGGTGTTGGCCATTGTGGGGCTGGCCTGGCTCAGCGGCATCTGCTGCTGTTTGCTGCTGTGGCAGCTCATCGGGATTTTCCGGCGGCTGCGGGAAGGCAACTGCTTCACCCCAGACAATGTGCCTCCCCTGACCCGGAGCGCCTGGTGCCTGTGGGGAATCGGGGTGTGTTTTTTGGGAGTTTGTGTGGCGCTATTTTGCGGAGCGGGGATGCAGGTGGTGTTCACCTTCTTCCTGTCCCTGCTGGGGGCTGCGGCTTTTCTGCTGCTGGGCGCCGGGGTGCGGGTACTCAGTGAACTGTACCGCCGGGCTGTGGAGTACAAGCTGGAAAACGATTTAACTATTTAAGGAGGGGAGCGAATGATTATCGTCAACCTGGATGTGATGATGGCCAAGCGGAAGATGTCCTCGGGGGAGTTGGCAAAACGCTTGGGGATAACCCCCGCCAACCTGTCCATTCTAAAAAACAACCACGGCAAAGCCATCCGGTTTTCCACCTTGGACAAACTCTGCCGCATCCTAAACTGCACTCCCGGGGATCTGCTGGAGTACCGGGAGGAGGAAGAAGGGGAGTAAAACCGCCTTCCGCTCTTTTCTTTAGAAGTCAACCGGCTTTCTTTTTCGGCCGGTTGATTTTTTTCGCCAATCTGCCCGGTTTCTTTCGCCAAACTGTTACAAAATCGGTGAAAATCAAAATTGCATTTCCCGCAGAAATCAGGTACAATAAGGGGACAATACATTTACTAAGGATGCGATTGCAATGGAGACCATGGCTCAGCTCGCTCTCCGGCTGGAGGGCATGACCCTATATACTCAAATCCGCAGCCTGCCCCCGGTGGCGGCCCTGCTTTCTCTGTGGAAGGAGACCCAAAAGTCCCAACCCGACTTTTCCACCGCTTTGGAGCAGTACAGCCGGTTCTGCTCCCAGCTGTTTGCTCAGGAGGAATCCGGGAGTTTCCCAGACTATCTCTTTGACCGGGTGTTACAGGACGAAAACATCTTCACCCTTTCCTGCGCCCGGGGACAGTTTGATTCCCTGCCCTCCCTGCTCAAGCAGGCGTCGGCCTACGATTTAGACGCCTGCTGGCAGCTGAGCCGCCTCCAGCCTGGTCAGGTAAAGGAGCTTTTGGCCCAGACCTTCCCGGCTCAGAAGGAGCTCATCGGCGCTTTGGCGGAGTTCTGCCCGGAGCACTGCCGGTACCAGCCCTTGGAGCGGTGGGGGGAGCATCTGGCTTCCTTTGCCGACCACCACGCCAAAAACGGGGTGGGGGTGTACTGCAAATACTACGCCTTTGCCTTGGAGGAGGGAAAGATCGTGCCGGTGAAGCAGTTCCACGCCGCCCCCCTCTCCGCTTTGAAGAAGTACGAGGCCCAGAAGCAGAAGCTGCTGGACAACACCCTCAGCTTTCTCCACGGCCAGCACGCCCACCATGTGCTGCTTTACGGAGATCGGGGCACCGGGAAATCCACTTCGGTGCGGGCCCTGCTCCACGACTACCATCAGATGGGGCTGCGGATGATTCAGATTTCCAAGGAGGACATCGGCTCCCTGGCGGGGGTGCTGCGGACCATCCGGCCCCTGCCCTTAAAGTTCATCCTCTTTATCGACGACTTGACCTTTGAGGAAAGCGACGCCAACTTCAATACCTTAAAGGCAGTGCTGGAAGGCAGCCTGTCGGGGATGCCGGACAACGCCTTGATTTACGCCACCACCAACCGGCGGCATTTGATTAAGGAAACCTTCACCAGCCGGGAGGGCAGCGAAATCCACGCCAGCGACACCCGGGACGAGGCCGCCAGCCTCTCCGACCGGTTCGGCCTGGTGCTCACCTACATGAAGCCCACTCCCCAGGAGTACGCCGACATTGTGCTGGCCCTGGCCGCCGACCGGGGCATTCAGCTGGATGAAGAAACCATTCGTCAGGGGGCCAACCGCTTTGCCACCCGGAAGGGCAGCCGCAGCGGACGGGTGGCCCGGCAGTATGTGGACCAGCTGGAAAGCCGTTTGGCCATGGGCCTGGATGCGGAATAAGGGGGAAACGCCATGGCAAAGTGGAAATTCAATCCCAAATACCGTTGGCTGGTGATCTGTCTGTGTATGCTGGCGGCGCTGATTGTGCTGTTTGTCCTGTTTGGGGTGCGGCTGTTCAGCCAGACGGAACTGGAACCGGAGCGGCGTCTGGAAGCCCCGGACTACCCGGTGGTGGTGGGGAGCATCACCCTGGAGCAGAAGCCGGAAAACATCATTGCTTTGGATGATACTGTGGTCCAGTCCCTGCTCCAGCTGAAGTTGGAGGACTGCATTATCGGGGTGGGGGACGACACCCAGGCGACCCCCGGCATGAAGGCCACCAATCACTTGGGCTCTTCCCACAACCCGGACTATAATGCCATCCTCAGCTTTTCCGATGCCCTTTTGATTACCACTGAGAGCATCCCCTCGGGGGAGATGGCCCAGCTTTCTGCGAAAAACATCCAAGTGCTGGTGCTGACGGCGGCAGACGAGGGAGGCGACGGGTACTACACCACCCTGCTCAAGCTCTGGGGCAACTACCCCGATGAGCTTGAGGAAACTACCTCTTCCACCGAAAGCAGTTTGTCCCAGGCCCAGCCGGCGGCATAAATCCCAGAAGTATTTTTGAACCCAAGGAGTATCAATATGGCAAAACAAAAACGCCGTCTTCGGCCCTGGGTGCCGGTTGCAGCCCTCTTTCTCATCGGTATGCTGATGGCGGGACTGGTGGCGGTGGGGGTCTGGGCGGTGAGCCAGGCGGATCTGTCCGGCGGGCGGGATCTGGAACTGAAAACCTATTCCAACTTTTACGGCGGCACCGGGGAAGCTCCTCTCTACACCGTCTGCGTGGACGCCGGTCACGGCGGGGAGGACAGCGGTGCGGTGAGCTACGACACCCAGCGGGTGGAAAAGACGGACAACCTCACCTTTGCTTTGCTGCTGCGGCAGGAGCTGCGGGAAATCGGCATCGGGGTGGTGATGACCCGCACCGACGACACCACCCTGTCCTTGGAGCAGCGGGTCAATACCGCCCAGGCCAACCAGTGCGATTTGTACATCTGTGTCCACCGCAACAGCGGCAACGGGGTTACCGGCGGAGTGGAAATCTGGATTGACGACGACATGAACACCTGGGAAATGGCCCTGGGCAGCAACATTATGGCCCGGCTGGAACAGGTAGGCATCCAGGAAAACCTGGGGGTGAAGGGCGGCAGCGCCGGGGAAGAGGAAAACGTGGACTACTACGTCAACTCCCACACTACCATGCCCAGCTGCCTGCTGGAGCTGGGGTATATCGACAACGTGGAGGACAACAGCCTCTTTACCCGCTATCAGGTGCAGTATGCTCAGGCTACCGCCCAGGGCATTGCCGCCACCCTGGACCAGATGATTCAGGCGGGGGCGCTGGAAGACCGGCGGGACACCACCGAATAAAGCAAGCGGAGCGAACCGAAAAGGGAACGCTCCGCTTTTTGCGTCAGTCTTCTGCTTGGGACAGGATTTTTTCTTCCGGCGGGCAGAGGTAATACCCGTGCTTTTTGCCTTTGCCCTTGTAGTCGATGGCGTGGACGGGGCAGCGGTGGATGCAGCCCAGGCAGAAGGAACAGTGGTTGGAAAACCGTACTTTCCCGCCGGTGAGGGCAATGTTGCCTACGGGACATTCCGCCGCACATTTCCCGCATCCCACGCAGGCGTCCGAGACGGTGAAGGCTTTGCTGCTCATCATAAAGTGGGAGAACCCCCAGTTCACCAAGCCGGAAAGCAGCCATCCCCCTTTGCTGGAAGAAGGGGGCAGGGCGTCCCCGGCGGCAATGGTTTGGGCGATTTGGTCCAGCCGGGGCAGAGCCTGCCGGAGGATGGAAAGGGCCTGGTTTTGATCGGGCATGGAAAAGGACACCAAAAAGTTATCCGGCATTACCACCCCCGCCATGCCCCGGTACTCCATCCCGGTTTTGGCCAGGATTTTTTGGATATAGCTTCCGGCGCCGCCGTAAGAAGCGCCCATGGTGACCACCAGATAGAGCTGGCGGCTGCCGGAAAATTCTCCTTGAGCCAAAAGCTCCTCCACCGGCTTGGGAAGCCGCCAGGCATAGATGGGGCAGACCACCACAAAGGGGGAGGCGGAGTGAAATTGAAGAGGCTGTTTGTTTCGGAACACCTGCCCCAGGGACACAGTTTGGTCCCCCAGGCGCTGTGCCAGCCGGCGTGCGGCAAACCGGCTGTTACCGGTGCCGGTAAAGTAAAGGATCATAGGATGCTTCCTTTCTGAAGATGGTGGGAAACGGGTTTGTCTTTATGATAGCACAGCGGGGAAGGTTCGGCAAGGGAAGTTTTTACCCGGAAAAGAATTGCCAACGGAGCCGGGGTGTAGTATAATAACTAGAAGCATACCCATTTCACAAAAGAAGATTTTGGGGGGTTAACAATGGAAAAGAAAAACATTGCCGTGCTGTTTGGGGGCGTTTCCAGCGAGCACGCCATTTCTCTGCTCAGCGCCGCCACGGTGCTGCGCAATCTGGATACCGAAAAGTTTAACGTCTATCCCGTGGGCATCACCCGGGACGGGGCGGTGTATTACTACAAGGGGGACTACGACCGCATTGAGCATGACTGCTGGGAAAATGAGGAGTACCTCACCGACTGCGTCATCAGCTGCAACCGGCTCCACCGGGGCCTGATTCTGCTGGACGCCGCCTATGACATCATTCCCATCGACTGCGTCATCCCGGTGCTTCACGGCAAAAACGGAGAGGACGGCACCGTCCAGGGCCTGCTTCAAATGGCGGGGATTCCCTTTGTGGGCTGCGACACCATTTCCAGCGCCAACTGCATGGACAAGGAAATGACCCACATTATTTTGGAGCGGGCCGGGGTGCCCATGGCCAAGTTTGTGGCCCTCCGCCGGGGAGACGACCTCTCCGCCAAGCTGGAGGAGATGGAACGGAAGCTGGGCTGGCCCATGTTTGTCAAGCCCGCCAACGCCGGTTCCAGCGTGGGGGTCAGCAAGGCTTCCAATCGGGAGGAGCTGAAAAAGGGCATTGCCCTGGCCTTTGAGCAGGACAGCAAGGTGATTGTGGAAGAGACCATCGTGGGCAAAGAGGTGGAGTGTGCGGTGCTGGGCAACCAGAACCCCGACCCCTCTATGCCGGGGGAAATCCAGTCCGCCAATGAGTTTTACGACTTTGAAGGGAAGTACGAAAACGCCGACAGCAAGCTGTTCATCCCTGCCCGGATTTCGGAAGAGGACACCAAAGCCCTCCGGGAACTGGCGGTGAAGGCTTACCGGGCCATGGGGTGCAGCGGGTTGAGCCGGGTAGACTTTTTCGTCACCGATCACGGCCCGGTGCTGAATGAAATCAACACCCTGCCGGGCTTTACCTCCATTTCCATGTATCCCAAGCTCCGCCAAGCGGGAGGACTTTCCATCCCCGCTTTGCTGGAGGAGCTGATTCGCTTGGCGGAAGAAGGGCGGGGATAAGGATGGATAACCGCCCCATTGGAATCTTTGATTCCGGCATCGGCGGGCTCACCGCCTTTAAAAAGGTACGCCAGCTTATGCCAAATGAGAACATCATCTATTTTGGAGACACCTCCCGGGTGCCTTACGGCGGGCGCAGCAGCGACACCATCAAGCAGTACGCCGCTCAGGATATTCGCTTTCTGCTGAGCCATCAGGTGAAGATGATCGTCATTGCCTGTGGCACTGTCAGCGCCAACCTGCCCCCCATTTTGCAGCAGCTTAGCGTCCCCTACACCGGGGTGCTGCAACCGGCGGTGGAGGCGGCCTGCCGGGCCACCAAAACCAGGCGCATCGGCATTTTGGCCACCGCCGCCACCATCCGCAGCTGCGCCTATGAAAAAGCCATCTTTGAAATTCTGCCTGACGCCATGCTGGTGCCCAAGGCCTGCCCCATGTTTGTGCCTTTGGTGGAAAACGGCTACATTCAAAAAGACTGCACCGTTACCCGGATGATCGCCGAAGAATACCTGACCCCCTTGAAGGAAGCGGAGGTGGACACCATTATTCTGGGCTGCACCCACTATCCTGTCATCAAGGAGCTGATTGGGGATTTGGTGGGGCCGGATGTCACCCTCATTGATTCCGGCAAGGAAGCCGCCCGGTGCACCCAAAGCTATTTAGAGGAAAAGGGCCTGCGCACCCACCGCACCGAGCCGGGGGCCAGCCACTTCTTTGTCTCCGACACGGTGGACAGCTTTGCCGCCACCGCCCGGATTTTCCTGGGCAGGGACATTGGCAGGGACGCCAGCCACATCGACATCAACCAATACTGAAAAGGAGCAAACCGCTTTGAAACAAACGGGACAGGACGTTTCCATCTGCATCCGCACCCAGACGGTGGTGGACGGAGAAGAGGAGACCACTGAACTTTTTACCCAGGGACGGTACTACGAAAAAAACGGCAGTTGGTACATCACCTACGAGGAAACCGAAACCACCGGTTATGAGGGCTGCCGCACCACCCTGCGGGTGCAGGACCATCAGGTGAGCCTGATCCGCCAGGGGGACTACCGTTCCCGGCTGGTGGTGGAGGAGAACCAGCGCAACATCGGCTACTACGCCACCCCGGTGGGGGAATTGATGATTGGGGTTTCCGCCAGGGAAGTGGTCAACCGGCTCACCCCCTTTGGGGGGACGTTGGAGTTTTCCTACGCCCTGGACCTCAACGCCAGCCTGCTCAGTGACAACCGAATTACCATCCAGGTTTCCCTGCCGGAGATCGACACCCAGGTAAACCTGCAAACAGGGGAGAGAACAGAATGAAGGATATTATCCAACAAACCAAACAGGAAGTGGAATTTTTAGTCAAGGAGGCTCTGGGCCGGGCCGTGGCCAAGGGGACTTTGCCCGCCGAGCCCATTCCCGCTTTTACCGTAGAAGTGCCTGCCGACACCAAAAACGGGGACTTTGCCTGCAACGCCGCCATGGTCAGCGCCCGGGCCTTCCACAAGGCCCCCCGGCAGATCGCCCAGGCCATTGAGGAAGAGCTGGTGCTGGAAGGCAGCCCCTTTGTGAAGATGGAGGTGGCGGGTCCTGGGTTTTTGAACTTCTTTGTGTCCCAGGACTGGTTTGCAAACATTGTGAAAGCCGTTCAGGACCAGGGCAAGGACTACGGCCGCACCGATTTGGGCAAGGGCAAAAAGGTGATGGTGGAGTTTGTTTCCGCCAATCCCACCGGCCCCATGCACATCGGCAACGCCCGTGGGGGCGCCATCGGGGACTGCCTGGCAAGCGTGCTGGAAGCCGCCGGGTACGATGTGACAAGAGAGTTTTACATCAACGACGCCGGCAATCAGATTCACAAATTCGGCGTGTCCCTGTCGGTGCGGTACCAGCAGATTTTCCTGGGAGAAGAAGCGGCACCCCTGCCGGAGGACGCCTACCAAGGCGCCGATATTATGGAGCACGCCAAGAATTACGCCGACCTGCACGGGGACGCTTTGATGAGCGTTTCCGAAGAAGAGCGGCAGCAGGCGCTGGTGGACTACGCCCTGCCCTTGAACATCGAAGGGCTGAAGCGGGATTTGGCCCGGTATCGGATTTACTACGACGTGTGGTTTAAGGAATCCACTCTTCATGAAAGCGGGGCGGTGCAGCAGGCCATCGACCTGCTGACCCAGCGGGGGTACACCTATGAGCAGGACGGCACCCTGTTCTACAAAGCCACCGCCATGGGCCAGGATAAGGACGATGTGCTGGTGCGCAGCAACGGGATTCCCACCTACTTTGCCGCCGACATCGCCTACCACTACAACAAGTTTGCCGTCCGGGGCTTTGACAAGGTAATCAACATCTGGGGCGCCGACCACCACGGCCATGTGGCCCGGCTGCAAGGGGCCATGGATGCCATCGGTCTGGACGGACGGAAGCTGGACGTTGTGCTGATGCAGCTGGTGAAGCTGATGCGGGAGGGCAAGCCCGTTCGGGTGAGCAAGCGCACCGGCAAGTCCATCACCCTGGCCACCCTGCTGGACGAAGTACCCATCGACGCTGCCCGGTTCTTCTTCAACCAGCGGGAGCCTGCCAGCCAGATGGAATTTGATTTGGATTTGGCGGTGGAGCAGTCCAGCCAGAACCCGGTGTACTATGTCCAATACGCCCACGCCCGGATTTGCAGCATCTTTGCCGGATTGGAAGGCAAGGGCATAACCTATGCCCCGGAGCAGGGGGACTTAAATTTGCTTACCGCTCCGGAAGAACGGGAGCTGATTCGCTATCTGGCTACGCTGCCGGGTGAAATCAACGGGGCGGCCAAGGCCTACGACCCCGCCCGGATTACCCGGTACAGCATTGAGCTGGCCACCCTGTTTCACAAATTCTACAACGCCTGCCGGGTGCAGACCCAGGACAACGCCCTGACCCAGGCCCGGCTGCTGCTGTGCGGCTGCGTGCGCCAGGTGCTGTGCAATGTGCTGGATATGTTGAAGATTGACCACCCGGAACGTATGTAAGGAGTAAGGGAAGATCATGGATATCGACCTATGGAGTCCCCGGCTGGTGGCGGGATTTTCTGCGGGAGAAGACAGCGAATTTCCCCCCAGCCGGGACGCCATGCTGGCACGGCTCTGCCGAGCTAAACGCCTGGGGGCGGGGATTTTGGCCACCCCCACCGGCCACGCCTCCCAGGTGCTGCTGAAACAAGCGGGGCTGGAGGGGCAGATGGAAGAGATTAACGCCGCCCTGACCCAGCTCACCCGGCAGGCTGCCGGAAGCGACGGCTTGGTGGCGGGGACCTTAGCCCCCGCCGGGCTGGAACTGGAACCTTTCGGGGAGACCAGCTTCACCGAGCTGATGGCAGTTTACCGCAGCCAGGGAAGCTGCTTGGCCAAGGCCGGGGCGGACTGCTTTTTGGTGGAGACCTCCAGTGCCCTGCAATACGCCCGGTGCGCGGTGCTGGCCCTAAGAAAGCTGAAACTGCCCATCCTCGCTTCGGTGCGCCTGGAGCGGGACGGGGAGCTGCAGCACGGCGGTTCCGCCCTCAACGCCTTGACGGTACTGCAAGCGTTGGGAGTGTCCGCCTTTGGACTGCGGGGGGAGTACGACCGGGAAGAGCTGGAAGAGATGGTGGCACAGCTGGCCCAGATGGCCAGGGTGCCCTTGATGGTGCAGCCTGCCAAGTACCGGATGGAGGGGGAGGATCTCTGCCCCCTGACCCAAGGGGAGCTGGAAGCCCACTGCCACCGGCTGCTGGAACTGGGGGCCACCCTGCTGTACTGCGCCACCGGCGGGGAACGGCTGGCGGTGCCTGCCGGGGCAGTAAAGGAGTACGGCGAAACCGGCTCACAGCACCATCCCGCCCAAAGCGACCCGGACCAGGTAGTGCTGGCGGACGCCTGGGAGATCTACGACATGGACTACGACCGGTTGGAACTGGGCCCGCCCCTGCCCTGCACGGCGGACATGAGCGAAGTGCTGATGCAGCAGCAGCTGGGGGGATTTGATGTGGTGCGGATTGAGATCAACTCTCCGGAGGACGCCCAGGACTTTGCCCAGAACGAATACATGGCCCATCTGCCGGTGTGTTTTCTTTCCCACGATGAGATTAGTTTGAAGCTGGCGCTGATGCTGTATAACGGCATTGCGCTGGTGGATTCCCAGTCCAGTTTGCCTAGGAAGACGCTGGAGAAGATTGCGGCGAAGTATGGGGCGATTGTATATTAAAGTTTAGGTCCAGCTTTTTCAAAGGCTGGCAGGGGTGCAGGGGACAGAGTCCCCGCAAACAATCCTTAAAAGTTTTCAAGGGTCTTAGGCCGACAGGTACGCCTTTGGCGGCCTGTCCAAGTCCGCTCTTTGCGGTCGGTGGGAATGACCGCAATTTTGCTTCGCAAAAACCGAGCGAACTTGCTGCAATCCTGTAGCCCAGCTGGTGGATGCCGGAAACGGAATCCACCCGGCGATGCTGCCGAAGGCAGCCAGACGGGTCAAGCCCGGAATCCTTTTTCAACTTAAAACAAAAGTAAAACCAGGACAGCTTCAATCGCCGTTCCTGGTTTTGTTTTCGGAAAAAATTAAATCGAATGAGTTTTGCGTGATAATGTTTCATCGGTAAAACGCCTTAGACCATGAAAAATCATTTTGCTGGCCCAATAATAGAAATATTCTTCTTCTGGATGTGAGGAATTTGGAAAGAAAAAATTCCCGCAGATTCGATTTTTGAGCTGGGCGGCGAATGTTTTAAATGGGAATAGCTTGTGGCAACGGATGTAATCAATGCTTCCGTAAATTTGTTTTTGGTTCTGTTGTTGAGCCAGCAAAAAACAGAAATAATCTTGACTAAAATCCCAATGATACACCACTAGGCAGGATTGAAGCTGCATTTTGCTCCATTTCAGCCGTTTCGTTTGCTTTACGTTTAATTCTAATCCGATTTCGGAGCCGCAACGGCGAATTTCTTCCGCCAACCTATCCCAGTCCAATCGGACAGGAAGCCGGAAAAACTGCGGCTGGTTTTGCCGACAGAGAATCAGCATGTCAGATCACCCCTTTCCAGCAATTATACTCAATATATTGAGTATTGTCAAACAGTTGAGTATGGTATCCTAAATGGGAAGGGAAGGATTCTTATGATTTCTTACCAGCCGTTTTTCAATACCTTGCTGAAAAAGAACATGACGGAATATCAACTGATTCATAAGGAAGGCATATCCGCCAACACTCTGCACCGAATGCACAAGGGTTTGCCCATTACAACAAAAACCTTGGATACTCTTTGCTTTATTTTGAATTGCCGGGTGGAAGATATTTTATATCACGATAAGAGCCAATAAAAGAGAAACCCTCTGTGTTTTGCGCACAGAGGGCTTTTTGCATCTATGATTTTGTGGTTTCCGGTTTGACCAATCCTCGGCCTGCGGTCATTGGATTGGCGGATTCCGGCTCCGGCATCCACCAGCCGGGCTACAAGATTGCAGCAAGTTCGCTCGGTTTTTGCGAAGCAAAATTGCGGTCATTCCCGCCGACCGCAAAGAGCGGACTTGGACAGGTCGCCAAAGGCGTACCTGTCGGCCACGGACCCTTATAAATGACTCCGGTTTCTTGCGGGGACTCTGTCCCCTGCACCCCTGCAACCCTTTTGTAAAAGGCTTGACCGAAAACTTTTAAGCCAGCTGCTTCAAACTTTCTTCCACACCCGCCAGCTTTTTCTTGGCAGCTTCCAGCTTCTGCCGCTGCTGGTCCACTACCGCCGTCGGGGCTTTGGACACAAAGTTCTCGTTGCTCAGCTTCTTGGAGATAAACTCGATTTCCTTCTCGCAGGCTTCCTTTTCCTTGGCCAGCCGTGCCCGCTCCTTGTCCAGGTCTACCAAATCTCCCAGAGGAAGGTACACCGTGGCGTGGGGGGTGACAATCTGCACCGGGTTTTCTAACGTGAAGCTCTCCCCTACCTCCACTTCACTGGCGCTGGCCAGCTTTTCCAAAAAGGCGGCGCTCTTGGCGAACACCTCCGGCTGGGCCGTGGCGATATACACCTTGGCCTTCTTGGAGAAGGGGATGTTCTTTTCCGCCCTGGCGTTGCGGATGCCCCGGATGACCTCCATCACCATCTCAAATTCCTGTTCTTCCTGGGCGAAGTCCAGCGCCGGGTCGGCCACCGGCCAGGAAGCGGTCATGATAAACTCGCTGTCGTGAGGCACCGCCTGCCACAGCTCTTCGGTGATATAGGGCATGAAGGGGTGGAGCAGTTTCAGGGAATTGGCCATGACGTAGCTCAGCACCTTCTGGGCTCCCAAAGCGGACGCCCCGCCCTGGGCCATCCGGGGCTTGGTGATTTCAATATACCAGTCGCAGAGGATGTCCCAGATAAAGTCGTGGATTTTCTGCACCGCCATCCCCAGCTCGAACCGCTCCAGGTTGTCGGTGGCTTCCCGAATCAGGGTGTTCAGCTTGCTCAGCACCCACTTGTCTTCCGTTTCCAGCTTCTCCGGCAGTTCCGGCTTGGTGATTTCCTCTCCCAGGTTCATCAGGATATACCGGGTGGCGTTCCACAGCTTATTGGCGAAGTTCCGGGAAGCCTTGATTTTATCGTCGGAATACCGCATATCGTTTCCGGGGGAGTTGCCGGTGACCAAAGTCAGCCGCAACGCATCGGCACCGTACTGGTCGATGACCTGCAGCGGGTCGATGCCGTTGCCCAAACTCTTGCTCATCTTTCGGCCCTGTTCGTCCCGCACCAGGCCGTGGATCAGCACCTGCTTGAAGGGGACCTGTCCGGTATGCTCCAAGGCGGAGAAGATCATCCGGGCCACCCAGAAGAAGATGATGTCGTAGCCGGTGACCAGGGTGTCGGTTGGGTAGAAATATTCCAGCTCCGGGGTCTTGTTCGGCCAGCCCAGGGTGGAGAAGGGCCACAGGGCGGAGGAGAACCAGGTGTCCAGGGTGTCCTCATCCCGGCGCATGGGTTTGCCGCAGTTGGGGCAGGTGTCCACCGGGGTTTCGCTGACCTCCATATGGCCGCACTGGTCGCAGTAGTAGGCGGGAATCTGGTGGCCCCACCACAGCTGCCGGGAGATGCACCAGTCCTTGATGTTTTCCATCCAGTGGAAGTAGATTTTGTCGAACCGCTCCGGGATAAACTTGGTTTCCCCGTTTTTCACCGCTTCGATGGCGGGCTTGGCCAGGGGCTCCATCTTTACAAACCACTGCTTGCTCACCATGGGTTCCACGGTGGTGTGGCAGCGGTAGCAGGTGCCCACCTCGTGCTGAAGGGACTCCACTTCCTTTAAGAAGCCGCCCGCCTTCAAATCTTCCAGGATGGCCTTCCGGGCTTCCATGGTGGTCATGCCGGCGTATTTGCCGCAGTCCAGCACTTCCGGTTCCCCGGCGGCGGCCCGGCCGGAGGCAAACAGCTCGTCGGCCGCAGCTTTGTCGGCGGCGCCGGTCATGTGGCCGTCGTAGGTGAACACCCGGACGATGGGCAGGTCATGGCGCTTGCCCACTTCGTAGTCGTTGGGGTCGTGGGCGGGGGTGATCTTCACCACGCCGGTGCCCTTTTCCATATCGGCGTGGTCGTCGCAGACAATGGGGATTTCCTTATTGAGCAGCGGCAGGATCACATGGCAGCCGTGGAGATGGGTGTACCGGGGGTCGGCGGCGTTGATGGCCACGGCGGTGTCCCCCAGCATGGTTTCGGGACGGGTGGTGGCCAGCTCCAAAAACTCCCCGGTTTCCTTCACCGGGTAGAGCAGGTGCCAGAAGTGGCCGTCCTGGGTTTCGTACTCCACTTCCGCATCGGAGATGGAGGTGTTGCAGTGGGGGCACCAGTTCACCATCCGGTTGCCCCGGTAAATCAGCCCCTTGTGGTACAGGTTGACGAACACCCGGTTGACGGCTTTGGAGCAGCCTTCGTCCAGGGTAAATCTTAACCGGTCCCAGTCGCAGGAGGAGCCCAGCTTTTGCAGCTGCTTGACGATGGTTCCGCCGTACTCTTCCTTCCAGGCCCAGGCCCGCTTCAAAAAGCCTTCCCGGCCCAAATCCTCCTTGGTGACGCCTTCCTTGGCCATGGCTTCCACGATTTTGGCTTCGGTGGCGATGGAGGCGTGGTCGGTGCCCGGCACCCACAGCGCTTCATACCCCTGCATCCGCTTAAACCGGATGAGGATGTCCTGCAAGGTCTCGTCCAGGGCGTGGCCCATGTGGAGCTTGCCGGTGATGTTGGGGGGCGGGATGACGATGGTGTAGGGTTTCTTTTTCGGGTTGGGACTGGCGTGGAAGCACTTATGCTCCATCCAGTCCTGGTAGATACGCTCCTCAAAGGTTTTGGGGTCGTACACTTTGCTTAATTCTTTGCTCACAGTCATTCCCCTTTCAAGGTTTGGGTGTGCCCAAGGGCAAACAAAAACGCCCCAGGGCAGGATTTCTGCCTTAGGGCGAACAAGTCAATGTCCGTGGTACCACCTAAGTTCAAGGGAGGTTGGCGTGGTTGGGGGTAGGAAGCAGTCCTTTCCGGATTGACCCGCCTGGGCTTCGCCATCGGCGGGCGGATTCCGGAACCGGGTTCCACCAGCTGCGGCGACTGAATTTTAGTGCCGCACCGGATGAACAAGAACTCCGGTTCCTTTGCGGGGTAAGTTCCACCGATTTTTGCGAAGCAAAATGGCGGCCATGCCTTTCGGCCGCCAAGGTGGGACTTAGGCAGGTTGAAAACCTGTCGTTTACCCCACACCCCACCAGTTTTTTGAAAAAAACTGGACTAAAAACTTTTAAGTCCACATATTCCCTTGCGCTCTCTGCCCGATAACGGGGGCGTCCGCCGCAGTGCGGTGGCTAAAAGGCGACCTTCCTTCCGCTTCCGCCCGCCCTTGCACCAACCGGGCGTTCTCTTTGCCGGAACCACGGGAGTACTCCTCCTTTATCGCAGCCGATTTAGGAAAAGTATACCCCATGTTGCCGGGGTTTGTCAATCCTTCCCGGTAAAATAATCGTACACCGCATCCGCCAGGTACTGGTTCCCCAGCCTTGAGAGGTGACACCCTCCTGCAAACAGGTTCACCGGCGCCTGGGCGGTGTCGTTGTCCAGCATAATCTGCCGCAGGTGGGTCTTCACATCCAGACAGGGAATGGAAACCCTTTCGTCCAGCTGCCGGATGATGTCGTCGAACACCAGCAGCTTTTCGTCCTTTTCTTTGCTGTAAGGGCAGGGGGTGGTGGTCAGCTGCACCGTCTTACACCCCAAATCCGCCAGCTGTTCCAGCAGATAGGAAAGCTGCTCCTGAAACTGGGTGGGGGAGAGGGTCTTGGCGTCGTTTTGCCCGATGCACAGCACCACCCAGTTGGGTTTCAGGGATTCCAGCTCCCAGAACCGCTCCATCAGCCCGTTGACGGTGTCGCCCCCCACCCCCAGGTTGTAGGTGTTCAGCTCCAGCTTGGGGTAGTGAATCACCAGCCGCTGCAAAAACAAATCCACATAGCTGTCGTCGTAGTTTAAGGAAAACTTCACCCGGGGGTCGGGGTTGTCCTTGATTTCGCTGCGCCGGGTGATGCTGTCCCCGAAAAACACCAGGGTGTCCCCGTCTCTCAACCGCATTGTTTCTTCCCCCTTTCCGGCAGCGCCACTTGGCGGAAGTCGGAAATCACCTGCTCCACCAGAGGGTTGTCCTCCAGCACCTTCCGGGCTTGCTCCGTTTCCCCGATGGCGATGATTTTGGCGGCCCCGGCGTTTTGGGCGGACTGGATGCCACTGGCGGCGTCTTCCAGCACCCAGCAGTCTTGGGCGTCCACCTCAATGGCCGCCGCTGCCCGGAGGTATAAGTCCGGGGCGGGTTTGCCGGGGATGCCGGGGAGCAAGCAGCTCACCTTGTTTCGGTCAAACCACTGCTCCAGGCCGAAGGCGGAAAAGTAGTAGTCCACATTCCCCGGCTGGGCGCTGGTGGCGATGTTCATGGGGTAACCCAGGGTTTTGGCCCGGTTCAGAAATTCCTCCGCCCCCGGAGCCAGGGACAGCTTTCCCTGAGCCTGTAAGTCCCGGCAGAGGGCAAGGTAGATTTCTTCCTTTTGCTCACTGTACCTACCGCAGTCCGCCTCGGAGGTGTCCTCCCCCAGAATCCGCCGGACGGCGGCGGCGTTGGACTTGCCCCGGACATAGGTGCGCTGTTCCTCCTCAGAGAAGGGAAAGCCCCGGAGAGCTTGGGCCAGCCGGTTCCAGGCCGTGTCGTTGAGAAGATTGTCCAAAAACAGGGTGCCGTTAAAGTCAAAGAGCAGTCCGGCAGGGATCATAAAACCGCCTCCAAAAGATAGGTTGATTTTATTATACCGGAATGCAAACCCGGGTTCAAGGTGAATCTTCACAATTTGTCTGTTTACTGGAAGGGAAACGGGTGATAGAATAGGAGGGTAATTTCTTCCCATATTCCTTTGGAGGGTTGCCCATGTATTATAAAGAATCCTGGCTGGACAAGCTGGACCGAAAGTTCGGCCGCCATGCCGTCCCCAACCTGATGACCATCCTCACCGTCTGCACCGTGGCGGCCTGGGTGCTGGACTACATTATGTATTTTCAAACGGGCATGAGCTTTTCTTCCTTTTTGGTGTTCAGCCGGGATTTGATTTTCCAGGGCCAGGTGTGGCGGGTGTTCACCTTCCTCTTCCTGCCCCCGTCGGGGAACTTGATCCTCTCTGCCTTCATGCTTTATTTTTACTGGATGATCGGTTCCGCTCTGGAACGGGAGTGGGGGGACTTCCGCTTTAACCTCTACTACCTCTTCGGTTTTCTGGGCGCCATCATCGCCGGATTGCTTACCGGCTACGCCACCAGCCAGTACATCAACCTTTCCTTGTTTCTGGCCTTCGCCATCCTCAATCCCAACTACCCGGTGCGGCTGTTCTTCCTCATCCCCATCCCGGTGAAGTTTCTGGCCATTGTGGACGGGCTGTTTTTGGTGTGGCGGCTCATCATAGAAAGCTGGTCGGGGCGGGTGGCCCTGGCCTTTTCCCTGTTAAACCTGCTGTTGTTTTTCGGAGGAAATCTGTTTCGGAGAATCAAAAATCTCCGCCGCCAGAAGGAGTACCGGGATTCCTTTTCAGGTGGCTCCGACGATTGGAACAACGACCCCTGGCGGCGGTAAGGAGGACGTACTATGAACTATGAACAGGCTTTGGACTACATCCACTCCCTTTCCCGCCACGGCTGGGTGCTGGGGCTAAACCGGATTACCCGGCTGCTGGCCCGGGTGGGCAATCCCCAGAATCGGGGGAAGTTTCTCCACATCGCCGGCACCAACGGCAAGGGCAGTCTGGTGCAGCTTTCCGGCAACCTGCTGATGCAGGCGGGGTACAAGGTGGGCAAGTACACCTCCCCCTATGTGCTGGAATTCCGGGAGCGGTTTACCGTCAACGACCAGATGATTTCGGAATCGGACCTGGCCGCCTGGACCGCCCGGCTCAAGCCTATGGTGGACAAGTTGGAGCAGGAAGGGGTGTTCATCACCGAGTTTGAATTTATCACCGTGCTGGCCTTCTGCTGGTTTGCCCAGATGGGCTGCGACATCGTCTGCCTGGAAGTGGGACTGGGAGGACGGTTTGACGCCACCAACGTGATTCCCTCCCCGGTGGCCTGCCTCATGGCCTCCATTTCCCTGGACCACACCGCCATTTTGGGGGACACGGTGGAGCAGATTGCCACTGAAAAGGGGGGCATCCTCAAGCCCGGCGCACCGGCGGTGCTTTACCCGGAGATGAACCCTGAGGCCGTAAGGGTGCTGGAAACCATTGGAGCACAGGTGGGGGCCAGGGTGTTCCGGCCGGACCCCGCCGCCCTGACCGTTTTGGAGGAGACCCCCTTCGGCAGCCGGTTTACGTTGGAGGGGAAGGAGTATACCATTTCCCTGGCGGGGCGGCACCAGTGCTTCCACGCCCAGATGGTGCTGGCCCTGCTACCCATTTTGCAACAGGCGGGGTTTGGGGTTACTCAACAGGATGCCGCTGAAGCCTTCGCCCGCACCCATTTTCCCGGAAGGTTTCAGGTGCTTTGCCGCCGCCCCTTTGTGGTGGTGGACGGAGCCCACAATCCTGAAGGGGTAGCTGGGCTGAAGGAAATCCTCTCCCACATTCCCTGCCCAAAAAAGATTGCCGCCGGGATGCTGGGGGACAAGGCGGTGGAGGAAAACCTGAAGCTGCTGGCCGGGCAGTCGGACACCCTGTTCTGCCTGCCGGTGGACAACCCCCGGGCCCTCTCTCCCAAGGAGCTGGCGGCGCTGGCCCGGCCTTACTTTGCTCGGGTGGCGTGTTTCGAAACGGTGGAGCAGGGGCTGGCCGCTGCTTTGGAGGAATTGGACCCGGAGGAGATGCTCTTGGTCTGCGGCAGCTTTTTCCTGGCCGGGGAGGCGGTGGCGGCGCTGGACTCCCTGCTGCCGGAAGGGAAGTAACAAAAAAGCTGCCTTCCGGCAAAGCGCCGGGAAAACAGCTTTTGATTTGGCATAAGGATACCCCCGCCGGAAAAATTACACGGCGGGGGTCATTTTTTTAATATTCCGGCTCAAAATATTCCCGGACGGAACAGCGGATGATGTCCTCCATCTGCCGGGTCTCCGCTTCTTCCTCCTGGGGACTGCGGGCGGCCAGCAGGGTGAAGTAGGGACTGGGCCGGGAGAGCAGGCTGTCCCGGCAGCGGTACATCCAAAGCTGGGGGGAACCTTTGCGCTCTTTTTGCAGCAGGGCAATGCCTTCCCCCTGGTGGATCCGCCAGTCCGGGAACACCAGCAGCGCCGGGCGGAAGAAGGAAAAGAACGTCCATTTCCGGAACCGGATTGATTCCGGTTCTGCCCACAGCTCCATTCGATTTTCATGGCCGAAAAAGCCGATAATTTCCTTGAGTACCGTAAAATCTATCGGGGCCGACAGGGAAATGGGTTTGCAGAGCAGATCGTTTGTGTTCGCTTCCATCCTCATAGCTATTCTCCTCAAAATCGGGCGCAAGGCGCCTTTCTCTTTGACTACTTCTAGTATACGAGATTTCAGACAAAATGTCAAACGATTTTTTCTGAGTTTTCCGCTGGAGAAGCCGGTTTTCAGGAAATTAAAACCAATTTGTCCGGCATGGAAATTGACAATCTTTCCGGATTTTGTTACACTTATTTTTATTGATTCATTTTTCCGCCGCAGAAAGGGAGTTTTCACAACATGGCCAAGGCAAAGCAGGAATACGGCAACGAGAGTATTACCTCCTTAAAGGGGGCGGACCGGGTGCGCAAACGCCCGGCGGTGATCTTCGGCTCCGATGGGCTGGAGGGCTGTGAGCACTCGGTGTTTGAAATCCTCTCCAACTCCATCGACGAAGCCCGTGAGGGGTACGGCTCCTCCATTATCGTCACCAAATATCTGGACGGCTCCATTCAGGTGGAGGACTTCGGCCGGGGCATTCCGGTGGACTATAACCAAAACGAGCAGCGCTACAACTGGGAGCTGGTGTTCTGCGAGCTGTACGCCGGGGGCAAGTACCAAAACGACACCGGGGACAACTACGAGTTTTCCCTGGGGCTTAACGGCCTGGGGCTCTGCGCCACCCAGTATGCCAGCGAATACATGGAGGTGGAGATCCACCGGGACAAGCAGAAGTACGCCCTGCGGTTTGAAAAGGGGGAGAACATCTCCTTCGACAAGCAGTCCTGCCGGTACAAAGCCACCGGCACCCGGATTCACTGGCGGCCGGACCTGGAGGTATTTACCGACATCGACATCCCGGTGGATTACTACCAGGATGTGCTCCGCCGCCAGGCCATCGTCAACAAGGGGCTGGTGTTTACCTTAAAGGTGGAGACGAAGGAGGGCTTTACCAGCCAGGATTTCCTCTATCAGGACGGCATCACCGACTATGTGAAGGAGGTGCTGGGAGATCAGGGGCTGACCGGGGTGCAGTACTGGGAGACCGAGCGCACCGGCCGGGACCGGGAGGATAAAAAGGACTATCGGGTGAAGCTCAGCGTGGCGGTGGCCTTCTCCAACCGGGTAAAGCTGCTGGAATACTACCACAACTCCTCCTGGCTGGGACACGGCGGCAGCCCCGACCGGGCGGTGCGCCAGGCTTTCGTCAGCCAGCTGGACAGCTACTGCAAGCAAAACGGCAAGTACAACAAAAATGAAAGCAAGATCACCTTTGCCGACGTGGAGGAGTGCCTGGTGCTGGTAAGCTCCTCCTTCTCCACCCAGACCAGCTACGAGAACCAGACCAAAAAGGCCATCAACAACAAGTTCATCTACGAAGCCATGACCGACTTTCTCAAGCACCAGATGGAAGTCTGGTTTTTGGAGAAGCCGGAGGAAGCTGGAAAAATTGCCGAGCAGGTGTTGATCAACAAGCGCAGCCGGGAAAACGCAGAAAAGACCCGGCTGAACCTGAAAAAGACCCTCTCCGACAAGGTGGACATGGCCAACCGGGTGGCGAAATTCGTGGACTGCCGCAGCAAGGACCTGTCCCGGCGGGAGCTGTATATCGTGGAAGGAGACTCCGCTCTGGGCTCGGTGAAGCAGGGCCGGGACGCAGAGTTCCAGGCGGTGATCCCGGTGCGGGGGAAAATCCTCAACTGCTTAAAGGCGGACTACGCCAAGGTGTTCAAAAACGAGATTATCACCGACCTGATTAAGGTGCTGGGCTGCGGGGTAGAGGTGAAGAGCAGCAAGAACAAGGACCTGTCCACCTTCGATTTAAGCAAGCTCCGTTGGAGCAAAGTGGTAATCTGCACTGACGCCGACGTGGACGGTTACCAGATCCGCACCCTGATTCTCACCATGCTCTACCGGCTCACCCCCACCCTGATTCGGGAGGGGTATGTGTATATCGCCGAGTCCCCCCTGTTTGAAATCACCGCCAAGGACAAGACCTACTTCGCCTACACCGAAAAGGAAAAGAGCGACGTGCTCAAAAAGCTGGAAGGAAAAAAATTCATCCTTCAGCGGAGCAAAGGCTTGGGTGAAAACGACCCGGACATGATGTGGATGACCACTATGAACCCCCAGACCCGCCGGCTCATCCGGGTGGAGGCGGAGGACGCCCAGCGCACTGCCGAGATGTTCGATCTCATGCTGGGGGACAACCTCCAGGGCCGGAAGGACTTTATCGCCCAGCACGGGCAGGAGTATCTGGAATTGGCGGATATTTCTTAAAATTTTATTCTAGTTGCTTTGTCCGTTGACAGCCAAAATCACCATGGTTATAATATAAAACGAGCCTGCAAGGATATTTGCAGGCTTCAGGACAAAGCCGACAGGGAAAACCTGTCAACGGTAGCGGTTTGCCCCTCATCCATACCTGTTTTTGGCCCTCAGGGCACAAACAAAGGGAGGGGGCGCTTCAAAATAAGTGGAACTCCCTCCTTTTGCAAAGAGGGAGGGGATACCATGGAAGTCACTTGGTCTGACTTGATTCAGTTTTGCCTGCTGTTGGTAGGTGTGATTGGTCTGGTGTGGTCCATGACAAAAAAGAAGTAACCGCTCAAATTGCCAAAAAGCGGTTACTTTTTCATTAAAACCGTAATTCGGGCAAACCGTTTCCGGCTTTGTCCTTCTGTTTTTATTATAACGATTTTGGACTGTGCTGTCAAGCCAAAAAACAATGCGTTTTTGTGCTGTGAAGCCAAGTTTTGATTGGAATCTATTTAAGGGAGAACCAGCATGCCAAGAAAAAAATCCCAGCCGGAGCGGAAAAAGCCGGCCTCCGCCATGACGGCGGAAATCGAAGGGGCGGGGAGTGTGCTCAACCAGCCTATCACCCAAACCATCGAGCAGAACTATATGCCCTACGCCATGAGCGTCATCATCTCCCGGGCACTGCCGGAGATCGACGGCTTCAAGCCCAGCCACCGGAAGATCCTCTACACCATGTACAAAATGGGTCTGCTTTCCGGCCAGCGGGTGAAGTCCGCCAACATCGTGGGGCAGACCATGCGCCTCAACCCCCACGGGGATGCCGCCATCTACGAAACCATGGTGCGTCTCAGCCGGGGCAACGAAAGCCTGCTCCACCCCTATGTGGACAGCAAGGGCAATTTCGGCAAAGCCTATTCCCGGGACATGGCCTACGCCGCCAGTCGGTACACCGAAGCCAAGCTGGAGCCCATCTGCAAGGAACTGTTCGAGGACATCGACAAGGACACGGTGGATTTCGTCCCCAACTACGACAACACCACCACCGAGCCCACCCTGTTCCCCGCCCGGTTCCCTTCGGTGCTGGTAAACTTCAACGTGGGCATTGCCGTCTCCATGGCCAGCAACATCTGCTCCTTTAACTTAAAGGAAATTTGTGACACCACCATCGCCCTGATTCGGGACCCGGACTGCGATCTCCACGACACCCTGCTGGGGCCGGATTTCCCCGGCGGCGGCTATCTGGTGTACGACAAAGCCGCTTTGGAGCAGATTTACCGCACCGGCCGGGGAAGCGTGAAGATTCGGGCCAAGTACCGCTACGACTCCTCCGCCAACTGCATCGACATTTTGCAGATTCCCCCCACCACCACCGTGGAAGCCATTATGGACAAAATCGTGGATCTGGTGAAGGCGGGGCGGCTGAAGGAAATTTCCGATATGCGGGACGAAACCGACCGCAGCGGCCTAAAGCTCACCCTGGATTTGAAGCGGGGCACCGACCCGGACAAGCTGATGTTAAAGCTGTTCAAGTCCACCCCCCTTCAGGACAGCTTTTCCGCCAACTTCAACATCCTCATTGCCGGCAGCCCCAAGGTCATGGGGGTGCGGGAGATTTTGCAGGAGTGGGTGGCTTTCCGCACCGAGTGCGTCAAGCGGCGGATCTACTTTGAACTCACCAAGAAAAAGGAAAAGCTCCACCTGCTGGAAGGCTTGCAGCTCATTCTGCTGGACATCGACAAAGCGGTGCGCATTGTCCGGGAAACGGAAGAGGAAAGCGAAGTGGTGCCCAACCTGATGATCGGCTTCGGCATCGACCAGACCCAGGCGGAGTATGTGGCGGAAATCAAGCTGCGGCACTTAAACCGGGAGTATATCCTCAAGCGCACCGCCGAGGTGGAGCAGCTCCGGGAAGACATCGCCAAAATGGAGGACACCCTGTCCAGCAAAAAGAAGATTCAGGGGGTCATTGTCCAGGAGTTGAAGCAGGTGGCCAAGGAGTACGGCCAGCCCCGGAAGACCCAATTCCTCTTCGACGCCCAGGAGGCGGAAGGGGAGGAGGAGCAGCACCCGGACTACGCCGTCCATCTGTTCTTGACCAAGGAGGGGTACTTCAAAAAGGTCACCCCCCAGTCCCTGCGGATGAGCGGGGAGCACAAGCTCAAGGAAGGGGACGAAATCGCCCAGCACATCGAAACCACCGCCGACGCCCACCTGCTGTTCTTCACCGACCGAATGCAGGTGTACAAGTCCTTTGCCTACGAATTCCCGGACACCAAGGTCAGCCTCATGGGCAACTACGTTGCCGGAGACCTGGGCTTTGAGGAAGGGGAACGGGTGGTGGCCATGGCGGTGACCAAAGACTACGCCGGGGATATGCTGTTCTTCTTTGAGAACGGCCGGGTGGCCAAGGTGCCCTTGACGGCCTACGAGACCAAGACCAAGCGGAAAAAGCTGGCCAACGCTTACTGCGGCAAGTTCGGGCTGGAAGCTGCCTTCCAGATTGTCCAGGGGCAGGAGTTCCAGATTACCACCACCGGCCGGAGGGTGCTTTTGGTGCACTCCGACCTAATCCCGGAAAAAACCACCCGGGACACCCAGGGCATTATGGTGCTGAACCTGAAGAAGAACCAGAAGATTGCTTCGGTGCAGCCCTATGTTCCCGGCAGCCTGAGCCAGGAGCATCGCTACCGCACCAAGACCCTCCCCGCCGCCGGGGCCCTGCTCCGGGAGGAGGACACCCAGGCTACCCTGTTTTAAACACCTTCCAAAGCATACAAAGTAAATGCAGCGCACTTCCAAAAGCTGGAATGTGCGCTGCTTTTCTTTCAGGAGGAATTTACAGAATCCAGGCGGCGGATTTAATCGTCGTCATCGTCGTCATCATAGTCATCATGGTCATCATCGTCCCAATCATCGTCGTCATCATCATCCCAGTCATCATCGTCGTCGTGGTCGTCGTCCCAGTCATCAGAGCGGTTTTCACCCATGTCGTCGTCCCAGTCGTCGTTTTGGTCGTCCCAATCGTCATCGTCTACCGGGGTGGGAACGGATGGCTGAGGGGTAGTGACCTGGGGTGCAGCGGCTTGGGGGGCGGTCACCTGAGGGGCGGTGGGAGCGCGGTCGTCATCGTCATCCCAATCATCGTCCCGGTCATCATCGTCATCATCATGGTCGTCGTCAAATCGGTCATCCCAGTCGTCCCCTACGTCGTCGCCCCAGTCGTCGTTGGCGTTGTGGCGCTCAGCATCCACTTCCAACACCTTGCCGGTAGAGGCGTTGACCTCGTATTCGTATTCGATGCCGTCCAGGACGTATTCGATTTCGTAGGTGCCGTCGTCAATGTCGTAGTCCTTTTCCACAAATTGCAGGTCGCTGCGTCCCAGCTGGGCGGCCAGAATGCTCTCGGCGGTTTGGGCGTTGATATAGCCTTGCTCCCGATACCGGTCGTCGTAGTCGTCTTCGTCAATGGTGACGGTCTGTGCGCTGACTTGCTGGGTCTGCAGGGCGGTTTGGGCGTCGGCGGCAATCCGTTCCAGAAAGTCGTCGCTGGGATACTGGGAGCCGTTTTCCAGTTTCAGCACCAGGTTTTTGGCCTGTCCCTCCGGGGTATTCTGGAAGTAACCGGCGGCGTAGATGCGGCCGATGAGTTCCTCCACCACATCGTCGGCGGGCTTTCCCTCATAGCCGGCGTAGTCGGTGAGCACCTGGGCGCCGTCGTCGTTAATGCCGGCCAGAGTCAGGGTGTTGCCCTGGTGGTCGTATTCCAGTTCAATTTCCGGGTTGACGGATAAGAGCAGGGAGCCTGCCGCCTCGTTGGTGGGGGTGAGGGTGCTGGTGGTGCTGCCTTGGCCGGAACAGGCGGTGAGGGCAGTCAGGGCAAGGGCGCCTGCCAGGGTGGTGGCGGTAAATGCGGTGAAAAATCTCTTTTTCGTCATGGTGTTCATCTCCTTAAATGGGTTTTCTTTTTTACTTATTTTGGAAGAAGGGCCTTTTTTCATCCCTTTCACCCTTAGAGTACGGAAGGGGTTTGGAAAAACCGGGGCCGGGAAGAAATTTTTTTATAAATTTTTTCGGAGGTCAATCATCGTCCTCATCATCGCTGTCATCATTATCATCGTCATCCCTGTCGTCCGCCTCGTCGTCCTCATCGTTATCATCGTCATCATCCCGGTCGTCTTCGCCGTCATCATCCCAGTCGTCTTCGCCGTCATCGCCCCCTGTGGGTTGGGAAGCGGTCTCCTGGGAAGGCGTGCTTTGGACCGGGGCGGCGGGGGGAGAAACCGCCTGTGCGGAGGGCTGTTCCCGGCTGTCGTCACCGTCGTCCTCCTCATCATCCGCATCGTCCTGCTCCGCCGGGGCGGGGGAGGAAGAGGTGGTTTGGGAGGGAGTGGGCAGGGGGAGGATGACTTCTTGTTCCGGCTGTTCCCCGCTGAGGTAGATGGTGATGGCATCCCCGTACCGGGATTCCAGGGCGCTTCGGGCGGAATCTTCCTGCCGCCGGTTCCAGTCCGCATCCTGGCCCTGCACCGTCAGGGTCACGCTTTCCCCGTTGGAAAGAAAGCCCAACTCCATGGCTCGGGTCACCAGTTCCTCCACTACCGTGTCCCCGTCTTTGTTTTGGTAGTCGTAGTCCTCTATTAAAACCTGCCCGTCCTCATTCTGCGCCCCCAGGTTCAGCACCCGGTGGGTTTGGGAAAGGGTCAGCTCCACCTGGGGGTTGATTTCTACCAGCAGGGAGCCGTAGGCGGTGAAGTTGGGCTGGTAGTAGCCAAAGTATCCGCCCAGTACCAGACAGAGGCAGGCTGCCAGTCCGGCCAGGCTGGCCATGGACTTTTTGACCCAGCTTATTTCCGGTTTAGGCTGTCGGAAGGGGATGATTTGGCCCAGCTGCTGGCCCACCTGATAATTTTGATTAGCGGCTTTGAGAAACCGTCCTTGTTCATCCAGCACCACCACATAGGCGGGATGGGTTTCCAATACCAGATAGTTCACGGCTTCACCTCCTGTGGGGCGGAAAGATGGTAAAGGTGCCCCCGTATGATTTCATATCCGTTGGTAAAGGCCAGCAGAATGGCGATGAGATAGCTGCGGTGCCGCTCCATGGTCTTTCCCTCCACCCCTGCCAGGGCGGACAGCTCCTTCATGGGCAGCTTTTTGGTGCGGACCAGCTTTTCCAGGGTTTCCGGGTGGCTGCGGGCGGCGGCCAGCACCTTTTGGCAGGCTGCCAGGGTGCGCTGCTGTTTGGGGCAGTTTTCCGCCACCTGGGAAAAGGAGAGACCAAAGGCCTGGAGCTGCCGGCCGAATTCCTCAATTTCCTGGCGGCTGGCTTGGCGGTGGGTGAGGGACTGAATCCGGTCGGTGGGTTCCGGCAGGGTATCCATCAGACTGGGGCCGTCTTCCTCTGCGGCGGGAAGTTCCAGGGAAACCAATCCCCGGTGTCGCTTTTCCTTGCGGTAGTGGTCAATCAGGCGGCTGCGGATGGTTCGGGCAGCGTAGGACAGGAAATTGCCACGGTGCTTTTGATACCCCAGCAGCGCCTCGTAAAAGGCCAGCATGGCGATGCTTTGGTGTTCTTCCTGCTGGCTGTGGGTGGCTCCGGGAGAAAACCGCTTTGCTTGGGAAAAGATAAAGTTTTGATATTGGCGGATCAGCCGGTCTGCCGCGACTGTATCCTTTTGCGCAGCGCGAATCTCTTCTAAAAGTTGGTGTTCCGGGTGGGAGGACACAAAAGGTCCCTCCTTTCTCTCTCTTAGAATACGCAGGCAGCGGAACATTTTCGGGAGAGGAGCCCCGCTTTCTTCTAACTGTTTGTAATAATCCTGTTTTATCAGTGCTTTTCAAAAAAGCGTGGCTTATATAATTTTTTTTTGATTTTCGCTGCTGGTATATTTTTCCTGCCTTTAGTATACAGAAAGAGGTGGGTTTCGGCTATCCCTGCCGGGTAAAACTTTGGTTAGGGTTCGGTAAAAAATAGGAAAACACCCGCTTCTCTGGCGGTAAAACGTGGGGTGTCCCCCCCTTGACAAATCTCCCTTTGTGGCATATACTATCATTACAACCAAATCAAGGATTGAGAAGAACCAGCCATTCTCCCAATTCTTCAGGGCAAAGTGAGCGGCGTTTTCGCCGCAATTCTTGACTGGCGGTATAGTCCGCGAACCGGGTTCTCCCGGCCGATGGGGTGCAACTCCCCGACCAACGGTATAGTCCGGATGAAAGAAGAACTGTTACACCTGCTGCATCCCCGGGGATTGCTGCCAAAGAAGGTTTCCGAAGGCGATGCATTGGGTCCGGTTTTTCTCATTAGCAGCCCTGTTGCCAGACCGGCGGCAGGCTTTTTTCATGGGACGGAACCAGCAGCGGGGCTGTCCCAGCGACCAAAAGGAGAAGGTATTATGTTAGCAAATGTCCAAACCCACCGCAGTTATCATTTCAGTGTCCGGAACATCGCCATCTGCGCCATGCTGTCCGCCGTGGCCAGTGTGCTGATGTTCATCAGCTTCTCGGTACCCCTGATGCCCAGCTTCATCAAGCTGGATCTGTCGGAGCTGCCCGCCCTGCTGGCCGCCTTTACTCTGGGGCCGGTGGAAGGGATTGTGGTCTGCCTGGTGAAAAATCTGGTGAACCTGTTCTTTACCACCACCGCCGGGGTAGGGGAGCTGTGCAACTTTTTGATGGGCGCCGCCATGATGATTCCTGCGGGGCTGATTTACAAGAAGATGCAAAACCGTGCCGGGGCCGTGCTGGCGGCTGTGGCCGGAGCGGTGTTTATGGCCCTGGTGAGCATCCCGGTGAACTACTTTATCAGCTACCCCATGTACATGAACTTTATGCCGGAGGAGGCCATTTTGGGGATGTACCGGGCCATCTGGCCGGGCGCCGGGGACCTGTTGCAGTGCCTGTGCGTCTTTAACGCTCCCTTTACCTTGGTGAAGGGACTGCTCAGCGGGATTGTGGTGTTCTTCCTTTACAAACCTCTGACCCCTGTGTTCCGGGGACAGCTTCGCTGAAAAGCGCCGGTTGAATTGAACTGAGGGCGGTTGACTTCTTTTCGGAGTTAACCGCTTTTTGTATGCCGTGGAAAAGTCCCCTCTCAATCGAGGGCGCTTTCGGGATTTGCATAAATTTGCAGCAAAACTTTCATTCGGGAATCCCGGCTTTTCTCTGCTCTGGACTTGACCAGGTAATTCTGCCGAATATTTCAAAAGTATTGTATGTTTTTTGAAAAACAAGGGAGAGCCCGAAAAGCAACAAAAATGTTGTGAAAAATGCCAAAGAACAGAAAATCTCTTGCTTTTTTGGGACGAACAGGGTAATATAGGAATAGAAGGACAAACTTGTTTTTTGCACCGGAGGATCGGAGCCTGGGATTTTCCCCTGGCAGGCGGCCGGTAGAAGGGAGAACAAAAGTTGCAATTTCGCCCATGTATCGACATTCATAACGGGCAGGTGAAACAGATCGTGGGCGGCGCCCTCTCGGACGAGGGGGATCGGGCGCAGGAGAACTTTGTCTCCCTTTACGACGGCGCTTACTACGCTTCCCTGTATCGGGATTTGAATCTCAGGGGAGGCCATGTGATCCTGCTCAATCCCCAAACCAGCCCCCACTATCCGGCGGACCTGAATCAGGCCAGGCTGGCTCTTTCTGCTTTTCCAGGCGGGTTGCAGCTGGGAGGCGGAGTCACCCCGGAAAACGCCGGGCAGTTTCTGGATTGGGGCGCCAGCCATGTCATCGTCACCAGCTATGTGTTCCGGGACGGCGAGGTGTGCTGGGAGCGTCTGCGCCGGTTGGAGCAGGTCTGCTCCAAGCACCGTCTGGTGCTGGACGTGAGCTGCCGCAAGAAGGACGGCGAATATTACATCGTCACCGACCGCTGGCAGAAATTTACCCAGGTTCCCCTGACCCCGGCTTTGCTGGACCGCTTAAGCGTTTACTGCGATGAGTTTCTCATCCACGGGGTAGACGCAGAGGGCAAACAGTCCGGCGTGGAGCTGGGTCTGGTAAAACTTTTGTCCTGCTGGGGGAAGATCCCCTGCACCTATGCCGGAGGCATCCACAGCTTGGAGGACATCCGGCAGATCAAAGGATTGGGAGATGATCGGATTCACATTACCATTGGCAGTGCGCTTGATTTGTTCGGCGGACCGCTGAAGCTAAACCAGGTTTTGGAGTGCTGCCGTACTCCTCTGTAACCCACTTTACAAATCGACACTCGAGAGGAATCATCGGATGGATTGGCGTTGGACATCATAGTGTATACAACTCCTGAAGTACTTTCCTGAGACGGAATAGACTATTCAGGCCGCCGTGAACGGCTTGTATAAGCACTTTTTGGAGGTAAACTTATGTTGAACATCACCGATATCAAAATTCGCAAGCTGATGAATGAAGGCCGGTTGCGGGCCGTTGTGTCCATTACGGTGGATCATTCCCTTGCCATACATGACATCAAGGTGATTGAAGGACAAAACCGCTTGTTTGTGGCCATGCCAAGCCGGCGAGAGGAGACCGGAATCTATCGGGATGTGGTGCATCCCATCTCCGCACAGGGACGCAAGGAACTGGAAGAAAGCATTCTGGCCGCCTATCACCAGGCAGTGGAGCAGGCCGGCGTTTCCCCTGACGGCGAACCTTCCCAAGACTGAATGAGATAACGGGCGGCAAGGAGCCTGTAAATTGATATTGTTGCGAGACGAAAAAAAGCGTGTCCCAAAAGGACACGCTTTTCCTTTGCCTATTTCGGTTATGATTTTATGGTTTCCGGCTCGACCAATCCTCGGCCTGCG
>DBRF01000020.1:99303-135488 GCA_002305795.1 Ruminococcaceae bacterium UBA1375
GGAAAAAAAGATTTTCAATCTTGTTTTCCTAAAAGGCTGGACCTAAACTTTACTTAAACATATCCTCAAAGGGCCGGGCTTTCCCGGCACCATTTCCCCCTTCCCTTCATAGGATATCCAAAAACGAAACTGCATTTCTTTCCCATGGGAGGAGATTTTCTTGATTTACAAAACGCTTTTGGCTGCCGGGGGCGACCGCCGTCAGCTTGCCTTACTGCCGGTGCTCCGAAAAGAGCCCTGGCAGCTGGATACCCTGGGCCTGGGGGAAGGAAATCCCACCGGTCTTTCCTACGACGGGCTGCTTCTGCCCCTTCCCGCTTTGCGCCACGGACAGGTGCCGGTGCTGGAAGGGCCACCCCTGGAGCTGATTCCCCTGCTGAGCCGAATCAAGCCGGGAGGACTGGTGGTGGGCGGGGCCTTTTCCAAACCTCATCGTGACACCATCTGCTCCCTGGGCTATCCAGTGGAGGATGTGATGGAGCGGGAGAGCCTGGTGTGGGAAAACGCCAAGCTCACCGCCCAAGCGGTGCCGGTGCTGCTGGGAATGGAGGACGGGATCTTCCTGAAAGGCAAGCAGGTACTGGTGCTGGGGGGCGGCCGAGTGGCAAAGGCCCTTTGGCCGGTGTTAAAAGACCGGGGGGCAAAGGCCACTGTCGCGGCCCGCAGCTCCGCTCAGCTTGATTTGGCAGAACAGGCGGGAGCGGAAGCGGTGCCCTTGGAGCAGATGGAACCAGCCCTGGGCCGGGCGGAGCTGGTCATCAACACCATTCCCGCCCCGGTGCTGGGCAGAAAGGAACTGGCCGCCCTCCATGCCGGGGTGTTGGTGCTGGATTTGGCTTCCGCTCCCGGCGGGGTGGACTTTGCCGCCGCCCGGGAATTGGATGTTTCCGCCCGGTTGGAGCCGGGGCTGCCGGGAAAGTGGTTCCCGGTGCAGGCGGGACGGCTGTTGGGAGAAACGGTTCAGGAGATCTTGCAGGAACATTGGCCGGAAGGAGGGGAGCGGGTATGAGCAAACCGGTTTTGGGGGTGTGCATCACCGGCTCCTTCTGCACCTTTGAAAAGGTGTTCGCCCAGCTGGAAGGGCTGACCCGGCATTTCTCCCTGCTTCCCATCTTTTCCTTCAATGCCGCCGGACTGGACACCCGGTTCGGGAAAGGGTTGGACCATCTGGCACGACTGAAACAGCTCAGCGGCCGGGACCCTATCCTCACCATTCCTCAGGCGGAGCCCATCGGCCCTAAGGGGATGACCGACATTCTGGCGGTGGTTCCCTGCACCGGAAACACCCTGGCAAAGCTGGCCCACTCCATTGTGGACACCCCGGTGACCATGGCGGTGAAGAGCCATCTGCGCAACGGCAGGCCGGTGGTGGTGGGGGTGTCCACCAACGACGCCTTGGCGGGAGCCGCCCAAAACCTGGCGGCGCTGCAAAACCGCAAGCACTACTATTTTGTCCCCTACCGGCAGGATAACAGCGCCAAGAAGCCCACCAGTTTGGTGGCGGATTTCAGCCGGTTGGAGGAGACGCTGTGGAGGGCGCTGGAAGGGAAACAGGTGCAGCCTATGGTGCTGGGCGAAACTTGAAGTTTTTGGTCAGAAACATACCGAAGGTTTGTTTCGCTTTTCTTCAAAAAGTTTTTCGGGGTGTGGGGTGAAACCCCACAAAGGAATCGGAGTTTTTTGAAACCCGGTGCGGCACCATAAAAATGTAGCCCCGGTCGGTGGAAGCTGGAGCCGGAAACCGTCCCGTCCGTTGGCGTTAGCCCAGGACGGGAGCAAAACGGAATCATAAAAAATTATCGCCGAAAAAAGCCCTCTGTGCGCAAAAACACAGAGGGTTTGTAAGTTTTATCAAGGGCATTCCGGAGAGACCCTTGCTGGCTGCCTGCGGCAGCTTCGCCGGGCGGATTCCGGCTTTGATTTCCACCGACCGGGGCTACAAGAGCCATCTGCCTAAGACCCTTGAAAACATTTAAGGATTGTTTGCAGGGCTCTGCCCTGCACCCGCAAACCTTTAAAAAGGTTTGATCCAAACTTCAAGTTTCCAACGGGGTAATCTCACTGGTAAACTCATACCCCTGTTCCCTTGCCTGGTCAATAAAATCCCCTAAAATCGCCGCATTGGTGGAACTCACCGGATGCAGCAGGTAAATGGCTCCCGGATGCACCGCCTCCACCAGCCGGGTCAGGCTTTCCGCCGGGTCGGGCTGGTCGTCCACCACCCAGTCCACATAGGCAAAGCTCCAGAATACGCTCTCATACCCCAGCGCCTGGGCAATGGCCAAATCCCGCTCACAGAAGCTGCCTTCCGGGTTGCGGAACAGGGTCATGGTGTAGCCAAACTCTTCCTGCACCACCTGGTGCACCTCCTGGATTTCCTGGGCCACTTCTTCTGCGGTGAGGGTGGGGGTGGAGGCGTGGCTGGCGGAGTGGTTGGCCACCACATGGCCTTCGTCAATCATCCGCTGCACCAGCTCCGGGTTGCCGTCAATATAATCCAAGGTGCAGAAAAACACGGCGCTGACCTGTTTTTCCTTCAAGGTGTCCAGGATTTGCGCCGTGTAGCCGTTTTCATACCCTTCGTCAAAGGTGAGGGTCATCACCGGCTCATCCGCTCCCAGAAAGACGCCCCCCAGTTCGCCGTATTTCTGCTGGTACTGCAGGCAGGCCTCGGGACGGTTTTCCCCGTCCACATTTTTTCCCTGCCCCCAGCCCTGGGCTACCGTAGAATACCCCGACACATCGCCCAGGGGGACCTGGGCGGTGGCGTTGGCGGGGGTGTTCAGATTGTTGTCGCTGTCGCTGACGGCATCGCTGACCGAGTCACCGATTTCACTGACGGCATTGCCGCCGTCCTCCAGCAGGTCGCTGGCGGTGTCTCCCAAATCGCTAACCATATCGCCGCCGTCTTCCATCAGGCGGCTGGCCCCGTCGCCGATGTCTTCCGCCGTGTCGCCGGCCGCAGAGCATCCCGTTCCCACCAGCAGGCAGAGACAGAGGGACAGAGCAAGGATTATTTTTTTCATACCATAAAAACCTCCTTGTAACGTGACAGTGTGCTGTCTTGGGTTAGTATGGCAGGGAGCGGCAGGATTATTCCCGGGGTGTTTGAGAAAAACCGGCTTTTTTCTGCCGCTGTTCTTCCAGGTTTTCCAGCGCCCACCGCACCGCTTCCACTACGAAGGCGGTGAAGGTGCAGTCTTTGCCCTGGATTTGGGTTTCTACCTGTTCAATGACGTCGTTGGGAAAGCGGATGCTTTTGCTGGTAGTGGGAGGTACGGCGGGGATGTTGAAGTTTTTCATGTCTGCTCCTTTTTCAAAGTGCAATTTTGATAGTTCAATTATAACAGAAACGGCTTCCTATTTACAGAGGAAACACTCTGTTTTTGCGCATCGTTTTAAAAAGGGGGGATCTTGTGTCTTGACAAACCTTTCATTTCATGGCAAAATAAAAGAAAAACAAGAAATTTGTGTTAAAAAGGAGAAAAGTAATATAGTTTGCCCTCATTGCGGAAAGATCATTCCCAATCAAGCCAAGATGTGCCCTGTTTGCGGAAAAAGCACCGTTCCGGAACGGACCGGCGGGAAAAACGATTACCTTTATGTGAAAGTGATTAAAGATCAGGCGGATTTCTATCGGGATTACCGCTATGTGGAAGGTTACTACGGTAAAGCGGTGGGGATTGCTGTTCTGATGGCCGTTACCGCCGCCTTATTGCTGACCGCTCTCTTCTTTTTTATCGGACTGGGTTCGGCGGAGATCGGCATATTGATTTTATTGTGCGCCTTTTTCTGCGCCGTGCCGGGGGTAATTTTGATGAAAAAGAACCGGGACGTTACCCTTGCCATGAGAAAAGCGTATCAGCAATATCAAAAAGAGTTCCAAGACGCAGTTTAAAGTTTGTAATCCGAGCAGGAGCGGAGGAAACATAGTTTCCCAAGGAGGATCTTTCCCTTGACAAACTTTTCGTTTCATGGCAAACTAAAAGAAAAGCAAAAATTTCAATTTGCAAAGGAGAAAGAGCATCATGTTTTGTCCTAACTGCGGCCATCAAATTCCGGATGACGCCGTGTTCTGCCCGGACTGCGGCCAGTCTACTCAGCCGGCGGCTTCCCAACAGCCCGGCCCGGAACCGGCCCAGCCGGAAGCGGCGCCCAGCGCTGCCCAGGCCAACCCCGGTCAGCCGGAAACCAGTCAACCTCAGCAGCCCCCGGTGTACAACGCCGAACCTATGCAAAGCCAGAGCTATCAGTATCAGTATTCCATGCAGTACGCTCCGGATACCCGGCGGATGAACGGGCTGTGCGTGGCCGGATTTGTGGTGGGGCTGGTGTCTATCTTTTTCTATATCATGGGCATTATGGGTGTTGTGGCCTTGGTTCTTTCCGGCTTGGGCCTTTCCTCCTCCGCCCGGAACAACCAGCGAGGCCGGGGCCTTGCCATTGCGGGCTTGGTGCTGGGAATCGTAAGCACGGTGCTTGGCGTAGTTTTTATCTGCACCTGTGCTTCCTCCTGCTTTTTGGCTGCTCTTTAATGGAAACAAGGCTGCGCCTTTCCGGTTTTCCGGGAGGGCGCTTTTTGCTGCGCCCCTTGGGGCCGCCGATTGAAAAACCTCCCTTAAAATGTTATAATAAGCCCAATACAACGGCGGAAAGGATGAGGGAAATGAAAGACAAATTGCTTTCTCTTTTGCAGCAGAACGCCAGGCTCACCGAAGAAGAGCTGGCGGCCATGCTGAACACCACCCCCGAAGCGGTGGCAAAACAGATGGAAGAGTATGAGCAGTCCGGCATCATCCGGGGCTACCAGGCCATCATCGACGAGGAAAAGGCGGACCAGGATTTGGTCACCGCCATCATTGAGCTGCGGGTCACCCCCAAAAAGGACATGGGGTTTGACGCCATTGCCCAGATTGTGGCGAACTTTGACGAGGTGGATTCGGTGTACCTGATGAGCGGCGGCTACGACTTGGCGGTGGTGGTCAAGGGCAAGGGGTTCAAGGACATCGCCATGTTTGTGGCCACCCGGTTAAGCACCTTGGATTCGGTGCTTTCCACCAAGACCCACTTCCTGCTCAGCCGCTACAAGGAGCGGGGGCTTTTTATGAACCGGGAAGAACCGGACCAACGGAGCGAGGGGTTCTGATGGACTACGAGAAGTATCTTTCCCCGGTGGCCAACGGGTTAAAGCCCAGCGGTATCCGGCGGTTTTTCGACATCGCCGCCGAGATGGACCACGTCATCAGCCTGGGGGTGGGGGAACCGGATTTTAAAACCCCCTGGGCCATCCGTCAGGAAGCTGTCCGTACCCTGGAAAAGGGCCAGACCTGGTACACCGCCAATGCCGGGCTGCTTCCGCTGCGCCAGGAGATCGCCCGGTATCTGAAAAATGCGGTGGGGGTGGAGTACCATCCCAAGGATGAGATTTTGGTGTCGGTGGGGGGCAGCGAAGCCATCGACCTGTGCGTCCGGGCTTTGGTGCAGCCGGGGGACGAAGTGCTGATCCCTCAGCCCAGCTTTGTCTGCTACGACCCCATTGTCCAGCTGGCAGGGGGCACACCGGTGATTATCCAAACCAAGGCGGAAAACCAGTTCCGGCTCACTCCTCAGGAGCTGGAAGAAAAGATTACCCCCAGCACCAAGCTGCTGGTACTGCCCTATCCCAACAACCCCACCGGCGGGGTGATGAAAAAGGAAGATTTGGAGGCCATTGCCCCGGTGATTGAAAAGCACGACCTGCTAGTGCTCAGCGACGAGATCTACTCCGAGCTGACCTACTCCGGCAAACACGTCTCCATCGCCTCCCTGCCGGGGATGGCCCAGCGGACGGTGGTGATCAACGGCTTTTCCAAGTCCTTTGCCATGACCGGCTGGCGACTGGGTTACGCCGCCGGCCCCGCCCCCATCATTGGGCTGATGGTGAAGATTCACCAGTACGCCATTATGAGCGCCCCCACCATGAGCCAGTATGCGGCGGTGGAAGCGCTGAAAAGCTGCATGTCCAGCGTGGAAGAGATGCGCCAGGAGTACAACCTCCGCCGGCGGTACCTGGTGGACGCCTTAAACAAAATGGGGCTGAGCTGCTTTGAGCCGGAAGGGGCTTTTTACGTCTTTCCCTCCATCCAATCCACCGGTCTCACCAGCGAGGAGTTCTGTGAGAAACTGCTCCAGAAAGAGCGGGTGGCGGTGGTGCCCGGCAACGCCTTTGGGGAGTGCGGGGAAGGCCATGTGCGGATTTCCTATTCCTACTCCATCAACCACCTCAAAGAAGCCTTAAAGCGCATCCAGCGCTTTGTCCGGCAATGTCAGGAGGAAACGCTGTGAACCGGATTATTGTAAAAGCCTACGGAAAACTGAATCTTGGCCTGGAAATCCTGGGCCGGGATGAGCGGGGCTACCACGACCTGCGGATGGTGATGCAGTCGGTGGGGGTGTTTGACCTTCTCACCATCACCGAAGAGGGGCAGGGGCTGCGGCTGGCCTGTAACGATCCCGGAGTCCCCGCCGACGAGACCAACCTGGTGCTGAAATGCGCCAGAAAGCTGCTGGAAGAAACCGGCCGTCCCCAAACCGGCTTGACCTTCCATCTGGAAAAGCACCTGCCTATGGAGGCGGGCATGGCCGGAGGAAGCGCCGACGGCGCCGCCGCCTTGGCAGGGCTGAACGCCCTGCTGAAGTTAAACCTTTCCCAGCAGCAGCTCTGCGATATCGGGGTGCAGCTGGGGGCGGACATCCCCTTCTGCCTCACCGGAGGAACCCAGCTGGTGGAGGGCATCGGGGAGAAGCTCACCCCCCTGCCGGAGTACACCGCCGGGGCCTTTTTGATCGGTAAGCCCATTGCCGGGGTGTCCACCAAGGCCGCCTTTGCCGCTTACGACGCTTTGGAAGAAAAGCCGTCCCTGGGAGAGGAGTTTGAGCGGCTGCTGGAAGGGGTCAAACACAACGACCCGGTGGAGACGGCGGCTCATCTGGTCAACGCCCTGGAGCCGGTGTGCGGGGTGCCGGAGGTGGAGCTGCTGGGGCAGCGGATGCTCAAAGCCGGGGCCCTGGGGGCACGGATGACCGGCAGCGGTTCGGCGGTGTACGGCATCTTCCCCACCTTAAAGGAAGCCCAGGAGCAGCTGGACAGCGTCTCCCACCTGCCTTTTTCAGCGGCGGTGCGGCCGGTGAACCGTGGTGTGGAGATTTTGCCCCAAGAAAATGATAAAATAGAATAAAAGGCCCAAAGCCGCCTCATACTGTCCTACGAAATCGGGTGGAATGAGGTGGCTTTATGGTAAAACGAATCCTTCTTTCTTTGGCGACGGGGCTGCTGGCGGCAGGGATTGCCGCCATGGGTTGGAATCTGGCCCAGGTGGGGCAGCAGCGGGAAGGGCTGACCCAAAGCGTGCTGCGGCTGCACATTGTGGCGGATTCCGACGACCCTCAAGACCAGGCAGTGAAGCTGGCGGTGCGGGATGCGTTAGTGTCGGAATACGGCCAAACCCTGTCCCAGGCGGAGAGCCTGGAACAGGCCCAAGAGCTGGCGGGCCGCTTGCTGCCCCAGATGCTGGACACCGCCCGGCAAACCGTCGCCGCACAGGGCTGCACCCTGCCCGTTACCGGAGAGGTGGGGGCGCTGTCCTTCCCGGCGGTGAGCTATGAGGGGTACACCCTTCCCGCCGGGGAGTACCAGGCGGTGCGCATCCAGCTGGGGGAGGGGCAAGGGCACAACTGGTTCTGCGTGCTCTACCCGGCGGTGTGTCTGGACAGCAGCGTGGCGTTGGAGGAGGGGATGAGCAGCCAGCAAAAGGAGATGCTCACCCACCCGGAGGACTACGAGATCCGCTTCGCCCTGCTGGATGGGCTGATGGCTTTGTGGGACTGGGTGACGGGGCAGTAGCCTGTTTCGGCCCGGCTGCCCTGCCGCCGGAGGAAAGGGAAGCAGAGAAATCCCAGCTTTTTTCGGCAGCTGGTCGAAAGGGGTTCCATCTGCCCGGCGGGCCTTGTCCATAAAACATTTTGCTTTCATAAAAAACACGTTCCAATTTTCCAGGAGGTCACTATGCTTACCTTTCTTCTCGGCCGCAGCCACAGCGGCAAGACCCAGCGGGTGCTTTCCCAGCTGGCCGCCCTGCCGGAGTCCGGCCGCCCGGTTTACCTGCTGCTGCCGGACCAGTCCACCTTCGAGGGGGAGCGGCGCTGTTACCGCACCCTGGGGGCTAAGGCCTTTTCCAAAATCCAGGTCACCGGCTTTTCCCGGCTGGCCTCCCGGCTGGCGGCCCGCTACTACCCCCAGGGCCGCCCTGCCGCCGACGTCAGGCAGAAGCTGCTGTTGATGCAGCTGGCCCTGGAACAAGCGGGGCCGCTGCTGAAGGTGTATGCCTCCCCGGCCTCCCGGAGCCGGCTGGCCCCCGCCATGCTCCAAACGGTGGAGCAGCTGCAATCCGCCGGGATGGAGGTGTCCGGGTTGGAGGATTTTGCCCGCACCCTGCCTCAAGGCAGCCTGCGCTCCAAGCTGCTGGACACGGCCGCAGTGTACGCCGAATACCAGGGGCTGCTGGGGCGGCGGTTTTCCGACCCCTTGGAGGATCTGCCCAAAGCCGCCCGGCTGGCGGCGGAACACCGGCTGTTTGAGGGGGGACGGTTTTACTTAGACGGCTTTGACTTTCTCTCCCAGGACAAGCTGCTGCTGTTGGAGCAGATGCTGCTGCAGGGGGAACAGGTCACCGTCACCCTGACGTTAGACCCTGCCGACCCCCGCCGGGAGAGCTTATTTGCCCTGTCCGACGCCCTGTATCACCAGCTGCGGGTCCTGGCCCGGAAACTGGGGGTGCCGGTAGCCACACCGGAAGTGCTGCCCCAGCCGGAAGGGGTGCGCCCCCCGGCACTGGAAGCCCTGGAACGGCGGCTCTACGCCATTCCACCGGTCCCCTATGACCAACCGGCTCAGGAGCTGGAACTGATCCGTGCCCCCAACCGCCAGGAGGAGGTGCAGGCCGCCGCCGCCCGGCTGAGGGAACTGGCCCGGCAGGGGTACCGCTACCGGGAGATGGCGGTGGTGCTGGGCAGCGAAAGCTACCGCCCCCTGCTGCAATCCGCTTTGGAGCGGTACGAGGTACCCTATTATCTGGACGACCCGGTTTCTCCCTTACAGTCTCCCCTGTTCCGGCTGGTGCAGCACTGCTTTGCCTTGGGCTCCGGCAGCTTTTCCCCCTTGCAGGCTACGGCGCTGTTAAAGTGCGGCCTCACCCCCTTTGACGAAAGCCGGGTGGCGGAGCTGGAAAACTACCTGTACTTATGGGATTTGGGGGAGGAAGGGTTCTTTTCCCCCTTTACCCTGAGCATCTACGGCCTGGAAGGCCCCCGAAACCCCCAGCAGCGGGAGGAAGAAACCGCCCGTCTGGCCCGGTTGGAGGAGATGCGCAAATTTCTGCTGGACCACCTGCTCCCTTTCCGGAAGCTGGGAGAGTGTTCCGCCCGGGAGATGACCCAAGGGCTGTTTGATTTGCTGGAAGGGATGCAGGTACGGCAGGTCACCCAGCAGTACATCCAAATGCTGGAGCAGGATACGGTCCAGCCCGCCCAAAGCCTGGCGGCGGCGGCCCAGTACCGCCGGATGTGGGAAACCTTAGGACAGCTTTGCACCGCCATTGCGGAGATTTTAGAGGACCGGCCGGTGAGCTTTTCCCGGTACTGGCAGCTGTTGGAGCTGCTGGCGGAGCAGTCCGGTTTGGAAACGGTACCCCAGGCGCTGGACTGCGTCAACGTGGGGCAGAGCGGCAAGCTCCATCTGGAACAGGTGAAGGTGCTGCTGATTTTGGGGGCGGAAGAAGGGGTGTTCCCTCAAACCCCTGCCGGATGCCCCTTATTCGGGGAGGAAGAGGAGGAGCTTTTGGCCCGGCGCCAGCTTCCCATTGCCCGGGACCGGCTGCGCCGCACCCAGGAAGGCCGGTTTTACGCCTACCAGACCCTCACCGGCGGGGAGCAGCGGCTGTGGATTTCGGTTCCGGAAGGGGATTTGCAGGGAAGCGCCATTGCCCCCTCCCCCCTGCTGGAAGAGCTGGCCGCTTTGTTCCCCCAATGCCGCCGGGAGGAGCTGGCCCGGCGGGAGCCCGCCCGGCTCTGCCAGTCCAAGGAAGCGGGGTTCGCCCTGCTGGCGGCGGCCCGGCAGCCGGACGTGTTCACCAAAACCTTGGAGGAGTACTTCTCCCGGTCCGGGGAGTACGCCGCCATGTTGGAACAGGTCCGGCAGGGGCGAAAAAACGCCGCCCGGAAGCTGGACCGAAAGCTGGTGGAGCAGCTTTACGGGCAGCGTCCCTTCCTCAGCCCCAGCCGGGTGGAGGACTTTTACCGCTGCCCCTTCCAGTTTTTCTGCAAGCAGGGGCTGAAGCTCTACCCCCGGCGGCAGGTGCGCTACGACCCCCTTTCCCGGGGGAATCTGGTCCACGAAATTCTCTGCAAGGTACTGGAACAGCTCCGGGGCCGGGAGGATTTGACCCCGGAAAAGCTGCAATCCCTGGCGGAAGAGTGCGTCCGGCTGTATTTGGAGCAGCACCTGCCCAAAGGCAGCCTGGACAACGCACGGCTGCGGGTGCAGCTGCGCCGAGCCGGGGAAGGGGTGACCACCCTGCTGCTGGAACTGGCCAAGCAGATCCAGCACAGCAGATTCTTCCCCGCCGCCTTTGAGTACCGCATCGGGGAAGGGGGCCATTCCCCGGCTCTGACGGTGTCCACCCAGGCAGGCAACCAGGTCTCCCTTCACGGCACTGTGGACCGGATCGACCTGTATCAGGATTCCGACGGCACCCGATATTTCCGCATCGTGGACTATAAAACCGGTGCCAAGCAGTTGAAACTCAGCGACGTGCTCCAAGGGCTGAACCTTCAGATGATGATCTATCTCATCTGCCTGGAACAGGGCCGTGGCGGCCAAGGGGCCGGGGTGCTGTACCAGCCGGCGGGGCAGGTGTCCCCCAAGCTGGGGCGGGAGGCTTCCCAGGCCCAGTGGGAGCGGGAAAAAAAGAAGTCCTACCGGATGAACGGGCTGGTGCTCAACCAAAAATCGGTGGTGCTGGCCATGGACGACACCCTCTCCGGGGAGAGCATCCCGGTAAAAGCTCTGGCCAAGGGGTACCTCAAGGACCAGGGGGCCATGGTGCCCCAGTGGGACCTGCTGTTTGACGATTCCGGCAAGGCGGTGGAAGAGCTGTTTGACAAGAACAGCCAGGAAAACATCATCGACGCCTACCAGCTCCAGCTGGTGACCGGGAAGGTGCTGGACAAAATCCGGGAGATGGCGGACCGGTTGTTTGCCGGGGAGATCGCCCCTTCCCCGGTGGAAACCCCAAGCGGGAAAGCCTGCCAATGGTGCGACTACGCCACCCTCTGCCGGGCCAAGGACGGGCCGGTGCGCAGCTACGAGAGAAAGAGCAACAAGCAGGTGCTTCAGGAGCTGAAAGGGAAAAAGAAGCCTTAAACCGCAGCCTGCCCCGCATTTTTCCCCATAGACAAACGAAAACCGCCGCACCCCGGAAAGACGGGAGTGCGGCGGCTGTTTTATGTTAGGATGTCAGCTTAGTAGGAAATGTACAGGCTGTTGAGGCCGGAGAGCACCCAGCTGCCGTTCTCGTAGGCGTATTCCACCGAGAGGGTGCTGGAGTGGGTGTAGGTGGAGGCTTCGTCCACCAGCTGGTCGGTGCCGTAGTCCCGGACGGTGGCCACATAGTCGTAGCGGAACCGGACCCGGCTGCCGTAGGTCAAATCGGAGTCCAGCTCATCGTAGTAGCTGGTGTCTTCAAAGTCGGTGAAGGTGATGCTCTTCAAACCGGTGCCGTCATCGTCGTGAAGGTCGGCCAGCAAATCGTCGTAGGCTTCCTTGATGTCCGCCAAGGCGCTGGAATCGGAGGTGACGGCAATGCCCAGATCGTCAAAGGCGGTGTTGGCAATGGCGCCGTTGACCAGGGTGGGGAGCAGTTCCTGGCTGGCTTCAAACCGGCCCTGGATGACTTCTTCCGACAGGGTCAGGTCGCTGACGGTGCGGGTGTAGCCGGAATAGACGGAAATGTCGCTTTCGTAATCCTCCGCCAGAGGGTTGGTGATGGTCAGGGTGTGGTCCCCGCCCAGTATAGCGGGCACGGTGTAGGGCACGCAGCCATCCGGGGTGTCCTCATCGGCGGTGCCAGCCGGGACGTTGATGCCGTCGATGGCCACGGTGCTGTCCGGCAGGGTGTAGATGGTGGCATCGGCCAGCATACCTTCGGTGTCGATCTTATAGGTGGGCCAGAACAGCAGGAAGTTGGAGTCCTGCTTGACCAGGGTAAACTGGAGCCCATCGGAATCATCGGGAGCCACCGCCACATAGGACAGGGTGGAGCCGTCTCCGGATTCTTCTTCCAGGTAGGCATCCGTCAAGCTGCCTAAACCGTATTCATCGGCCTGCAGGCGGACGTAGTCGTTGTAGGGCAGCACCCGGTAATTGCGGTATTCGGAGAAGTCGGTTTCCTGTTCGGAGATGTACTGGGCAAAGGTGTCCCCGTTGACAAACTCGCTTTCTTCTACGTTCAGTTGGTCAAAGGCAGCGGCGTAGTTGTTGTTGGCCAGATTGCTCAAAAAGCTGGTGACCACGTTGCCGGGATTGCTCATGACGCTGCCGGTGACAAAGAAGGCTACAATAGCCAGAATCACCACAACCCCTACGATAATCCACTTTAGGTACTTTTTCACCCCGGGCAGGAACTTGCTCTGAAAGAAGTTGCTGGTTTTGGCCACAGCTGCTCCGGCGGCGGCACCGGCTTTTTGGGCGGCTATTTCAGCGGCCGCTCCCACCTTGTCGGCAGCGATTTCCGCCGCATTGCCTACCTTATCCATAGCAGCTTCCGCTTTGGCGGTTGCGTCAGAAGCCGGTCCAGAAGCAGAAGCCGGTTCTATTTTTTGACCACAGTTGCTGCAAAACTCGGCGTCGTCGGGCAGCTGAGCGCCGCAATTACTGCAAAACATAAAAAGTCCTCCTTTTTTCACAGAAAATCTTTGAACATTCTAAAACGCAATCCGGTTTAGATCCTCTGGCTTTTTACCAAGCAAAATGACCGGCCTGGCAGAAAGGCGGAAACCCTTTCAGAATCGGGCTGAGGGGGCAAACAGATTGGTTCAGTCATCATTATATCATGTTTTCATATTTATCACAAGAGAAAACCCACAGGAAGGTTTTTCTTGGGGCGGCGGTATAGTGGAAAATAGACAGTATTATTTAATTGAAATATCAATATTATGCTTCTGCCGGTAGATCGAGTCAGGCTCCGTGGGTTTGACATGGGACATGGGGGGTGGTAAGATGAAGAAAACGCCGCCCGGACGGTGAGAAGAATCTGCAAAAGGAGTTTTTTCATGGCCGAATTTACCCTTACCACCTCCCAGAAAAACGCCATCTACGCCGATGGGGGCAGCCTGTTGGTCAGCGCCGCCGCAGGCAGCGGGAAAACCGCCGTCCTCACCCGCCGGGTGATGCGCATCCTCTGCGACGAGAAGCTGCAATTAGACCCCGCCAAGCTGGTGGTGGTGACCTTCACCCGCTCCGCCACTGCTGAGATGAAGCAGCGCATCCGCCAGGCTTTGGCCCAGCAGGCCCGGGAGCACCCCGGAGACCCCTTCTACCAGCGGCAGCTGCTTCTGCTGGGGGGGATGAAGCTGTCCACCATCGACGCCTTCTGCCAGCAGCTGGTGAAAGAGCAGTTCCAGCAGCTGGGCATCTCCTCCCGGTTTCGGCTGGGGGAGGAGCGGGAGTTAAACCAGATGGCCCAGGACTGCCTTGCCCAAATGCTGGAGCAGCGGTGCAAGGAACAGGATTCGGCCTACGGCCTGCTGGCAGAGATGCTGGCTCGGGACGGGGAGCACCGCCTGGAGCAGGCGGTGGAGCAGCTCTGGGATTTTCTGGACTCCTACCCTTTCCCGGAGGTGCAGCTTTCCGCCATGCTGGAGCAGCTGAAAGACTCCGGCTCCCCGGCGGACTCCCCCTGGGGGAAGGCGCTGCTGCCCCTGCTGGCCCATCGGGCGGGAGCCTTGGCTCAAAGCCTGGAAGAGCTTCAGCCTATGCTGGAGGACGACGCCCTGTTCGGCCCCGCTTCGGTGAACAACTACCACGCCTTGCTGGCCGGGGCCCAAAAGCTGGCCAAGGCGTTGGAAGAAGGGGATTGGGAGCAGGGAGTTTTGCTGCTGCGAAACCTGAAAGCGGGGCAGTGCCGTCCCCGGCAGAAGCCGGAGGACCGTTCCCCGGAGCTGACGCAAGCCCTGGAACAGCGCAAACAGCTTCTCTCAGAGCTGGAAGAGCTGCAAAAGCTGCTCTGCTGCACCGGGGAAGAATTTCGGGAAGATTTGGATTGGCTTCGTCCCCGGATGGAGGCCTTAGGGGAGCTGTGCCTGGACTTCACCCAGCGGCTGGATCAGGAAAAGGAAAAGGCCCAGGTCTACTCCTTCTCCGACCTGACCCGGATGGCGGTGCAGCTGCTGGTGGTCCGGGAAGGGGAAGACTATGTGAAAACCGACCTGGCCCAGCGGCTTTCCGAAGAATACTACGCCATTATGGTGGACGAGTGCCAGGACATCAGCGCAGTGCAAAACCTGCTGTTCTGGGGTCTGGCCAAAGGCCCGGTACGGGCGAAGGCGGACAGCCCGGAATACTTGACCGGCAGCGAAAACCTGTTTTTGGTGGGGGACGTGAAGCAGTCCATTTACCGCTTCCGCCGGGCTACCCCGGAGCTGTTTGTCCGCCGGGGGGAGCTGTACCGGGACTATGAGCAGCCGGGGGATTTTCCCGGACGGATTCTCCTTTCCCACAACTTCCGCAGTCGGGACACCGTCTGCCGGGGGGTGAACCTGGTGTTCTCCCGGACCATGTCCAAGCTGCTGGGGGATTTGGACTACACCCGGCAGGAGTGGCTCAACCCCGGCGCCCAGTATCCCCCCGCCCAGGGGATGGAGGCGGAGCTCTGCCTGGTGGAGCAAACCGATGCCTTTACCCAGGCGGACTACATTGCCCGGCGCATTCGCATCATGCTGGACCAGGGCTTTTTGGTCAGTGACGGGGACCGGCTCCGTCCCTGCCGCCCCGGGGATTTCTGCGTGCTGCTGCGAAGCACCGCCGGGGCTGCCGCCGACTACCGCCGTGCCTTTGAGCAGGCGGGGGTGCCTCTGTTTGCCCGGCAGCAGCAGGGGTACTTCGATTCCTACGAGGTGGCGGTGATGCTGCAATTTCTGCGGATTCTGGATAACCCCCTTCAGGACATCCCTATGGCGGCGGTGCTCCTTTCCCCCATGGTGGGGTACACCCCCGCCCAGCTGGCTCAGCTGCGCAGCACCGGCCCGGAACAGCCCCTCTACCGGCTGCTGCTCCATCGGCAGGATGCGGCAGATCAGGAGTTCCTCTCCCTGTACCGGCGGCTGCGGATGCAGGCGGCCCTGCTTCCGGTGGACCGGCTGCTGCGGCTGATCTACGACACCACCGGCTTCTATTACATGGTGGCAGGGATGGAGGACGGCCGCCGGAAAGGGGCCAACTTACAGCTGTTGGTGAGCTACGCCCAGGACTACCAGTCCGGCAGCCACCGGGGGCTGGTGGGCTTCGTCCGCTACCTGGACCGAGCCATCCAGCGCCAAGAGCGGTTTGAGTGCGCCAACGTCCAAACCGGGGAAGCGGTGGAGCTGATGACCATCCACAAGTCCAAGGGGCTGGAATACCCCATCTGCTTTGTGGCCCAGCTGGAGCACCGGTTCAACCAGCAGGATTTGCAGCAGACAGTGCTGCTCCACGGGGAACTGGGAATGGCCATGCCGGTGATCCGCCCCCAGCGGGGACAGCGGTACGACAACCTGCCTTTGGTGGGGGTGCGCCAGGCCATCCGCCGGGAAAACCTCAGCGAGGAGCTGCGGGTGCTGTATGTGGCCATGTCCCGGGCCAAGGAAAAGCTGATCTTAGTGGGCTCCGCCCCGGAGCCGGAGCAGCTTGCCGCTTTGGCCCGGCAGGGACAGGGGAAGGTGAGCCCCTACGACTACCTGTCCCAGAACTCCGCCCTGGGCTGGCTGCTGCTGGCCTTGGGAGAGGAAGCGTCCCTTCAGGAGCTGTTAAAGCCTGCCCCCAAGCAGGAGCCCTCCCTGGCGGAGCTGGCCCGGGCTTTCCCGGAGGACAAGGTGCTGGTGCGCCGGGCTTCCGTCCCCCAGGACTGGGAGAAGCCGGAAACCGCCGCTGTTCAGCCTCCCCAGGCAGACCCTGAGCTGGAACGCCGCCTGGCCGCCCAGATGGAGGAGGACTACCCCTTTGAGGGGGACACCCGCCTGCCGGCCAAGCTGTCGGTGACCCAGCTGGTGCGCCGCCAAACCGGGGAAGAGGAGCTGGAGCCCTTTACCTTGCCCCAGTCGGGACACCTGACCGCCGCCCAGCGGGGCACCGCCACCCACCGGGTGTTGGAACTGGGGGACCTGTCCGCCCTGGCTCAAAACCCGGAAGGGGAGATTGACCGGCTGGTGGAGGAAGGGCTGCTCACCGGGGAAGAGGGGAAAAGCGTGTCCCGGAAGGCCATCCGGGGGCTGTTTGCTTCCCCGGTGGGAAGGTGGCTGGGCCAGGCCAGGCAGGTGTACCGGGAGTACCCCTTCCTCTGCGACCTGTCCGCCCAAAGCCTGGACACCGGCATCCCCCAATCCGGCAAGGGGGAGGAAAGCCCCTTGCTGCTCCAAGGGGTGGTGGACCTGATTCTGGAAATGGAGGACGGGGTCATCCTCATCGACTATAAAACCGACCGGGTCAGCGCCCCCCAGGAACTGGCGGAGCGCTACCGCACCCAGCTTTTCTGCTACAAGCTGGCGGTGGAGGAATATCTGGAAAAGCCGGTGACGGGCTGCTACCTTTATTCCTTCGGGCTGGGGCGGCTGGTGGAAGTGGAATAACCATTCTGATAGAATGCTTGGATGGCGGTTTTTGCGCAGAGAATCAAAAATCGTTGATTGACATTTTTCGGGCCGTATTCTATAATGACGGTATGATTTGGAATGAAAAAGCGTAGGCGCAGATCCTTTCTGCTTTTTGCCACACAGGAGGTGTGTTTGTGAGACGGCGTTTTTCTTCGGTCCAGATTCTGGTGATTGCCGCTGTGGTTGGGTTGCTGCTGGGGCTTTGTTTCACTCTGGCGGCTCTCACCGTGATGATGCAGGAAAATGACAATACTTCCAGCCAGACGTCTAGCGCAGTGGTGGACCAGACGGTGGTGGAAAGCGATACTTCTAAGGTTTGACCTCAGGTTCCGGCGGCGGGGAATTTCCCCGCCGCCTTTTGTGTTTCCATTCTTTGAAATGGAGAAGCCGGAAGAAAAACGACAAAGCATTGGCTAAATTTCACAAAAATATGACGTCATTTTCTACTTTACTTTTTTCCCTTCCTTGCTATAATTTAATTAGACGAGGTAGATGGCGTTTGAAACATTTTATGCCATGTGTTAAAAACCAGGCGGTTGTATTGCGATAAGACTAAAAAAGAGAGGAAGTGATTTTATGAAACGGCGCATGGTTTCCAAAAAAATTCTGGCGACTTTAGCGGCGCTGGCTTTGATGCTGGGCGCCGCCGCTGTCACGGTATTCGCCCGGCCTTCTGCCCAGGAGGGCAGGGTGGTGGATACCCAGCAGTGGGACAACGGCTTTTCGGTGACCTATGCCTATGACGTAGCGGAGTAAACTGCATAGTCCGGCGGCGGGGAATATCCCCGCCGCCCTTTTCGTTTGTCCCAAAGGCTTTGTAGGATATGACAAAAAACGGTGTGATTTTTCTACTTTACTTTTTTCAGACTTCCTGGTATGATGAAACCAAAAAGAGTATTTTGGAAAAAAGGAGAATTGGAATGGGTGGCAGGAGGAAAAAATGGGTTGTGCTGACAGCGGTTGCGGTCATCCTGGCGGCGGCAGCGGTGGTGCTGCTGGACCTGCTGAACAATTCTGGGAAGCCTGCGCCCAATTCGTTTGCGGTGCAACGGGATGAGTATACCAATGAAATTTTGTACTGTGCCGTCCAGGGAGGATTGTCGGAGGAAGAAATCGAAAACCGGGTGCTGGACTGCTATTCCTTTACCCCGCCGGAAGGGTGGACTTTGATTCAGGATGCCGCTCAGTCCGCCAACCGACTCAGCCGGCAATACACCGATGTGTATCAAAATGACCAGGGGCAGGAACTGACCTTCACTCAGGAGTTTGCTACGGACCATCTGGAGATCAAAGCAGATCGGGAAGTGTGGGCAGGGGATGTCCAGGTGCTGTATCATCAGTACACCATCGCCGAACTGCAGCCGCCTGTCACAACCTCTGAGATTATCTGGATGCAAGGGGATTCCCTGCTCCAAATTTCCTGTGAGCAGGCGCTGGAAGTGGATAGGATGCTGGAGTGGATGTTTTTGGTGGATTACAGCGTCCTACGCCAGCCGGAGGTTTCTCCTTTGAACCTGTGCCGCTGCAGCAATCCAGAAGAGGTGGAAAATTGGTCTATCGACACGGGATGGTACCGGACGCAGGGCAATCCGGAGATTCCGCAACCGGCGCAGTTTTTAGGATTTGCTCAGCCTCCGGAAGGGTATGCTTTGAACTCTGAACACGCCACCCCTTGGGAGATGTATTGGAATTATCAAGGGGAAGACGGGGCGGTGCTGAACCTGCAATGCAGGTTGGGACCCGGCCTGCTTTTTAACTTCCAGCAGTTTTCCCAGCAGGAGCTGCTTGATCCGGCCGCTGTAACAGAAGTAACGGTAGGGGGCAACCCGGGGTTTGTCCATATCAATTCCCAGGTATCTGAAATTGGATGGATAGATGGGTACCGCACCTTGGAATTAAGTTCCACCGCCCCAATGACCCAACAGGAATTGGTGTTGTTGGCGGAGCAGCTGCAGCCGGTGGAAACAGAATAACCATACCGAAGCAAATATCGTGTTGATGGCGGCGGGTTTTCCGCCGCTCTTTGCGTTTGTCTTTGCGCCTTCCTTGCACTTTTCCCCCGCAGAGAGTATACTATCAGCAGAACCGGACAAGGAAGTGCGAGCAATGGCAAAGACCCAAAAAACCAACGTCATGCGCCTGCTGGACCAGGCCAAAATCCCCTACACCCACCGGGAATACGACATCTCCGACGGGCTCATTGACGGCATCAGCGTGGCCCAAAAGCTGGGCCAGGACCCGGCCCGCTGCTTTAAGACCCTGGTAGCCCGGGGGCACAGCGGGGGCTACCATGTGTTTTTGCTGCCGGTGGCAGAGGAGCTGAACCTGAAAAAAGCCGCCAAAGCCGCCGGAGAAAAATCGGTGGAGCTGGTGCACGTCAAGGAGCTGCTGCCTTTGACCGGCTATGTCCGGGGCGGGTGCAGCCCCATCGGCATGAAAAAGTCCTTTCCCACCCTCATTGACGAAAGCTGCCTAGAGGGGGAGGAAATGATGATTAGCGGGGGCAAAAAAGGGGTACAGATTACCCTCTCCCCCCAAGACCTGCTGGCTTACACCGGGGCAAAGACCGCCTGGCTGACGGGAAGGGAAACCCCGTGAAGATTGCAGTGTTGGGCTTTAGCGGTGCGGGGAAGTCCACCCTGGCCGCCCGGCTGGGGCAGGCGCTGGACCTGCCGGTGCTGCACCTGGACCGGGTCCACTGGCTGCCCGGCTGGGTGGAGCAGGAGAAGGGGGCGGAATTGGAGCAGGTGGGGCGGTTTCTGGACACCCATGACCGCTGGGTGATAGACGGCAACTACCTCTCCCTTTGGGGGGAGCGGCGGCTGGAAGAAGCGGACCTGATTTTACTGCTCCAATTTTCCCGATGGACCTGTTTGAAGCGGGTGATTCGGCGGCAGAGGGAAAACCGGGGCCGTTCCCGTCCCTCCATGACCCAAGGGTGCCCGGAAAAGCTGGACCGGGAGTTTCTCTGCTGGATTTTGCGGGATGGGCGGAACGCCGCCCGTCGGGAGGAATACCGGGGCATTTTGGCACGGTATCCCCAAAAGGCGCTGCGATTCGCCAGTCCCAGGGCGCTGGAGCATTGGAAAAAAGAGTGGATGGAACAGAAGACGGGGGATGCCGCTGCCCGCCGTCCTCGGGAGGAGCCATGAAACGGATTTGGCGCGACGTCCGCCGAGGGGCGGAGTATTGGAAAAAGTTTTTGTTCTGGGGGCTCTGCGCCCCGGTGGTGGGAGCCATCGGGGGGCTGGTGGGAGCCGCCTTTTCCTGGTGTTTGAAGTATGCCGGGCTGTGCCGGGAAGGCTTCTGGCCCTGGATTTTGATTGGCCTGCCGGCGGCGGGGCTGCTGATTGTGCTGCTCTACCGGGTGTGCGGGCTGGAAAAAGACCCCTCCACCAACCTGGTGCTAGCCTCCATCCGGGAGGCGGAAGCGGTGCCCATGCGGCTGGCCCCCTTAATCTTTGTGGGCACGGTGCTCACCCAGCTCTGCGGTGGCAGCGCCGGACGGGAAGGTGCCGCCCTGCAAATCGGGGGGAGCCTGGGCAACTTCCTGGCCAGGAAGGGAAAGCTGGAACCGGGGGAAAAGCGTATCCTCACCATGTGCGGGATGAGCGCCGTGTTTGCCGCCATCTTCGGCGCCCCGGTGACGGCTATGGCCTTTGCCATGGAAGTGGCCAAGGTGGGGTCGGTGCTGTACTCCGCCATCCTGCCCTGCGCTTTGGCGGCGGTGATCGGCTACGGGGTGTCCTGCCTCTGCGGGGTGGAGTTTGAAGCCTTCGGGCGGCCGGACTTTCCCGGCCTGGCCTGGGACTCGGTGCTGCAATCGGTGGCGGTGGCGGCGGTGTGCGCTTTGGTGAGCATTCTATTCTGTGCCGCCCTCCACTGGGCCATCCGGCTGGCACGGCACTATCTGCGCAACCCCTACCTGCGGATTGCTTTGGGTGGTGCGGTGATTGCCGGGCTGCTGGTGCTGCTGGGCAGCCGGTACGGCGGGGCGGGCCAGGAACTGATTGCCCGGGCTCTTTCCGGACAGGCCCTGCCCTGGGATTTTGCAGTGAAGCTGCTTTTGACAGTGCTCACCATTGCCGCCGGGTTTAAGGGCGGAGAGATTATCCCCGGCATGGCTGTGGGCGCCTGCCTGGGGTGTGCCCTGGCGCCCCTGTTGGGGATGGACCCGGCCTTTGGCGGCGCAGTGGGAATGGTGGCCCTGTTCTGCGGCATGGTGAACTGCCCCCTTTCCGCCATCCTGCTGGGGGTGGAGCTGCTGGGCGGGGAGGGCATCCTCTACTACGCCGTGGCGGCGGCGGTAAGCTATTTGCTCAGCGGGTATTCCGGGCTGTATTCCAGCCAGCAGTTCAGCCAGTCCAAGTTGGAACCAGAGGAAACCAACTGATTTTCTAAAAAATACACTTGTTTTTTTAAATTCTTTTTGAAAAAAAGAAAATGCAAGCTAATTTTAAAAAAGGGTTGACAATCCGGGGTTCCTTTGGTAAAATAACTCTTGTCGCTGGTCAAGACACCAGAAACAACGAGGAAACAGGGGAGTATAGCTCAGCTGGGATGAGCATCTGCCTTACAAGCAGAGGGTCACAGGTTCGAGCCCTGTTACTCCCACCATATCTGGCCTGTTAGCTCAGTTGGTTAGAGCGCTAGCCTGTCACGCTAGAGGTCGTCGGTTCGAGCCCGATACAGGTCGCCATCCGCCTCTGTAGCTCAGTCGGTAGAGCAGAGGACTGAAAATCCTCGTGTCATTGGTTCGATTCCGATCGGAGGCACCAAAAATCACATCATTTCGATGATGTGTATGCAGGTTTAGCTCATCTGGTAGAGCGCCACCTTGCCAAGGTGGAGGTAGCGAGTTCGAGCCTCGTAACCTGCTCCAGTTCAAAACCATCCAAATTGGGTGGTTTTTCTTTTTGCCGCTGAAAAGATTCGGGGGGTGGAGAGGCGAAGCAAGCTCCCTGGGTTTTTGCCTCAGACAAAATGCTGACCATAGGGCAAGGGCAGCAAGAGGGGACTTGGAAACGTCACAGACGTTTCGCCGGTAACCGGTTCCGTCATCCATCCGGGAGATCGTTTTGCCTTAGGCGGAAATTGGACGGGCAGGTTCCGGCGGTTTTCGCTCCAGGCCGTTGTTCGGTTTCCTGCTTTGGAAGGAAAGAATCTTTCCGGCCGGGGCGGAGTTTGTTGGAAAAACCCAGCTGTAATAAAAAAATTCCTTGACAACTGCCCCGCTGTCCGGTATAATAAGCATCGTTGCCGACAACGCAGGTTTAGCTCATCTGGTAGAGCGCCACCTTGCCAAGGTGGAGGTAGCGAGTTCGAGCCTCGTAACCTGCTCCAATTAGAAGCCACCCAAAATCGGGTGGTTTTTCTTTTTGCCGCTGAAAAGATTTGGGGGTGGAGAGGCGAAGCAAGTTCCCTCGGTTTTTGCCGCAGGCAAAATGCTGCCCATGGGGTAGGGGCAGCAAGAGGGGACTTGGAAANNCTCGTAACCTGCTCCAGTTCAAAACCACTCGAATCGGGTGGTTTTTCTTTTTTGCCGCTGAAAAGATTCGGGGGTGGAGAGGCGAAGCAGGTTCCCTCGTTTTTTGCCTTGGGCAAAATGCTGCCCATAGGGCAAGGGCAGCAAGAGGGGACTTGGAAACGTCCCGGACGTTTCTCTCGTAACCTGCTCCAGTTCAAAGCCATCCAAGTTGGGTGGTTTTTCTTTTTGTCCCACATCAATTCGGAAGCGGAACGGTGCCGCAAGCGCTCTAAATGTTGCAACGCAAAATTGCGGCTTCACCGGAGCCCAAAATGGGCCGTCCGTCCGGCTTTCTTTTTGTCAAAAAATCCCGGATTCGGTTGACAATGGAAGAAAATTCCGCTATGATATTTTCGGATTCTTGCGCCTATGGGGCGCTTGGAAGGGGAAAAATAACCATGGAAACCAAGGAAAGAGAACAGCTGGACCGGCTGTTTCTGGCCATGGCGGAGTACGAAAAGGGAGTGCCTCACCGCATTGCCCACTTCGCCAAGGTCCACACCTACGCCGCTTTAATCGGACGGCAGGAAGGGTTGCCGGATCGGCTGCAACTGATCACCGAAGCCGCCGCTTTGGTCCACGACATCGGTATCCGCCCCAGCCTGGAGAAGTACCATTCTTCGGCGGGGAAGTACCAGCAGATAGAAGGCCCCGCCCCGGCGGGGGAGATGCTTACGAGACTTGGCTTTTCGGATGAGGTGACCCGGCGGGTGTGCTGGCTGGTGGGCCATCATCACACCTACCATCCGGTGGAGGGGCCGGACCACCAGATTCTGCTGGAAGCGGACTTTCTGGTCAATGCCATGGAGGAAGCCATGAGCGAAGCCGCCATCCGCACCGGACGGGAAAAGGTGTTCTCCACCAAAACCGGCCTGGCTCTGTTGGACGCCATGTATCCTCCCAAAACCGATTCCCAGTAAAGAAAGGAATGTGCTTTCATGAAACGACTGCTCTGCGTGCTGGTGAGCCTGGCGCTGCTGTTTTGCGCCGCACCCCTGGGGGCTTTGGCGGAAGGCGGGGTGACCCAGCAGAACCTGGATGCTTCCCAGTTTACCGCCGGGGAGGAAGAAGGGCTGCCGGCGTTGACTGCCTATGCCAGCCCTACCCCTTCCCAGCTGGCGGCCCAGACCCCCAGCCAGGAGGATGTGGAAAATGCCCAGAATGTCTCCGTGACCCTGGATACCCAGGCCCTCATCGACCAGGCCGGGGTGTCCCCCTACGGGTTTTTGTATCCCGACACCTACTGCGTGCTGATGGACGCTTCCACCGGCCGGGTGCTGGCTGAGCAGAACAGCCATGCCCAGGTGGCCCCCGCTTCGGTGACCAAAGTGATGACCATGCTGCTGCTCTGCGAGGCCATGGAAGCCGGACAGATCGGGGAGCAGGACATCGTCACCGCCTCCGCCTACGCCTCCTCTATCGGGGGCAGTCAGATTTATCTGGAAGAGGGGGAGCAGATGACGGTGGAAGACTTGATGATGAGCCTGGCCCTTCCCAGCGCCAACGATGCGGCAGTGTGCCTGGGAGAATACCTTTGCGGCAGCGAGGAAGCCTTTGTCGAGCGGATGAACCAGCGGGCTCAGGAGCTTGGGATGGAAAACACCCACTTCGCCAACCCTCACGGCCTGGATGAAGAAGGCCATTATTCCTCCGCCTACGATGTGGCCCTGATGACCCGGCAGCTGCTGCAATCTCAGCTGGGGCGCAAGTACGTCTCCACCCAGCGGTACGTTTTGCGGGAAGGCACCGGCCGGGACTGGACCATGATTAACAGCAACCCCCTGTTGGCCACCTACGACGGCTGCATTGGGGTAAAGACCGGCTTTACCGATGCGGCCCACTACTGCCTGTCCTCGGCGGCGGAGCGGGACGGCTCCACCTTCATTGCCGTCTGTCTGGGAGCAGTGACCACCACCTCCCGGAACGAGGAGTGCCAGGGGATGCTGGACTACGCCTTTGCCAACTACAAAACCATCACCCCCGAGCCGGTGACTATCCCGGCCCAGACCCTGCCGGTGGAGCTAGGGCTCTACCAGCAGGCCGCAACCCAGCCGGTGACCCTGACCTTCACCCCCTTGCTGATTCCCGCCGGGGCGGAGGCTGCGGTGGAGACGGACTTTTCGGTGCAGCCCTCCATCACCGCCCCCCTGGAGCAGACCGCTTCGGTGGGGGAGATCACCGTGACCCTCAACGGGGAGCAAGGGTATTCTCAGCCCATCACCCCCGCCCAGCCGGTGGAGCGAAGGGGCTTTTGGGCCGCCTTCGGGGCTCTTTGGCAGCGGGTGTTTGGGATGTAGGTTTTCATGGGGAAAAAGAAGCGCTCCGGGTTTCCGGGGCGCTTTTTTGCGCCTTTTTTACAAGAAAAACAGAAGATGATACCTTTTTCACCTGGATTGGTTGTACGGACGAAATGTTAGTGATGTTGCGCAAAAAGAAAGTATCAAATTTTACTTGACTTTCTTCCCCTAATCCGGTATGGTAAAGATAGGAAAAAGTCGGAAAACCCCGGTTTCGGCGGGGCGGAGAAGGTACACGGCCGACAGCTCCTCTTTAGCGTTTAACAGGAAGAAACCAAATGAGAAAGGAAGGGAATGAAAATGACAAAACAAAAAAAGAAACGGCTTTGGATTCTGATTGCCGCCGGGGTGCTGCTGGTTGGGGCGGCGGTGGCGGCCGTGGTGCTGCTGGTTCCCGGGCAGGCACAGCCCAAACGTACTCTGGTGGACATCAGCGCCTACGACGCCGGGTCCAGTCCTATGTATACGGTGCAGGGAGGGCTGACGGAAAACCTGGCGCCCCTGCCTCGCTATGGGCTCACCGGCGTCCCGGAGGGCTACACCCAGATCCGCAATTCCGCTCAAACCGCCAACCGCTTTTCCGTCACCTACCAGGACGCTTTTTTGTCCCAGGAGGAAAACCGGGTCCAGCTTTCCCAGCAGACCGCCGGGGAAGGGGTGACGGTGTCATTTTTGGACCAGGTCCAGACGGTGGACTTTGGGAACATCCAGGTGCTTTACTCCGCCGGCACCGGCTTCTCTTCCGCTGCCTGGATTTATGGGGACACCCTCTTTCAGCTAACCGCCGACCCCATCCCCCTGAGCCTGGAAGAGACCCTGGCCTTTGTGAACCTGGTGGACTACTCCGCTGCCGCAGAGCCGGAAGTCCGCTCCCTGGAGTTTGTGGAGGGAGGCGTTATCCTGTTGGGAAGCGGCACCACTCACCTTCCCTGGATGGTGGGGGGCAATCCCCAACTGCCCGGCCAGATTGAATACTACTCCTTCCCCCAGGCCCCGGAAGGGTACATCGAAACTCAGCCAATCGGGTCGGTGATTTCCCCTTTGGACAATTTCCCGGCAGATTCCCCGGTGGTGGCAGGGATTACCGACGGCCCGGAGGAAGAGCGGATGGAGGCCTACCAAAATGAGGAAGGGGAGGTGCTCACCCTGACCAACCGGATGGTGGGTACCGGCAACGACTACATTTTTTCTGCGGTGAATGATGTTTACCTGGGTTCCTCCAATCCGGACGGCGCTTCCGTAGAAGGCGGCGAAAGCCGGATTCAAACGGTCACCGTCAACGGCATGGAGGGAAGACTGTACAGCGGGGCGGATGCGTCTCAGCTGGTGCTGCTGGGGGACTACCTGTTTTTGGAGTTCACCTACCAGGGCAGCATCTCCCCGGAGGAGTTTCTGGCTTTGGCGGCGCTGGTGGAGCGGTGAGAATTGCAGATGAAAAAGGAAGGGGGAAGGGAACATGGCGCGGCAACGAACGAAAAAGAAGCTGCTTTGGATTCTGATTCCGGCGGCGGTGGTGGTTGCCGCCGGGGCGGCGCTGACGTTCTGGCTCACCAGAGAAGAGGAGCCCCAGGCTTATCTGCGGGACATCAGCTCCTACGACGACATTACCAACTCGGTGCTGCAGGTGAACAGCCCCTGGGAATGGGAGGAACAGGACGCCCCTTTGCCCCGCTACCCCTCTACTGCGCCGGAGGGGTATGAGCAGCTGCTGGATTCCGGCGACCTTGCCAACCGGTTTTCCACCAGCTACACCGACGTCTACCACAAGGACGGTCAAATCGTATATGTGGAGCAATCCTATGCCTGGAACCAGGATGAGGTGCCTCTGCTCACCTACGCCCACTTTGAGACGGTGGAGTTTGGAGGCCGGGAGGTGTTCTGCTACACCGAAGAAGACTACTCCGGGGCAGTGTGGCTGGAGGGGAATCATTTGATGGAAGTTTTGGTGTACGGCGTCATGGAGCGGGACGACCTGCTGGCCTGGGTGGTGGGGGTGGACTCCCAAAATCCGGTGGAGCCTGCGGTGCGCCCCCTGGAATTTGTTTCCGGCTTCCATATTCAGGCGGGGATGGATGAGAGCGGTTTTCCCCGCTGGGAAACGCAGTTTACCTCCATCGGCGGCAACCCCGCCCCGGCGGAACAGCCCACCCAGCGGGCCTTTGCCCAGGTGCCGGAAGGGTTTACCCTCCAAGGGGAGGTTCTGGACAGCTGGGAAGGCCAGTATTTCGGCTGGGAGTACCGGGATGCCCAGGGCAACCGGCTGGTCCTGGAAAACCGGGCCTTTTCGGATTATAACCCCGTCCACACCATCGGCATCCGGTATAACAATGGAGGTGAAAACTGGGAAAACACCAGCCCGGTGACGGTGGACGGCCGGGAAGGACGGCTGTACAGCCAGGAGGAGGCCAGTGAACTGGTCTGGCTGGAAGAGGATTATGTGGTGCATTTGACCTATGAAGGCGCCGCCGCCCCGGAGCAGATGCTGGCCTGGGGAGAACAGACCCTGCTTCAGCCCCGGGAGGAGTGGCTCCTACAGCCGGAAAACGGGGATTGACTTTTGCCTGGCCCGGCTTTTTCTAAGAAAGAGTTTTTGCGAAATCCCTTCCCTTTTTTCTTTTTGTGAGAAATGTGCAAATATTTTCCGGAAAGAAGATGGAAATAAGAGATTTTGCTGTTTTGCCCCTTGAAAAACCAATTCCGTTAGTGTACAATAAAAGCATACCGATTTCCCCCTTCGGCGGGGAAACGCAAATGCGAGAAACGGAGGAATCTAGCATGGCGATTACACTCAATGATAAGCATCTGGCGGGCTTTGTACGCTCCCATGAGCTGGATGGGATGGCCCCCCTGGTGAAGGCCGCCCATGAAATGCTGCACAATAAGACCGGCCTGGGCAACGACTTTCTGGGCTGGGTGGAGCTTCCCACCAACTACGACAAAGAGGAATTTGCCCGAATCCAAAAGGCGGCGGAGAAGATTAAAAAGAACTCCGACGTGCTGGTGGTCATCGGCATCGGCGGCTCCTATCTGGGGGCACGGGCTGTGATTGAGGCGCTGAAAAGCCCCCTGTACAACAACCTGCCCAAGGATACCCCGGACATCTACTTTGTGGGCTGCAACATCAACCCCACCTACTTAAACCAGATCCTCACCATCTGCGAGGGCAAGGATATTTCGGTGAACATCATCTCCAAGAGCGGCACCACCACCGAACCTGCCCTGGCTTTCCGGGTGTTTAAGAAGCTGCTGGAAGACAAGTACGGCAAGGAAGGGGCCAAGGAGCGGATCTACGCCACCACCGACAAAGCCAAGGGAACCTTGAAGGGCCTGGCGGACCGGGAAGGCTACGAAACCTTTGTGGTGCCCGACGACGTAGGCGGACGGTTCAGCGTGCTCACCGCCGTGGGCCTGCTGCCCATTGCCTGTGCCGGCATCGACATTGACGCTTTGATGGCTGGCGCCCGGCAGGCGCAGAACGAGCTGTGCGACACCGACCTTACCAAGAACGACTGCTACAAGTACGCCGCTTACCGGAACATCCTGCTGCAAAAGGGCAAGAAGGTGGAGATGCTCATCTCCTACGACCCCGCCTTTGCCATGATGAACGAGTGGTTCAAGCAGCTGTTTGGGGAAAGCGAAGGCAAGGACCAGAAGGGCATCTACCCCTCCAGCGCCATCTTCTCCACCGACCTGCACAGCCTGGGTCAGTTTATCCAGGACGGCAGCCGGATTATGTTTGAGACTGTGGTGAACATCCATACGCCCCAGCAGGACTTCTTTGTAGAGGACGACCCGGAAAACCTGGATGGGCTGAACTTCCTGTCCAACCAGAACATGAGCGTGGTCAACGAGAACGCATTCAAGGGCACCGTCATCGCCCACACCGAAGGCGGCACCCCCAACATGATTCTGGAAATGCCCCAGATGGACGAAACCAACCTGGGCTACCTCATCTACTTCTTTGAAAAGGCCTGCGGCATCTCCGGCTATCTGCTGGGTGTGAACCCCTTCAACCAGCCCGGCGTCGAGAGCTACAAAAAGAATATGTTTGCTCTGCTGGGCAAACCGGGTTACGAAAGCGAAAAGGCCGCTCTGCTGGCTAAGCTGGGCGAGTAACCCAGCACCCCCTTTCCACCGGCAAAACGGCAAGCGGCGGCCGGGGAGAGAGATTTACTCCGCTTGAGATTGGAGCGACAAAATGATTAAACTGATCGTAGGGAGCAAAGGCTCCGGCAAAACCAAAACCCTGATTTCCATGTGCAACGAGGCAGTGAAAAACACCGACGGCTGCGTGGTGTGCATTGAAAAGGCTATGAGCCTGCAATTCTCCATCGTGCCCCAGGTGCGGCTGATTCATGCCGACGCCTACAACATCAGCGGCTACGATGAATTCTACGGATTCATCTCCGGCGTGCTGGCGGGCAACTACGACATCAAGGACATCTTCGTGGACGGCATCCTGCGCATCGGCAACCGGGACTTGGATGGCCTGGGCGTGCTGCTGGACCGGATCCAGGCTCTGGTGAAGGACGAGGTCACCGTGGTGGTCACCGTGTCCACCGATGTGGAAAACCTCCCTGCCAGCGTCAGCAAGTATCTGGACTAAAATCCAATCCAAAACGAGAGAGCGGAGTGCGTGAGCACTCCGCTTTTTGCTGTGGAAAAGGTTTTCGGCAGATGGCACAGAGCCGGGTGACTGGGGGCGGGCTTTCCCATCCTTACATGGCATCGCTCATGATATTCTGAATCTCTTCCAGATAAAGGTACTGCACCCGGTAATACTGGGTTTCCTCTCCGGTTTGGATGGTCAGCTGGAAGTTGGCCCCGGTGTTGATTCCCACTAGCATCTGGCTGCCGTCGGTGTAGGTCAGCCGCAGGGTGGAGGGACCGCCGGCCATGGGTTGCAGGTCTGGGTTGGGCTGGGACACCGCCCGGATGGCGGAAAGCAATTCCACCGTCTCTTCCAGGTCAGGGGAGGACAGGGGAGTGAAGCCAGGCGGGTCGAAGTTGTCGGTTTGCACCGCCAGTTCGGTGAGCTGGTCCGCCGTCAAATCCCCAAAGGGCTGGGTCACCGGCTGGGCCTGTTCCTCCTGCAAGGTTAGGGACACCACCTCATCCTGGGAAAGGGTGAAGGTATAGCGAAGCTGGGTGTCCAACACCTGTTCATAGACCTGCTGGGACAGGTCTTTGGTAAAGGTCAGGGTCACCAGCTGGTCCGCGCTGAGTTGGTCAATGCTGACGGAATTGCCCTCTTGGTCCAGGCAGGTTAGCCCATCCAGGGGGATTTCATAAAAGAAATCCGTGTCCTGGTGCTTGGGGGTCTGCCACAGGGTGAGGGTGCTCCCGTCGTCCATGACAATGTCCAGATCCGCCGCCGTGGACACCCCGTTTTCGTCGGTGGTGATGTTGGGCTGGGGAGTGGCGGTGTCCGTCTCTTCCGCCGGAGTGGAACAGCCCGCCAGAGGGAAGGCCAGCAGGGCCAGGGACAGCAGCAGGGGGAGGAATTTTTTCATTTTCATAAAGGCACCTTCTTTTCCGTTAATCTAAAATATTCCAGTCAAAATAATCTCCGGCCAGCTCCGTCCAGGGTTCCAGCTGGTAGTACTCCGCCTGGTAATAGGAGGTTTCTTCAGGGGTGGTCAGTTTGATGTCGTAGTTTTCCCCGCCGCTGGTGGAGAGGGTGAACTGTTCCCCGTTTTCCAAGGTGAAGCGAAACCGGGTGGGCATACCGATGCGTCCTTCCGTACCGGGGTCGGTTTCGGGGGTCCCGGTGAGCAGGCACAGCAGGCCGCAGGCAAAGGCCTGATCTTCCGGGGAAAGGAGGGAAAAGACCGGGGGGTTGGCCATATTGCTCTGCACCTCCACCTGGGTCACCTTACTTGCGTCAAAGTCCGGGTACACCGCTTCCAGCTGGGGGGAACACCCGGCCAGGAGAAAGGCCGATAGGGCTGCCGCCAAAAGCAGGACAGGGATTTTTTTCACTTTCATAAAGGCACCTTCTTTCTTTTAGGATTGAGAGGGTTCCGGCAGGGGGTAAGACAGGATGATGTCCCGCAGGGGGGTCAGCGCTTCTTCCTCCACCGCATAGCAGGGGGCAGGCAGAGGGCTTTCCCGGTCCACCGCCAAATCAATTTCATCGGACACATCCAGGTACAGCCGGGTTTGGCTGCCGTTTGCAAAGGTGAGCTGCAAGGTGGGGCAGCCCCCGATGCTCACCGGCATTTCCTGCCCCGGCAGCAGCACTCCGGACAGGGTGGGGAGCAGCTCTTTGATCTGCTGCAAATCCTCCTGGGAAAGGGGGTAGGCCGGTTCCATGGAAACCGGCTGGGCGCTGGCCTGTACCAGCTGGTGGGGGTCGAAGGAAGGGTAGACCAATTCCTGTTGGGCTGTTTCCTCTGGCTGGGGCTGGGAAGAGCAGCCGGTGAATGGTGCCAGCAGAGCCAGGGCAAGGAGCAGGGAAAAGAACTTTTTTACTTTCATCCTACGCACCTTCTTTCGCCGAACCCGGTTTTATAACCGCACATTGTCATACCCTAAAACATGGTTGGTCAGCAGGATCAGATCGTCCAGATACACTCCGCGGATGCAGTAATAGCTGGTGCCCTCTGCCGTCTCTACCGACAGGGTGTAGTTGACCCCGCTTTCCCGGCCCAGAACGATCTGGCTCCCATCGGTGAGGGTGAGCACCTTAACGGAGCCGCCTACGGTTTCTTGACTTTGGGGCTGGGTTTGGACGGTGGCTTGGATCCCTTGCAGGCAGGCCACCATTTGATCCAGCTCCCGTTCTCCCAGGGGGACGGTATTCCCCTGGCGGATCTCCCCGCTGACCACCTGGGAGCGGGTAAGGGTTTCAAAGGGAGTAGCTTCCGGACGGGGGTCGTTGACCAGGCGCACCGCAAAATCCCCTTCCCGGCGGTACTGCAAATGGTAGATAAACTGATTGTTATCGCCGTTTCCTTCCCCAGGAATCAGGGCGGGAGTGCTCAGGGACTGGCTTTGCAGCACCAGGGTCACCGGGGTGCCTTCGGAAAACTGTTCCGGGCTCACCGGGCTGCCCTGGGCGTCCTGCAAGAATTCGCTGGACACAAACGGAACATTCAGCTGGTAGAAATAACGGTTTCCGCTGGAATCGTTTTCCCCTTGCAGCGTCAGGGTGGTGCCTCGAAAGTCGGATACGGTGAGATTGGAGATGACGGTGCTGCCGTCCTGGTTGACGGTGAGGTCGGCGGGGGAGGGCTGGATGGTGGCGTCCTCCTGGCCGCAGCCGGTGAAGGGCAGAAGGAGCAGGGCCGCTGCCAGCAGGGCAAGAAATCGTTTTTTCTTCATGGGGACACTTCCTTTCCGCAGAGAATAGAGATTCAAACAAAGATGCTCTTTTTTTACAGTATATCAAATAAAAAAATAACTTTCTATTGACAATTTTCCTAATTAAAAAGAAGTTTTTTGTCATATCACACAAAAGAGAAAAAAGATGTACAGACAACTTAAAAAAGGAATCCCGGTTTCCCTTTTCCCCGACAAAGTGGGAACTCCGGCGGAGTGGGTTACACCAAAACGGCACAAAAAAAGAGCGTGCCGAAGCACGCTCTCAAAAGACAATCAAACTCGTTCCATCATTTCTCCGACGGTGATTTCCGGGTCTTCCACGGCGGTGAACAAAATCCGCATGAGGTAGTAGTACAGTTTCTGGATGTCCTCCTTGCTGTACAGGGCGGACTGGTAGCGGAAGTAGAAGTCCATGCCTACTCCCAGGGGACGGTGCATCACCGTCAGGTAGATGGGCAGCACTTCGGTGCCGGCATCGTACCAGGTGAAGCGGTAGTCGATGTGGTTGAGCCGGTCGTCGCTGAGCCGCATGGGGAAGGGCTGGTAGGTCAGAGAAATGCTCTGATACCAGGAGTTGGCGGGAGCGCCCCATCTTTCCTGGAGCATCTGGTCCACCAGAATGGGGTCGAAATCCTTGTGGCGGAAGATCCGGCTTTGCAGGGCGGTGATTTTCCGCACCCCTTCCAGGAAGGTGATATCCGGTTCCATAATGGTGCGGCAGGGGTAGACGTGAATCCGGGTGCCTCCTGCTTTCCGGTCCAGCTTGGAGGTGCGCCGGGAGACGTAGCTGCGAAGGCTGATATCCTTCTGGCCGCCGCATTGCTTGGACAGGTAGGTTCTAAGCCCCATCAGCAGCAGATTGTTTAAGGAAATGCCCTGTTCCTGGCAGAATTCCAGCAGCCGTTCCGAGGGGTTGGGCTCCAACACATAGGTGTCCTGACCCACGCTCTGGATCTTGTCCTCCTGATAGGCCCAGCGCTTGCCGGGGGCGGTGTAGCCGGTGCCCCGGATGTCGCTGTAAAGGGGCTCGCCGTCGGCTTCCACCATCTTTTCCCAGAAGGCCTGATCCTTGGCCAGACGCTTGGGATCCTTGGCCCGTTCCAGGTCGTTGAGCATGGATTGGAGGTAGGAGGTGCGCTCGGCGGGCTGGGGGGTACCCAGCACCTTGGAGGCGTACAGCTCCACAATGTCGCAGACCAGCACAATCATGGCGCAGGAATCGCAGATGGTGTGGTCGGTGTGGACGTAGATGCCGTTCCAGCCATCGGGCATGGCCACGGTGACTACCTCGCACAGGGGGGAATCCCAGCGGTTTTCAAAGGGCTGGCGGCTCCACTCCCGGAGGATGCCGTCCGCTTCCTCCCAGCTTTTCTGGGTGAAGTCCTCATGGCGCACCGGGGTGTCGTCCGGCGGGACAATGTATTGTTCAATGCTGCCGTCGTCGGCTTTGGTGAACCGGGTGCGGGTGGAATCGTCCCGGGCCATGGCTTCCTTGACCGACTGGGCCAACAGGTTAAAGTCCACGTCCAGCTTAATCAGCAGGCTGACACAGACGTTCAGCACCTGTTTGTGCTTGGCCCCTTGTAGCATGGTCAAAAGCAGGTTTTGAGCAACGGTGATGGGATAACGCTTGAGTTCCATATTTCATCATCCTTTCTATGGTCCTGATGGGGAAGGCCCCGTGTTTCCCTGTTTTCGGGGCGCCCGGCTCCTTTGAGAGCGGCGTCCCTTAGGTTTTATTATACGGGAAGCGGAAAGGGATTGCAATGGAAAAAATGAAATAATTTGCAAAGAAATTCAAAAAAATCTTCAGTTATTTGACAGGTGTCGACAGAACTCTGCCTTATACGCTCAGGTAGGAAGCCAGGGTGCAGAGAGAGGCCGCTCCACCCAGCACATAGTGAGCGGGAGCAGATTTTTTGCGGTGCAGCTCCAGCTCCCGAATCAGGGCGAAGTAGAGCCCTGCAGCCAGGAAAGGGAGGATGCCCAGGTACCGGTGGAAAAAGTAAGGCAGGATGCGGGGCACAAACAGGGCGTTTTGCAGCACCACCCAGATGGCAAGCAGCAGCAGCACCAGCTCCACCGCCAGCAGGCGGCGGCTGTCCCCCTTTTGACGGAAGCTGCGGATGAAGTACACCAGCAGAATCACAAATTCCAACGCCAGCAGGACGACGGCAGGGATGGCTAAATAATGAAAGAAAGGCTTAATGGCTTCCACAAAAATCCTCCTCACCCGGACGGGCAAATTCTTTTCTCCGACTAGTTTCATTATACACGGTTTTTGGTGGAAGTCAAAGAAAAATCAAAGAATAAGAGGGATATTTTGTAAAGTTTGGGTAAAAGGAAAGAAAAAAGAAGGTTATAGGGTTTTATGCCAGCCAGCACAGCAGGGCAAAGACAAAGGAGACGGCGGCCAGCAGGTGGTAGGGCCAGCGGCGGGACCCTTCCCGGTAGGCGGGGCTTTCCGGCCGGGGGTAGGCACCCCAAAAGACCATGGCCAGCAGCAGCACCGACAGTCCGTCGCTTTCCCAGGAGGGAAGCAGCCTCAGGTGGGCCAGTAGGCTGAGGACGACCAACAGATAGGCCACCGGCGCAGTCACCAGGACCAGCCAGGCCCGCCGCCGGTCGGGGAGGGCATAGTCTTTGCGGGTCACCGGGGCGTAGCAGCCAATCAGCCAAACCAGCTGGACGGTGAACAGGAGGAGCATGGGATGGAGTACCAAAGGGGGGAGAGGTTGGGGAACAGGTTCACGGGGCATCCTTCTTTCTATATTTGTTGTTTTGGGGAAAGGAGTCTGATTCCAGCATAACATTTCTATCGGAAACTGCAATCTTGGTTTCGTAAAAAACAGGTTCGGATTGGGTAAAAGGAATCATAAGAAAAGGATTTTTAATCTGGAAAAGTAATTAAAAGTAGATGAAAAGCTAAAAAATAAAATTAATTTTAATAGATAAGACAATCTTGGACTTTATTTATGCAATTTTAATAAAATCAAAGCAAAATTTTTTACTTGCGGCGCTCAATCGTTTTTGATATAATGGAATCAAAGGAAAAACGGCATTTTACAAAAAGAAAAACAGGGAGAGGTGATTCCCATGGGCTGTTTGCTTTTCAAGGAAACGGCGGGGAGAAAGACGGCTGTCCTGCCGTAGAAGGGGTTTTGCCCCGCCCCGAATCGGATGTTGCAGGACCGCCGAATGAGAACTTATAAAAAGAAGAAGGTGACCCGATATGAAAAAGCGGAAATTGTTTGCCCTGCTGCTTTGCGCATTCCTTTTGCTGGGGGTGTTCACCGGATGCAGCACCACCCCCGACCAGACCCCCTCTCAAACCCAAGAACCCTCCCAAACGGTGGAGTTGGAGTCCATGGGGCTGAGTCCGCTGGAGCCCACTCAGGAACAGGTGGACAACGCTCTGCCGTCCTCCACCGAAATCAATTCCTATATGTTCAGCTCCCAGACCCTGGAGGATCTCTGCACCAACGCCGGTGCGGCGGTGCGGGGCACCATTACTGACCGCTATAACGCCGTGTTCGGCGGCGACGCCTACACCGTTTACACCATCCAGGTGGCCGAGGCCTATTTCGGCGGGCCGCCGGTGCAAGAAACCGTCACCATGGTGATGGCCGGGGGCTATGTCCCTCTGGCCGATATCATGGAAGCCAACAACGGCGACGGCAGCTTTTCCCATATTCCAGAAGAGGAATGGGAAACCACCCTGGTGCACCAAAGCATACCGGGCACCGTTATGCCGGAAGAAGGGGAGGAGTACGTCTTTTTCCTGATGCCGGACGACCGGTTTACCGGCTGCTACTATCCCTTTAATGATGGACAGGGGATTCTGCGCTTCTCCGCTTCGGAAGGAGTGTACCATCGGATGGTAGAGGACGAAACCGGATTGGAACTGGTTCCGGCGCAGACAGCCCAAGACTTTGACGCACTGTGTGTCCAGACTCGCACCCAGGTGCAGGAGCAGGTTCAAGCTCAAAGCCAGACAGAATAAGAAAAGATTCCACTGCTCAGGCCGCCGGGAAACCGGCGGCAGTTTTTCGGGAAAAATCCCGGTTTTTTCAAAAAAATGTAGGTTTGTCAAACAT
>DBRF01000011.1 GCA_002305795.1 Ruminococcaceae bacterium UBA1375
GCCGAAACCACAGAAGGCTATGTGGTGCAGGGCCGTCAGGAAAAAGACGGCTGGAAGACCATTGCCGGCATGAGGATGGCTACGACGGTGCAGATGATCCGAATGGATGACAACTTAAACGTCACCGTGGGTCAGGGCGAATGGTCGGATAAGATCGGCGCCGGCGCGCTGGGATGGTTTATCGCATGGCCGCTGGCGGTGACTGCCGGTGTGGGCGCCTACAAGCAGAAAAAGCTGCCGGAAGAGATTTTCCAGGTGATTGAGCAGTGCATCGTCTCCGGCGGCCGCTCGGTGGTGGTGCGAAACGCCGGGGCGGAACTGAACGCGGGTATGGTGGTTTGCCCCGCCTGCAAAACCCAGTGTGCGGCCGGCGCCAAATTCTGCAACAACTGCGGGGCGAAGCTGGAAAACAAATGCCCCCAGTGCGGGGCGGAGATACCGCCCGGAAGCCGCTTCTGCGGAGCATGCGGAACGCCGCTTTCCCCGCAGGGCGCTCCGGTGCGATAAAGGGAGGAGATTGCGTATGCGCAGGGAAAAACCGCCGGGGCGGCAAAAAGGCGCACGGCTTTTCAGTATGCTGCTGGCGGTATGCCTGATGATCGCGGCCCTTCCCCTGTCCGTTTCGGCGGCGGGGGAATATGTGCCGGGAAATCCCCGCTGGTCGGGCTACCAAAACCAGGTGCAGTGGGATCGGCCGGCGGGAGCGGCCTCCGGCGACAGCTTTGAATACGAGGCGCAGCTGCTGCTGGGCGACGATGTGGTCGAGTCCAAGGCAGTGGAAATCGACACCTATTTGTTTTTCACAAACGACGTGGTGACGCGGCCGCAGGAAGAGTACACCATACGGGTGCGTGCCAGATGGATCATGATCGTGGGCGACCCGGACGGCCAGTATATGGTGGCGGACGTCGGCGAATGGGGCCCCTGGGCGACCAAGGCGGGGTCGGGCGGCGGAGAAGCCGAACCGCCCCATGAGCACAGCTATACCCAAAAGCACGACGCGGCACAGCACTGGCAGGCGTGTTCCTGCGGCGACAAAAAGGATGCGGCGGATCACAGCTTCGGCGCATGGACGGCGGATGGCAATACAGAGAGCCGCACCTGCACCGTCTGCGGCTACGCCGAGACAAGGGACGCCGCGCAGACGTCAGCCACCGGGGAAACCACGGATAACGGGCAGGATTCCGGCGGCGAAGGCATCGCGGAACTGACCGATGAAAATACCGGCGTTTCCGTCTCCCTGTCCGAAGCGGTTCCGGAGGGTGTGGAGCTGTACGCCGGCGTCATGGAGGCGGAGAGCCTGCTTGAAGAGAAGCCGGAGCTGAAAGAAGAACTGGACGGCCTGCTGTCGGTGTATGAGATCAGCATCCGCCAGAACGGGGAGCCGGTGGAAATCAAAGACAGCGCCATGACGGTGCGCATCCCGATGAACAGCCATCTGGAGGGCTACGCCCATTACCAGGCGGTGCGGGTGGACGGCGAGCCGGAGCGCATAGAGGCAAAGGCCGAAGACGGCAGCCTGGTCTTTGAAGCCGGCGGCCCGGGCCGGTATGCCGTACTCGGTTCCGATACCCCCTTCTCCGTTTCTGCAATCATCCAACCCGACCCGTTGCCGGGAGACGAAAAGGATGGAAACGCCGTCTACATTGTTCTGTTGGCCGCGATACCGGCGGCTGTCCTGCTGGCGCTGCTGCTTGTATTCTTATACAGGAAAAAGCGGAAGGCACAGGATAACCCGCCAGCCGGAGGAAAGGATCCATCCGAACCGGACGGCGGAAATACCAAAAACTGATTCTACTTGTAAAGGAGAAAATGAAGATGTTTCGAAAAAAGAGTTTGCTGGCGCTGCTGCTGTCCTTATGCATGGTGGTAGGAATACTGCCGACGACAGTGTTTGCTGCGGGGCAATATGTGCCGGAAAATCCCCGCTGGTCGGGATACGGAAACCAGGTAATGTGGGATAAACCTGCCAACGCATCAGGCAGCACGTATCTTGAGTATGAGGCGCAGCTGGTACTGAACGGTCAGGTACTCCAGACAGAAAGCGTTGAGATAGACAGGTGGGTATTTTTCGATTCGAAGAATATCACTCAGTCGAAGGATGCGTATACGCTTAAAGTACGGGCCAGACAGATTTACCTTACCGGCGATCCGGACGGCTCTTATACCGTATGGAAGAGAGACGCCTGGGGCGACTGGGCAATCGGCGGCAATACCGGCGGCGGAGAGGGGCCTACTCCCCCCCATGAACACAGCTTCGGCGGCTGGAAAAATAATGGAACCCAGCATTGGAAAGAATGCAGCTGCGGAGAGAAATCTGAAGAGAGCCCCCATAACTTCGGCGAATGGGAGCTGATCTATTATGATGTAAATACGAAGTATGACGTATGTGAAAGGCAGTGCCTTACCTGCGGCTATGAGCAGATTGATAGATACAGGGAACACCAACATTACTATACCGACGACTGGAGTAGCGGTTCGACTACACACTGGAAGGTATGCTACTACTGCAAAGAAGTTAATCAAGATACTGTAGCCAACCATACTTTCGGCGACTGGACGGAAACCAAGCCTGCCACCACAACGGAGGAGGGTTTAAAAGAACGCACCTGCTCCGTCTGCGAATATACGCAGAAAGAAACGATTCCGGTCCATACGCACGATGTTCACGATAAAGCATGGAAATATGATGATACTAATCACTGGCAGGAGTGTTCCTGTGGTGAAAAGCTGAATGTGGCAAACCATGCCTACGGCGAATGGAGAGTGACGAAGCCGGCCACCGAGACCGAAGAAGGCTCCAAAGCACGTGACTGCACGGTCTGCGACTATGTGCAGACCGAAACCATTCCGATGCTTAAACATGAACACAGCTACGGCGACTGGCAGAAGGATGAAACCCAGCACTGGAAGGAATGCTCCTGCGGCGATAAAACTGAAGTGGGCAACCATACTTTCGATGATTGGACGATAACAAAGGAGCCTACCACAACCGAAACAGGTTCCAGAGAACGTACCTGCTCCATCTGCAAATATAAGCAGGAAGAGACGATTCCGGTTCATGAGCACAGCTACGGCGACTGGCAGAAGGATGAAACCCAGCACTGGAAGGAATGCCGCTGCGGCGATAAAACTGAAGTGGGCAACCATACTTTCGATGATTGGACGATAACAAAGGAGCCCACCACAACCGAAACAGGTTCCAGAGAACGCACCTGCTCCATCTGCAAATATACGCAGACAGAGACGCTGCCGGTTCATACGCACGATGTTCACGATGAAGCATGGAAATATGACGAAACCCAGCACTGGCAGGAATGCTCCTGCGGTGAAAAGCTCAATGTGGCAAACCATACCTACGGCGATTGGAAAGTAACCAAAGAGGCCACCGAGACTGAAGCGGGTTCCAGAGAGCGCGGCTGTGCGGTCTGTGAATATGTGCAGGTTGAAATCATCCCGGAGATCGGGCATGAGCACGGCATCCATGACGAAGCATGGAAATATGACGAAACCGACCACTGGCAGGAATGCTCCTGCGGCGAAAGGTTGAATGTGGCCACCCATACCTACGGCGATTGGAAAGTAACCAAAGAGGCCACCGAGACCGAAGAAGGTTCCAGAGAGCGCGGCTGTGCGGTCTGTGAATATGTGCAGACTGAAGCCATCCCTGCAGCGGAAACCGGAGAGCCAACCGATTCGACTGATCCGACCGATTCATCCGATTCGCAGGGTCAGCAGGATCCTTCCGGCGACACCGGCAGCCCCCAGACCGGGGACAGCAGCGATATGGCGCTGTGGATCGGCCTGATGCTGGCTTCCTGCGGCGGCGTGCTGGGAATGCTGCTCTACAGGCGGAAAAAGGTGGTGGTCGAGGAATAAGGCTGAGAGATAAAACAAAACCGGCAAAAGCGCCTGCAGGCGGGGCTTCATGCAAAACCTGTCCCAGGCAGCCGGCAGGAAAAATTTTTAGAAGGGGCGCCCCTTCTATCCTTTGCTTACACCAAAGGATAAACAATCTTATTTGACAAGGAGGAAACAATCATGAAGCGAAAATTACTTGCAGGTTTGCTGACGCTTTGCATGGCGGCGGGAATGGCCGTACCGGCAGCCGCAGCCACTACGCCTGCTGAACAGGAGCCGGGCGCTGACGGCCCGAAATACACACACGTAGACCACGTTTTGAATGAGGATACGCCTAGTACCAACATGGATATACTGGTTATGCCCGGCGAGAGTTTCACCGCACAGCCCAACATAGACATTCACAAGGGCAATTGCGCGTGTATCACGGCGGACTATCAGTATTGGAAGTATGTAACTACGGTTCAATTCATGAATGCAGACCTGTATTTGGGATATGTTGATAGTCCTAATTACAGTGCTCATGAACCGAGGTATGTAAGTGATGGCTATTTAACAACCAGCACGCCGGATTTGTCAAAGCTGGAACCCATAACAAAATATTATGACAATGCGATAAAGATTGCCTATGAAAACAAGTTATTAGAGATCGACCCATCAGCCTATGGGGAAGAAGAATATAGTAATTTACAGTCCGCTTTGGAAGCGGCACGCGAACTTCCGGGGCATACTTTCAATGCAGGATATGTTAACAATACTGGTTTACCCATGCTTTTAACAGCTTGTTATGCCGGCGGTAAAAAACCCGAAGGCGAGGAAGTGGGCACAGAAGGCTGCGGACACGTCGGTCATGGGCCTGTACGATCGATGTATGGCGGAGGTTTCTCTGAGTTCTATGTTACCTTTTATGAGCCTTATTACAATATAAACTATGAAGGCGTGGAAAACTATTTTACCGAGGAAGAATTGGCGGATTTGCCTGACCGCTATTATATCCAGCGGGAAGAGCAGCAGATTGTTCTGCCAAATCCTGTTCGGCCCGGCTATCATTTTAAAAACTGGAGAGAATCAGGGTATGATACAATTATTGGTTTGGGTGAAACAAAAACGGTAAAAGACGGTAAAACCTTTATAACCTTTGATTTTGAAAACGGTTTAAGATATGGGGCAGAGGACAAAAACTTGGCGCCAATCTTTACATGGGGCTGTACGGTTACTTTCAATCCCAACGGCGGAGCATTGAAGGACGGGGAAAAAGCTATCCGTGAAATTGACGAGACAGGCACAGAAGACAGCAAGTTCTTCGATGTCAGCACAGTAGCTCCTGTGCGTGAGGGTTATACCTTTGCGGGCTGGTCTTTCTCGCCGTCTGGCGAACGTAACAGCATAATTGCAAACACCGCAAATTCTGACTGGTTTGCCGATTGGGAAAGCTATTACCGCAGCTTACAATACGGTGAAAACCCCGCTTCCACCAGTATCTATGACATACAGCTTTATGCTGTGTGGGAGAAAAATGTTACCGAACTGACCAACTCCGACACCAACGTTTCCATCTCCCTGACCGACGGTGTGCCGGAGGACGCGACCCTTTCCGCTGATACTATCGCGCAGGAAAGCGTACTGGAAAGCCGTCCGGAGCTGAAAGAGGAGCTGCCGGGCCTGCTGTCCATTTACGACATCAGCGTCCGCCAGAACGGGGAAACCCTTGAAATCAAGGACAATCCCATGACGGTGAAAATCCCGCTGAACGACCACCTGAAAGGCTACAAATACTATCAGGCGGTGTATCTGGGCGACCCATTGGAACACTTTGACGCGGTGGTGGAAGGAGACTTCCTCGTGTTTGAAACCGACCATTTGAGCCAGTACGCAATCCTTGGTTCCAACACGCCGTTTGAAACCAGCGAAAAGCCCACCGACCCCACTACTCCAACAGATCCCACCGATCCGGCTGGGCCGACTGACCCGACCACCCCGACAGACCCCGCTGACCCGGCTGACCCAACCGACCCAGCCAAACCCGAACAGCAGGGCAAGCCTTCTGAGCAAATAGAAAGCCCCCAGACCGGGGACAGCAGCAATATGGCGCTGTGGATCAGCCTGATGATGGTTTCCTGCGGCGGTGTACTGGGGATGCTGTTCTACAAACGGAAAAAAACAGCGGCCGGGAAATAAGGCTTAAAGAAGGTTATTCGTTCCGCCCTGGCTGCCTGAACCGGCGCACCGGGGAACGGATGGCATAGAACACCGAGAAAAAAAGGGGGGTGACACACCAAAAAGAATGATCAAACCCGTGTATTCACATAAATGTTATCTTGAAAGGAGAAAAATCAATCATGAAACTAAAGCGCAAACTTCTTGCAGGACTGCTGACGCTTTGTATGGCTGTTGGAATGGCTGTGCCGGCGTTTGCGGAGAACGGCCCCTCGTCCGGGGACATGAGCGCTGCATGGGTGCAGCTGTATGATAGCAGTGTAGAAGAACCCGATGGCAGCTATTTTGGTTATGTACTTTATAGCAACGGCGGCGAGGCTGACACGGTGGAGGGCGCTGTCTATGACAAGGCTACCAACACCATCACCCTGACAAACTACAACCACCCGGAAATGACCCTTGCCACCAACGAGATGGGCGACGATTTGAAGCTTCATCTGGTGGGTGACAATCATATCGCCGAACTGGTTGTATGGGGCTTCGGCTGGGGCGGCAATCTGGAAATTACCGGAGACGGCTCCCTGACCATTAATGAAAACAAAACGTCTCAGACTGCGGCGATCCGCTTTATGGCCGAGGGAACACAGGGTCTGCTCAAGGTCGGCTCAAACGCTTCTGTGACAGCGTATAAGAGCGCAGGTGAAAACACTTATTCTGCGGCCTTTGTATCGACAACATCCTCAACCCTTCCCTTCACAGGTAATCTGGAAACAGAGCTTGCCCTGACCGCCAATTCCGGCATCGAGGGGGAGACCACCGAATGGGAAAATGTCATATATGAAAGTAATTATGTTGCTCAAGACTGGAAGGTTCTCACCAAGGGCGAGGACGGAAAGAAATACGGCGTTAATTACGGAACAATCTACACCGGCAGCGATTTAACAAACGGCAAGCCTGTGGGCTATATCCACGAGCTGGTGAAGGTGGAAGGACTTCCTAGCCAAAAAGAATATCTTGCCGTTCAAATTGCTACCGTTGACGGACTTGAAAAGGACGCTCTGCCTGAGGGATATACCGACTCAGGGGAAACCATCAGCGCCAAAATAGGCGATATCAGCTCTATGACAGTGCTGATCAAGGACGGGCAGAGGTTTTATTGGGGAGCAGACCCGAATCAATCCCAGTGGTTGGTCTATCAGACCGCCGTTGATGACGTAACTGCGGAGGATTGGGGTCAGACAACCCTGACAAAAATTGTAGTGCCTGTGGCTGGAGAAGGCGTCAGCGGTGCGACCGAAGAAGATATTCCGGCAGGCTATACCACCAACGTGGTAAAGACCGGCATGTATAGCTACTACTGCACCAATGATGTGATCAAAGTATCCCCGTCCGGGACTTCTACCGATCCGGGCACTGATCCTGGAACAAAACCTGGTGAGGATACTGGCGCCAAAGATCTGACTGCTTCCGAAACCGGTGTTTCCATCTCCCTGACCGATGGAGTGCCAGAGGGTGCAGAGCTTTCTGCTGACACCATTGCACAGGAAAGCGTGCTGGGAAGCCGTCCGGAACTGAAAGAGGAGCTGCCGGGCCTGCTGTCCATTTACGAGATCAGCGTTAGAAAAGACGGTAAAGCTCTGGAAATCAAGGATAACCCCATGACGGTCAAAATCCCGATGAACGACCACCTGAAGGGCTACAAATACTACCAGGCGGTATATCTGGGTGACCCGCTGGAACGCTTTGATGCAGTGGTGGAAGGTGACTTCCTGGTGTTTGAGACTACCCATCTGAGCCAGTATGCTATCCTTGGCTCCAACACGCCGTTTTCAACCAGTACGGTTCAGGACGAAGAGCAGACCGGCGCGGGCGATCAGTCTTCCGATACAACTAATCCGCAGACCGGGGACGGCAGCAACATGATGCTGTGGATTGGTCTTCTGGCTGCATCCGGAGCCGGCGTCTATGGCATGACGCTTTACAGCAGAAAGAAAAAGGAACAGAATATATAACATTTTACGGCCGCCATCAGACAGATGGCGGCTGTTTTAGAAGGAAGGTGGGACTATCAAACGAATTGTGATTTTGGAACTATCAGACCAGGATAATGTTGCTTTAGAGGAAATTTCAAAGATTTTGGAGCGTCATCCTGATTTGAAGCTGATTGAAATGGTAGTTGAACCGACATTGATTTTTAACCACCTCATAATTGACACAGGAAAAAGAAAGGTATACTATAATCAGCAGGAGGTATTACTGACAACAAAAGAGTATGAACTACTTTACCGACTGGCCTTGTATGAAGGGCGGGTGTTGTCATACAGGCAGCTTTATGAGGCTGTATGGGGAGAAGATCCAATGGGAAATGAAGCCAATGCGGTAAGCTGTCATGTATACGGCCTGCGCAGAAAATTTCGTGAGATAGCACTCAGCTTACCTTCTGCTATCCGTTGTGTTCGAGAAGTTGGCTTTTGTTTTGAGGATATTACGGAATAAATAGGGGAAACGACCTGATAGCAGGTCGTTTCCCCTATTTATTTGAGCCATAAAGTCTTTTCTTATATCGGCGGTATGGAAGAAACGCTGACAGAAATGCTCGGCGAGCTTCAGGATATGCGCCGTGAAATCAATCTGATCCACAACAACACGCTGCGGAGTAAATGCCATACCCTTGTGGAAAAAACGGAGGGCAAAATCCGTCAGGGATTTTCCGCAGTCAAAAAGATGAAGGACAATCTGATCCAGTCAGCCGGGAACGCTGTGCGGGCGTTCCGGGAAAGAGGCAGGGACGCCCTCGCCGAATCGGTCAGGGCAATGAAAATCCCCGAAGCGCTGGATAAGCTGTCTGCTATGTTCGGCAGAATGTCAAAGGAGATGGCGCAGGATACACGGCGAACAATGCGCTGTTGATGTATAAGCAGTTCCCGCAGGCAAGTCAAATCAAGGAATTTGACGATTGGGCGGCTGAGGGCGTTAAGGTCAATAAAGGCTCCAAGACCTTTATTATCCTTGATCCGTATGAGTATACCAAGAAAGATGGAACAATCGGCATTGATTTCAACTTGAAAAGAGTGCTGGATGTTTCGCAGACCAACGGCAAGCGCCCCGCCGCCCCGACCGCTAACCGTGATCCGAGAAAGCTGGTAGCGGTTATGCTCGACAGCGCACCCATCAACATTGAGAGCGTTGACGAGCTGCCCTATCCTGATATGGGCGCTTTCTATAAAAACGAAGATCAGACGCTTTATGTGAAGCGGGACATCGGCGACAGCGTTGCCCTTTGCCAGTGCGTTGCTCAGGAACTCGGTCACGCCGAGCTTTCTATGAACAGCGATGTATACAGCCGCAGGGATATGGGATTTCAGGCGGTGTGCATTGGGTATATGCTTTGTAAGAAATACGGAGTCGATACGCAGAACTTTGCGATTGACCGTATCCCCGATGAATTGAAAAATAAAGAGCCGAAGGACATCAAAGCCGAACTCGGCAAGACGCAGAAGGCGTTTAAGGAAATTACTGCCCGTGTTTCCGATGAGCTGTACCGTCAGAGGGCGGAACGCTCAAAGGAACAGGAAAGATAACCGGAGGTAGCTGTGATGAAAGAAGAACTCTACCATAGTCGGAGAATGATTAAGCGAAAAGCTTTTGATGAGTATATAGAGCGGCAATACTCCATTTAATGAAAAAGTCAAGCCTGCGATGAGCCGATTCGCATAATTGGCTTATCGCAGGATATTGGCTATGCTGTAACTACCAAAAGCAAGGAGGTGCAGCAATATGCTTAACAAAAAGCACGATTCGGATATGCTGAGAGTCCCGTTGTGGAAGAAAATGAATTTGACGGTGGAAGAAGCCGCCGAATACTCAGGGATAGGCGTATCTAAAATTAAAGAAATTTCAAATCAAAAAAACTGTCCCTTTGTCCTATGGAATGGGACAAAGCGGTTGATTAAAAGAAAACAATTCGAGGATTATCTCGAAACACAGCATTCCGTTTGAGAGGAGGACGAGCTAATGGATAACAAACTGACTGAAACAGGCAGTTCCAACAGGCGTGTGGCTGCTGTTCCAATTTGGATAAAACCTTATTTGACGATAGAAGAAGCGGCAGAGTATACGGGAATAGGCAGGGACAAGCTTTATGAAATGACGAGCCTTGCCGATTGTCCGTTTGTGCTGTGGGTAGGCAATCGGAGAATGATTAAGCGCAGGATTTTTGATGAATACATTGAGCAAATGTATTCAATATGATGGAGGTTGTATGGACGAAAAAATTTTAGCTTACAGAAGTGAACTCCAAAAGAGGTCGGAAAACACACCGTTTTGGACGAAAACGATTTTAACCGTTGAAGAAGCTGCCGCATACACCGGAATCGGAAGGGCAAAAATCCGCCAAATCATTTCACAAGGGAATTGTCCTTTCACGGTAAATAACGGCACACAAATCTGTGTGATCCGAGAAGCGTTCATTGATTATCTTGATAAGCAGTTTCGCATATAGGAGGAGAGAGAATTATGCCGAGAACAAAAAGAAAAGACAAGTCGAGAGCCGTGCTTCGGACAGGCGAATCACAAAGGGCTGACGGAACTTATCAATTCCGGTGGACTGACAGTAATCATAAGAGGTTTTGCGTATATGCCAAGACGCTTGATGAATTGCGCTATAAGGAAGAACAGATTAAAAAGGACAAGAGCGATGGCATTAAAACCGAAGCCCGATATACGACGGTCAACGAGGTCTATGAGCTTTGGAAGGAGCTGAAGCGAGGGCTGAAGAACAACACCTTTGAGAATTATAAATATATGTATGAAACCTTTGTCCGTCATCAAATAGGTTCAAAGACTGTTTCATCATTGAAAAAAACAGACATAAAGAGGTTTTACAATTACCTTACAGACGAGCGCCAGCTAAAGCCTTCGACTATTGACAGTATCCATACGGTTTTACATCAGATTTTGGATATGGCTGTTGACGATGATTACATAAGGAATAATCCGTCAGATAATGTACTTAGAGAGTTAAAGCAAGCACATTGCTTCAAGACAGAAAAGCGCAGGGCTTTAACCCGCCCCGAACAAGAGCTGTTTTTAAGCTATTTGAAAAATACTCCCGCCGCACAATATTGGTATCCAATCTTTGCGGTTTTGGTAGGGACAGGGCTTCGAGTCGGAGAACTTACCGGATTAAGATGGTGTGATGTCGATCTGGAGAATGGTGTTATTGATGTAAATCATACTTTGGTTTACTATGACCACCGCACCGATGGAAGCAAAAAAGGCTGCTATTTTAATGTCAATACGCCGAAAACTCCGGCTGGAAAGAGAAAAGTGCCAATGCTCAGTTTTGTGAAAGAGGCAATTATAATGGAAAAGGAAAGGCAGGAGCTGCTCGATCTTCATTGTATCGCTACCATTGACGGATATACAGATTTTATCTTTATCAATCGCTTCGGAAATCCGCAACATCAGGGAACACTGAATAAAGCAATCCGCCGCATAATTCGTGACTGTAACGATGAGCAGTTTTTGAAGAACGAAAATCCCGAAGTGCTACTTCCGCATTTTAGCTGCCATTCATTAAGACATACATTTACAACGAGAATGTGCGAAGCGGGCGTGAATGTTAAGGTGATTCAAGACACGCTTGGTCATAAGGATATTTCAACAACGCTCAATATCTATACCGATGTGACGAAGGAGCTTAGGCAGTCTGAGTTTGAAGGTCTTGACTCATATTTCAAAAGCGAGTATAATAAAGTGTCTAACGAATAAGTGGCATTTCTTGAGCGAGGATAAAAGCTTCTACACCATTTACACCAATTTATACTCCAATCCCCCGAAAAACTACACGAATTTATAGGGATATGGCGATTCAGGAAGAAACCCCGTTTAGACCTGTTATGAGATATGAGGAGGTTTAGGAGAGATTGAAAAGATGGTTGCTTTCGTCCCCACCATGAAAACTTTGAAGGACGGCAGCGAAAACAGCGAATCCGACGGGGAAACTCAGGAAGAAGTTCAAACAGAAGAATAAAAGGATACCCCAGCGGATGATGGTCCGTTGGGGTTCTTTCTTTGACAGAAAACAGGAGGAATTGCCATGATTATCGAACACAATCCCAAAGAATTGGCCGCTATGGAAGAATTTCACAAAGGGAACCGGCAAAAAGGCCTGGAATTACAGGAAGAATTTGCCGCAGCCTTTCGGGAAGAATACCGGGAGAAGGATCACTGTCCCTGCAAAAAAGCCTGCCGCTACCATGGCAACTGCAAGGAATGCGTGGCCATCCACCGCGCCCACCAGGAACACGTTCCCAACTGTATGCGTCCCATTCTCAATCAAAAGATCAAGCTGCTGTCCCAGCTCACCGAACACACCATTGCCGAAGAAATCCAGCCGCCTGAAGAGGTTCTGCGAAAAGAATTTTTGTGATTTCCCCCATCGCTCAATGCCTGTTTGAACACTTTTCCGCCACCGCCTGGTAAACGGAATTGGTGAACAGCAGATAATAGGTGACATTGGCCTGGGCATCGGTAAGGGGGATGATGTTCCGCTTATGAAACAACTCCTGGGAATCCCGGGCCAGGTTGGTGGTAAAGCAAAGCAGGGAGGAGTGACGCACCAATTCTGCAAACTCAAAGGAATCGGTCTGCACCAAGAACCGGGAGGCCGGCATCTTTTCCCGGCAGAGCTTGTCCCAAAACCCGATTTGGGAGAGCAGCAGACAGTTAAAGCCGTTGAGTTCTTGAAAGGTCAGGCTGGTGCGCTCCGCCAAACTGTGTTCATAGGGAACACAAACCGACAATTTTTCTTCCAAAAACGGCACGCACTTCACCCCCTCCTGTTCCACCGGCCGGGGCAGGATTCCCATTTCACAATCCCCGTCACGGACTTGGCGGACAATCTCCGGCTCCTCCAACAAAGTGGAAGAAATGGTTTGCTGGGGAAATTCCGAGGACAGGATGGGGAGCAGGGACCACAGGGGCGCCGGGGCGCAGGACTGTACGGTGATGGTGTGGAGCCGTTTGTGAAACGCCTGGACCTGGGCCACCGCTTCCTTGGCGTCTTCCAACAGGCTTTTGGCGTATTCCACCGCCTTTTTCCCAGTTTCGTTCAGTTGGATTTTGTTTTTGCTCCGGGAAAACAGCGGCACCCCAAACTCTTCCTCCAGGTGCTGCATGGTGCGGGTAATGGTGGGCTGGGAGATGTGGAGCTGCTCGGCTGCTTTGGACAAAGTGCCCCAGTCCGCAAAGGCCGCCAGCTGCTCCAGTTCCAACAGATTCAGCATGATCTTCCTCCATTTACTATTCATTTGATGAAATCTGCAATTCCATATTTCTATTGTACATTCTTTTGGATTTGTTGTAAACTAACATTGTAAACAAAAGAAAGCTAAAACTCACAATTCAAAATTTGAATATAGGAGGGCTTTAATATGGATTACGTTACTTTGAACAACGGCGTAAAAATGCCCAAACTGGGTTACGGTGTGTACCAGACCCCTCCGGAAGAGACGGAGCGCTGCGTGCTGGACGCCATCCGCATCGGCTACCGCAGCATCGACACCGCTCAGGCTTACGGCAACGAAGAAGGAGTGGGCAATGCCATGGTAAAATGCGGTCTTCCCCGGGAAGATCTGTTCATCACCACCAAGATCTGGATTTCCAACTACGGCTATGAAAAAGCCAAGGCTTCCATCGAAGAATCTCTCAAGAAGCTGCAAACCGGCTACATCGACCTGCTTTTGCTCCACCAGCCCTTCGGCGATTACTACGGCGCTTACCGGGCCATGGAAGAAGCCTACAAGGAAGGGAAGGTTCGGGCCATCGGCGTCTCCAACTTCTACCCTGACCGGTACCTGGACATCTTCCACTTCTCCGAAATCAAGCCCGCCGTCAACCAGGTGGAAACCCACGTATTCCAGCAGCAGAAGCTGGCCAAGAAATACATGGAAAAGAACGGCACCCAGATTATGTCCTGGGGTCCCTTTGCCGAAGGCAAAAACGACTACTTCCAGAACCCCGTGCTGAAGGAAATCGGCGCTCAGTACGGCAAATCGGTGGCCCAGGTGGCCCTGCGGTTCTTGCTGCAAAGCGACGTGGTGGTGATCCCCAAGTCCACCCACGAAAACCGGATGAAGGAAAACTTCGACGTCTTTGACTTTGCCCTCACCGAGGAAGATATGAAAAAGATTCAAGCCCTGGATACCGGCAAGAGCCTGTTCTTCTCCCACTACGACCCCGAAACCGTAGAATGGTTCATGACCATGGCTTAAATATAGTTTCTCACCTCATTAGCCCGGATGACCCGGCGGCAGAAAACATCTCTGCTGCCGGGTTTTTTGCGCCTATTGGCAATCTTAAGGAAATCTTATTGTATCTGCGTGCCGGTTACCGTATAATGAAATCGTAAGGGAAGGTGATTTCCGTGTCCAAAAAGAAGGCTGTCTTCCTTTCCATTTTGTCAGCGGTTCTGCTGTTGCTGGGAGGAACCCTGTTTTACTTCCGCCACTACTTTCTGGGTACCAGTTATGCCCCCATCTCCGCCAAAACCAACGCCGATTTCGGCATTGCGGATGTGGTCAGTTCGGTGGACCGGGATGGGGACGGCATCGACGACCAAACCGACCTCCTCCAAGGGGTTCGGGACTACATCGCCACCCAGCCAAAATATCAAAGCCGGTACTACGCCGGCGGTTATCCCGACGACGGATACGGGGTCTGCACCGACGTAGTGGCTTTTGGACTTTTCCATGCCGGGTACGATTTGCGCCAACTGGTGGACGCAGACATCCGCTCCCATCCTCAGGACTACAACATCGACACCCCCGATGAAAACATCGACTTCCGCCGGGTGCGGAACCTGAAGGTCTACTTTGCCCGCACCGCCATTCCCCTCACCATCGACATCTACGACATCGACCAGTGGCAGGGCGGGGACATTGTGATCTTTGAAAACCACATCGGGGTGGTGTCCGACCATCGGAACAACCGTGGCGTGGCCTACGTCATCCACCATGCCAACCCTTGGCAGGAATCCTACGAACAGGATATTTTAGAGGGACGGGACGATATTGTAGGACATTATCGAATCAGTGAATAACGGATGGTTGAAAACCCAGGGCTTCCCAAAAAGTTTTCAACAAGTTTCCAAAGAGGTGTTGAAAGATGAGCCAACCTGCCTTTTCCCCCAAGGAATACGACCAAAAAATCCAGTCCGTCCTGCCGTACTGCCAGGAATTTTACCGGCAGGTGGTGGATACGGTGAAAGTCTTGGACTATCCGTCCTTGTCCTGGCTGGACCTAGGCTGCGGCACCGGCAAGATGGGGGAAGCGGCTTTTTCTGCCTTTGCGCCCAAACGATTTGTCTTTTGGGACCAATCCCCGGAGATGATTGCCATTGCCAAAAGCCGGTTTGCCGACGCCAATGCCGAATTTGTCACCGCATCCCTGCTGGACTTGCACTGCCGGGAAGAATTTAATGTTATCACTGCCATTCAGGTAAACCATTATCTTTCTCCCGAAGAGCGGAGAAAAGCGATTGCCAATGCGTATCAGGCCTTGCAGCCGGGCGGGGCAGCAGCTGGCCCTGAAACGGTGGGGCGCTTATCAAGTAGCCCAGGGCAGAAGCGCCCAGCACGTAAAAGGGCATTTGGCCCGGTACGGCAAAGATTACTTTCCCATCTCCCTTTCGGCCCACCTGCAACTCTTGCAGGACTGCGGATTTCCAACGGCGGAGCTGCTCTGGCTGTCCTACCTTCAAGTGGGGCTGTTCGGCATCAAATAAGCGAAAAAAATCCGGCGGCAGAGTTTTCTACCGTCGGTTTTTCTTTGTAAGAGCGTCTTGCATCCCTGTCCTTCTTGGAACAAGAGGTTCAGCCATTTGTCTTTTTCCGCTTGCTGATTTTTCGGTCAAGAATGCCCAGCACTCCGGCGAAAATCAGGCTGGCGCATACCGCCCCGAATACCACCGGCTGCACACTTTCCTTTAAGTCTCCAAACAGCAGCAGCGCCAAAAACTCTGCGCCGCCTAAAAGCGTAGAAACTTGAATCACTCTGAGAACATATTTCATCTCGATTTCTCCTTTCGTTTCAGCGCCGGCGAAACGCCAAGCCTCCCATCCACACAGGATTCTTTTCAGTTTAAAATCTTCTCCCCCAGCTTTCCCAAAGGCTTGTTCAGCTGCCGGGAAATAGTGCCCACAAACAGAGCGGCGGCTACCGTACCTTCCCGGACCCCCTCCAACCGGTTCAGGAAAACCAGGGACAAAGCGCTGGCAATCACCACCAGGCTCACGTCAAAAATCACCTTCATGGTGCCGAACTTAATGGGGCAGACCTGACAGATAGCCAGCACCACCCCTTCGCCGGCCAGCACCACCACGTTGGCGGTGACCTCAAAGCTCACCCCCACCGCCACCAGCACAATGCCGATGACGCAGAACACCCACTGCATCAGGTACCCTTCACAGGGAATCCTTTCAATGGCCCAGATGCCGAAGTCGGTGAGGTACCCGAACACCAGCGCCACCGGAAGCTGCATCAGCTGCACCGGCTGGAACTTTCTGCGCAAAATGCAGATCTGGATCAGGATAAATACACAGTGCATTAAAATGGTGGCAGTACCCACGCTGAGAGGAGTCAGCAGATTCACCACATAGGGCAGACTGGAAATAGGGGAGGTGCCCAAGGCGGCTTTGATGGAAAACGCCACCCCAAAGGCCATAATAGCCAGCCCCACCGCCAAAAACAAATACCGCTTGATGTAGTAACGGAGGGGGTGCTTCAGTTTGCACTTCACTCCCGGTCTCCGGCTTCCCGTTTTTGCTGTCCCGCCCGGTATTTTAAGTAGCTGTCCAGGATAATGGTGGCGGCCACTTCGTCGATGACCTCTTTCCGCTTTTTGCCGTACACCCCGGTTTCGTCCAAATACCGCTGGGCCTGCATGGTGGTCTGCCGCTCGTCCCAGGTCTCCACCGGAATGGGAATCAGGGCGTTCAGGGCTTTGGCAAACCGGCGGCACTTCTCCGCCCGTTCGCCGTAGCTGCCGTCCATGTTCCGGGGCAGGCCCACCACCACCATGCCCACCTCCAATTCCTTGGTGGCGGCATAGGCTACCTTTTTCACCAGGGTCTCAAAGTCCCGCTCCACAATGGTTCCCACCGGGGAGGCCAAAAATTCGGTGCGGTCGCACACCGCCAAACCGGTGCGCACGTCCCCGTAATCCACACTCATAATCTTCATTGTTTTACCTTCCTTGTTCCGGCTTCTTTTTGGAAAAGCCGGTCTGCATTTGTTTGGGCAGATGGCTTAAATCGTCAAACTGCACCAGCGTAAAGATCCCATCCTGCTCGGTGACGGTGGTGATGCCGGTGTTGTGGGACAGATCCTCGCACCGCATCTGTTCCACCGGCCGGTGATCCAGCCAGGTAATCAAAGTGCCCAAAGCACAGCCATGGGATACAATACAAATAGTCTTATTACAATTTGATTTTACGATCTGTTGAAAACATTGCACCACTCGGTGGTACACATGGCTCATGGCTTCCCCGCCGGGAGCCTGAAAATAACCGGGACTTTGAAAAAAGTGCCTTGCCATCACCGGGTCTTCTTTCTGGAACACATCCCAGCCTTTGCCTTCCCAGCGTCCGCCGTCAATTTCCAGCAGCCCCTGTTCCAAAAGCAGGGGAGCGCCCACGAACCGGTTCACCGCCTTGGCGGTTTCCGCCGCCCGTTTCAGGGGGGAGGAATAGACTATGTCGGGATGCAGCTCCTGTCCCCGCCGAGCCAGATATTCCAGCTGGGCATACCCCAAAGGGGAAAGGTTGCTGTTCACATGGCCCTGAAACACATGGCCCACATTGCCCGCCGCCTGGGCATGGCGGATGAGATAAATGGTGGTCATTTTCTGTCACCTCACCAAGGTTGCACGGTGCCGGTCAGATCCGCCACTTTGGCAATTCCATGTTGGTCGCACCAATCGTTCAGGCCCCGAACCACCTTCACCGGGGTCCAGGGGTCGGCAAAGATGGCGGCTCCAATCTGGACTGCGCTGGCCCCAGCCATCATCATCTCCACTGCGTCTTCCGCCGTGGCAATGCCGCCCATGCCTACCACCGGGATGTTCACGGCGTTGGCCACCTGCCACACCATCCGCACCGCCACCGGGAACACTGCCGGGCCGGAAAGTCCCCCTACGTTGTTCTTGAGAATGGGGCGGCGGGTGTTGATGTCAATGCGCATCCCCAGCAGGGTATTGATCAGGCTCACCGCATCCGCCCCGGCGGCTTCCACCGCTTTGGCAATGTCGGTGATGCTGGTGACGTTGGGGGAGAGCTTGACCATCAAGGGCTTGGTGGTGTTCTGCCGCACCGCCCTGGTAATTTCTTCCGCTGCGGAACAGCTGGTGCCGAAGGCGGCGCCTCCCTGCTTCACGTTGGGGCAGGAGATGTTCAGCTCAATGATGTCCACCTTAGTGGGCTCCAGCTTTTGGGCAATCTCTACGCAGTCTTCGATGGTGTGCCCCGCCACGTTGGCGATAATCACCGTGTCCTGCTGTTCCAGATAGGGGAGTTCCTCTTTAATAAAGTGGTCGATGCCCCCGTTTTGCAACCCCACGGAGTTGAGCATCCCGGCAGGGGTTTCCGCCACCCGGGGCGGCGGGTTGCCGTTTTGGGGGCGCAGGGTCATGCCTTTGCAGGAAATACCCCCCAGCTCCGAGAGAGGGTAAAGGCACTCATATTCCCGGCCGAAGCCGTAGGCTCCCGAAGCGGGGATCACCGGGTTTTTCAGCTCCACCCCGGCTATCTTCACTCTTAAATCTGCCATCTTCTTTCCCTCCTTAAAAGAGTACGTCCTTGGAATCGAACACCGGCCCGTCCTTGCAGACATGGCTCAGATATTCCTGTCCGTCCTTCACGGTGCGACAAGCGCAAACCAGGCAGGCTCCTACGCCGCAACCCATCCGCTCTTCCAAAGAAACCTGACAGTCCACTCCGTACTGCTGGGCCAGCTGGGCCACTCCTTTCAGCATAGGGTGGGGGCCGCAGGCGCAGATCAGGGCAGGCTTTTTCTGTTGCAGCTGCTGCTCCAGCGCTTGGGTCACAAAGCCGTGGAAGCCCATAGTGCCGTCGTCGGTGCAGAGCACCACCCGGTTGCCTTGGCGCTGAAAGTCCTGGGTGAGGATCACCGCATTGGCGCTGCGAAAGCCCAGGATGGCGGTGGCCTTTTCTCCGTACCCCTTGGCCGTTTCCAGCATGGGGGGCACGCCGATGCCGCCGCCTACCACAATGATTTCCCCTTCCGGCCGGGCAAAGCCATGGCCCAAGGGACCCATGATGTCCAGATTGTCCCCCACCCGCTTCTCGGAGAGAACCCTGGTGCCTTCTCCCTTAATTTCAAACACGAACCGCAAGGTGCCCTTTTCCCGGTCAATCTCGCAGATGGAGATGGGACGGCGGAGAAACAGCCCTTCCGCTTTCAGATGGGCAAACTGCCCCGGCCGGGCTATCGCCGCCATCTCCGGGGCGGACACGGTAAGGTCGATAATGTGTCTGGCCGGCAATTCTTTTTTGACAATGGGATACACTCCCTGAAGATACGCCATAAGAAACCCCTCCCTGGGCGTTTTGGTTTGGATTCATTGTAGCATACTTGCCGGGAAATAACAAGAAACCCCTTGTCCTCTCCCTATGCTTTTGCTACAATAAAATCAAAACCGCCCAAAGGAGGATGTATCCATGAGCGCTCCCTACACCGTGGTTGACCAGTCCCATTGGAAACGAGCCATGCACTGCGCCGTGTTCCGCAACTGCATTGAACCCGCCTTCTGCATCACCGTTGAGCTGGACGTCACCCACTTTTACCGCCGGATCAAAGAGTTGGGCTATCCCTTCACCTATTCCCTGATCTACCTGGTGAGTCAAGCCGCCAATGAAATTGAAGAATTCCGCTATCGTTTTTTGGAGGGGCAGGTGGTGCTGTACCGGCGCATCCACACCGCCTTTACCTACCTCAACCCCGAAACAGAATTGTTCAAAGTGGTCAACGTCCCCTTGACGGACACCTTGGAGGAATATGTGGCGCTGGCAGACCGCACCCAAAAAGAACAGCAGGACTATTTCACCGGTCCTTTGGGGCGGGACGTGTTTCAGTTTTCCCCCTTGCCCTGGCTGCACTACACCCACATCTCCCACACCAACGCCGGAAACAAGGACAACGCCACCCCGCTGTTTGACTGGGGAAAATGGGAAATCCGGGAGGGAAAGCGTCTGCTGCCCTTTTCCATCCAGGCCCACCACTCCTTTGTGGACGGGCTGCATGTGGCCCGTTTGGTGGAAAAAATTCAAAATTCGTTAGATAACCTATAAAGCAAATACTTTCTCTGTGGTTTTTGCGATATTCTGCAAAACTTTTCTGGAAAAAAGCAGCCTATCTCTTGCAGAAATTCCAAACTTCCAGTATAATAGCAGTTAGTCACGGAAGAAGGAGGAAGAAGAATGAAGGTGCTTCTTTATACGGAGGCCATGAATCTTCTGGGAAAATCCGGCGTAGGCAAAGCCCGCAGCCATCAAATCCGAGCCTTGGAGCAGGTAGGTGTAGAGTGGACCACCGACCCCAAAGAAAAGGTGGATTTGGTTCATATCAACACCATTTTCCCCAATTCCCACCGGCTGGCAAAAAAAGCAAAAAAACAGGGAATCCCAGTGGTGTACCACGCCCACAGTACCATGGAAGACTTCAAAAATTCCTATCTGGGGGCCAATGCAGTAGCGCCGCTGTTTAAAAAATGGCTCTGTTCCTGCTACCGATTGGGGGACAGCCTGATTACTCCCACCCCTTACGCCAAGCATCTGGTGGCGAGCTACGGCCTGACCCAGCCCATCTACTCCTGTTCCAACGGGATTGATTTGGAATATTACGAAAAAGACGTGGAAGCAGGCAAAGCCTTCCGAAAACGGTTCGGCTTTTCTCCGGAAGATAAAATTGTGATGAGCGTGGGCCTGCAGATTGAACGCAAGGGCATTTTGGACTTTGTGGAACTGGCCCGCCGGATGCCGCAATACCAGTTTATCTGGTTTGGTTATTCCTCTCCCTGGACCATTCCCGCCAAAATCCGCAAGGCAGTGCGCACCAAGCTGCCCAACCTGCATTTCCCCGGCTATATCGACGAAAAGATTCTTCGCACAGCTTATTGGGGAGCGGACTGCTTTTTGTTTTTGACCCACGAAGAAACCGAAGGCATTGTGCTGCTGGAAGCCCTGGCCGCCCGGCAGAAGGTATTGATTCGGGATATTCCCATCTATGAGGAATGGCTGGAGGACGGAAAAAACATCTACAAGGCCGATTCTTTGGACAGCTTTGAAGCTAAACTCCGAGGCATTCTGGAAGGAAAGCTGCCCGACCTCACCGAAGCCGGGTATCAGGTTGCCTGGGACCGGCGCATCGAAGCGGTGGGCCAAACCTTAGACACCATCTATAAAGAAACCATCCGCCGGGTGAAGGAACGGGCGGCAGAACCCAGTTCCCAGCAGGCCCCGGCCAACGGGTAACAGTAAAATAATAAAAGAAAAAAGACGTTTCCGGTTCCTTATCAAAGGGAGTAGGAAACGTCTTTTATGCTTCTTCCGGCATGAGAATGCCCAGCCGCAGCAGAAAGTCTCTGGCTTCTGTTTCGGTTAAGCCGGGCAGCACAACCCTGTCCCGGCCTTCCCCATAAATGTAACAAATCAAATCGCACTGTCCCGCCCGCTTTTGGAAGGGGCTTTGCCGAAACTGCGCCATGACAATGCGGCCCCGGTGGACCAGGGTGGTGGTGAGGCGGTACCCCTTCATGGTGCGGATGGTGACCCAGCCGTCTTTCACCCCAATCCCGGCATGGCGGTAGCCTCGCCACCGCAGCCAGAACAGCCAGCTCATAGGCAGCCAGAACAGCCCCCACACCGTCCAGAGGGTGGCGCCGATGCCCTCCACTAACAGTCCGGGAATCAAGGCCAGCACCGTGACCACCCCCATCAAGATGGCGGGGAACCCAAGATACCGCCAGATACAGTGATGAGGGGTCAGCTGGTTTTCCGTTTCCTTCCATTCCGGAAGGAGGGTGGAGATTTCTTGACGCAGCTCCTTCATGGAGCAGGAGGGCACCAGCAGATTGTTGGTCCCATCCCGCTTGCCGTAGCCGCTGCACCGCAGGGTGGCGTAGCCCATACCTATGAGTCGGGACAAATTGCTTTCCACCAAAGTGACGGAATTGATCCGGCTGACCATCATGTGGGTGTGGTGCTGGCTGACCAGCCCGCAGGACAGCCGCAGAATATTTTGGCTTCTCCGGCAGCGAAACTGCAGCAGATAAAACAGGTGGGCCAAAAAGATTCCGGCCCAAAACAGCAGCAGGATGGCCGCCAGCACCGCCAAGGCAGGGGAGAGGCTGTTGGAGAAAAAATCTGCGATCCACCGAACGCCTTCCCGGAGAATGTACTGGAGCTGCTGGCCGAAAATCCGCATGGCCGTGGTAAAACCGGCAGCAAAGTAAAGGATTCCGGAAAGGTTGTTGGTGTTCAGCAGGGTGTAGAGGACAATGCGGCTGGTTTTAGCCCGGTACCGTTCCTCCACCGGCTCCAGCCGAACGGAAAACAGGGTGTCCACCATCCGGACACTTTCCTTCCGGGTAATGGTCAGGGAGACATCGTAGTTGCGCTTGCCCCCGCCGTCGGTGTCGGCCTGGAGCTTCACCGCACCCAAGGGCCGGAGATACCAGGGCTCCTGGCGGCTGAGATAAGAAATCTGTTCCTTGGGCAGAAACAGCACGGCCGTGCAGAGAATGCCTTTATAGACCCAAAGGCCCTTATCGCTGTACCGGTACCGCAGAAAAGCCCAGCGGTACACTCCGCTGCCCAGAATCACCAGCACCACCAGCAAATCCAGCCAGGCTCCTTGCAGCCACCCGGCCAGTTCCCCGTGGATAATCACATAAATCAGGGTGCGGAGTACCGGGATAATCAACAGGAACAGCTTTCCCGAGATGTTTTCCAAAATATTGATGGGGTGTTGAAAGCGTTTCTTCATAGCGGTTCCTCAAAAGACGGGGACAGGGCATATAAAATCCGCTGTGCTTCCGGCTCACTCAAAAAGAACAGCCAAACGCTTCCCCCGGCAGCGGAGATGCGGATGGAGCGAAGTTTGCACAGCCGACTGAGAGGGTCGCTGAAGGTGTTGACATAGCTGACCCGATTGCGGGGAATACACACCGTCTTCTGCCAAAACACCCCTTTACACAGCCAAAAGGAGTGGGACTCCAATTTGTATTCCGTGTTCAGGTACCGCAGGGGCAGATACCAAAACACTAAAATCACCGCCACCAGCCCCAGCAGCCAAAGGGTCCAGAGCCGGAGAAAAAACCACCGGTGCAGCAAAACCGCCAGCAAACCCTCCAACACGCCGGTGGCGATGAAAGCAACTGCCTCCCACAGCACAAAGGCTTTTTTGGGCAGGGACCGGCCGTCCTTCATGGATGTTTCCTCCCCTTTCTTTGCAGCCGAAACGGCAGCGCCACACATTCCCGAAACCAATACCCAAAAGCTACCACCGGATTGATGGGGCAGGGAAGGCAGGCGCAGGAAAGCCCCAGCTTCTGCAAAATCCGGCTGCACCGGAACAGATGGTACCGGTCGCTGACCACCAGCACCCGTTGAGGCAGATGGTTCTCCTTGAGAATGTCCTTGGCAAAGGACAGATTTTCCCAGGTGTTGGTGGAGCGGTCTTCCAAATAAATCCGGCCGGGGTCGAGCCCCTGGGCCACCAGCCAATCTTTCATGGCCTGGGCTTCGGTGCAGTCCTCCCCCCGACCTTGTCCGCCGGTGACGATGCAGGAGTAATCCGGATTTTCTTCCAGCACCTTGCAGGCCGTCTCCAGCCGCCGGAGCAGCATTTTGGAGGGACGCATCCCCAGCACCGAACACCCCGGCACCACCACGGTGCAGGGGGGTCTTTTTGGGTAAACCTGGGGTAGCCCAGTGCCAGTACCAAAAGGCTCACTGCCAGCCACAGCACAAAAATGCAGAGCAGCCCAAAACCGGCCCAGCCCACCGCATCTGAAGCCTGCTGGAACACCACCCGGTAAAACCGGCCAAACAGCACCATAGCAATCCCCAGCGCCAAGGGCAGCCAGATGCCCAGATGCGCCCGAATGTTGCTCAGCAGCATGGGCAGCAGGCTCAACAAACAAAGCACCAGTCCCACCAGCAGAAAACTCACCGATACCAAACCCATTTTACTGCCTCCCTTGCTTAGTTTTCCTTTGTTTTTCCGTAGATGGAAGTTCCAGCCGGATATCAGCTGGAAAAAACCGACGGCATCCCCTTCCACACTGCCTTTATTATAGCATAGGCCTTTCTTCGGTTTCAACCAAACCGGCTTGGAGCAGCTCAAAAACCGTATGCCCAAAAACGACAAAAGAACAAAACAAAGGGCCTTTCCGCCCCCTGAAAAACGAAAGGACAGCCGCAGCTGTCCTTCTCAGGCGTTTATTCGTAGTACCGCATGGACGCAATTACCTTACCCAACACCTCCATCTCTTCGGTGTAGATGGGCTGGTACTCGTCGTTTTCCGGCTGGAGCCGGAAGTGTCCGTTTTCTTTGTAGAAGCGCTTGCAGGTGGCTTCCCCGTCCAGCATGGCAATGATGATTTCTCCGTTTTCCGCCACCGGCTGACGGCGGACAATCACCACGTCCCCGTCCAAAATCCCGGCATTGATCATGCTGTCCCCCTGAATCCGCAGAGCGAACAGGTCCTCCACCCGTTCCCGGCCGCAGTCAAAGGGTACATAACCCTCCCGGCATTCAAAGGCGGTGATGGGCATACCGGCAGTAACCTTGCCGATGAGAGGCACCCGGGCTGCCCCATCGTCCCCCGCCAACTGAAGGGAGCGGTTAGAGTTGCCCCGCTTTTCCAGCAGCCCTTCTTCGCAAAGCTCGTTGATATACCGGTGTACCGTGGAAGTGGACTTGATCCCCAAATCGCTGCAAATTTCCCGAACGGTAGGGGAGATATCGTGAGAGATCCGGTCTACAATATATTCGTAAATACGCCGTGCCTTGTCATTCATGGCTCTTCCTCCGAAAATTTGTTCGTTTTTATTTTATCACATTTCTTGCAAAAAGGGAAGAGAAAGTTTTTGTCAAGCCTTCCAAAGAATGGTAACCTTTTTTGGACAAAAAGAACAAAGCTCTAAAGGTTTCCCCTAGAGCTTTGCAAAATTTACTTGATGTATTTTCCGGACACCTGGGCGTAGGTCTTGCAGAAACGCTGATAAGTTCCGCCGCCGGAAATGTTGTCCTCCACCTGAGGGTCAAACACATAGGTCTGGCCGCCGATGTACACTTCCACCCAGTTGTGGCCCACATAGCCGCCACCGGAAGCGTGGGTGGAGCCGGACACATAAGCGGCGTCCAATCCGATCATCTTCATCATGGCGATAAAAGCGCAGCTATAAGTGTTGCAGGAGCCTTTGCCCAAAGTCAGGCAGCTGAGGGCTCCCCAGGCAATGTAGGCGTCGTTGTTGCCTTCGCTGGGATTGCCGAATCCAGCGCTGCTGACGTAAGCGCCCCGGGCATAAGAGGTGTTGTAGATAATGTAATCGTAGCAGGCCTTCACCTTGTCGTAGGTGGACATGCCGGAGGTGAAGATCTGGTTGAAGATTTCCTGAATCTTTGCGTCGGTAGAGGCGTAACCGGTGGACCGGGGATTCAGAGGAGCGGAGTTCAAAATGCCCTGCACCGTGCCGTCATTGACCACCGGAGCGGAAGAAGAAGGCGCAGCTGGCGTACTGCTCTGGGAAGAGCTGGCAGAAGAAGTGGAAGAAGCGGAGGAGGTACTGCTCTGAGAAGCAGGGGCCGCGGCTACCGGATCGGTGAAGTAGGGAGCGTAAACCCAGCTTCCATCCTCCAGTTTATAGAAGTTTTCCGCACTGGCCACTACATTGACCTGTTCTCCGTTTTCCACCTGGCCCACCACAGCGGCGCTGGTCCGGGGTTCGCTGCGCTTGTTCACCGTGTCGGTGGCTACCTTCACCGCCGTGCCGGGCACTTCCGTCCAGCTGAAAGCCGGGGCGTCTTCGGTGAGGTAGTCCATAGAAAGGTAACCGAACCACATGGTCTCGTCACACTTATAATATCCCAAATCGGTGGTAGCAATCACCGTCACCGCAGTGCCTGCATCCAGGCATTTGATGGTGTTGGTGTCGTCGTCAAAATTCGGGGTGCTGCGCAGCCGGACGGTTTCGGTGACGTACAGGGTTTTGGGCTCAATTTCTTCTTCGGTCCAGGTAAACTCCCCGGTTGCCTCCGTCTCTTCTGCGGCGGGAACGGCCAAGGCGTCCTGTTCCTGGGTCTGGGAAGAGGTGGTTTCCTCCGGGGTTTGGGCTGCCACATAGTTGGATTCCGGCTGCTGAGAACTCTGGGCATCCACCACCGCCCAGACACAGATGCCGGACATCACCAGCAAAGAAGCGGTAACCACCGCTACCACCCGCAGGTTCCAGCGGCGAATGGTCTGCACCACTGTCAATTTTTCTTGTTTTTCTTTCATCGGCTTCATGTGATTCTCCATCCCAATCTATATCTGATTCCTTTATTTCGTCATCATCGGTTTCAATCTTTTACAATGGTTACAATTTGATTACAAGTATACCCCGAATACCTCATGTTGTAAAGACATTTTTTGGATTGTTCAAAATTTTGTAACAATTTCGGGATCCTTGTCTGTTTTTCCCGAAATATAATAAGAAAAAAAGGCTGAAAAATTTTTCTGTCTCCCCAGGAAACTACTGTTGTTTTGGCACAAAATATGCTATACTGTAAAGGTATCCACCGAGGGAGTTTGGAGGGCGATGACTTGAAACTTCGGACTAAAATCGCACTGTCCAATGTTTTAATGTTTGTTGTACCGATCCTGGCTATTTTAGTGGTGGCAGTGATTGTTTCCCTGATTTTTTCCAGTGCATTGGGAAAAACGGTGGACAACCTGTTGGGCAACAACCAAAGCGCCACTACCATGCGCAGCCAGATCCACTACTATGCGGTGCAGTGCGACGAGATGGAAAATGGGCAGATCGAATTTGAACGCCTGGTATCACAGGCATTAACGGATGAGAACTACCGCTTTCAGCTGCGGAAGGACGGCGCCTACTGCTACTCCAACCTGGACATTCTGGACGTAGGATTTATCAGCGAATACCGCTTCTACATGGACCGGGAGGACAGTTTCATCGTCACCGGCCAGCAGGAAGCCATGATTAAGCATGTAGAAGTGGTGCGGGGGGCTACCTACGAGCTCACCGCCGTCAACCAAAATTATCTGGAAAACGCAGTGTATTACTCCGAAGAGGATGTCAACGCCATCGACCCGGACCAGTTTTCCCTCATCAGCGTCATTGTGGTGCTGAGTATCATCATTGTAGCCCTCACTGCGGTCATCATCACCCACACTCTTTCCCGCAGCATCCTTCAGCCCCTGCAAAAGCTGAAGGTGGCCAGTCGGAAAATCAAGGATGGGGATTTTCGTTTCCACCTTCACAGCAACGGCAAGGACGAATTGGCCGACCTATGCAACGACTTTGACGATATGCGCCGCCGTTTACAGGAATCGGTGGAATTGCAGCTCACCTATGAACAGGAAGAAAAAAACCTCATCGCCGGGATGGCCCACGACCTGCGCACCCCCATTACCTCCATCAAGGGGTACATCGAAGGGCTGCGGGATGGCGTGGCCAACACCCCGGAAAAGCAGAAACGGTATCTGGACACCCTGGCAGTGAAAACCGAGGACCTGAACCGGTTAGTGGACAGCCTGTTCCTTTTCTCCAAACTGGATACCGGCAAGTATCCCTTCCACTTTGAAACAGTGGAAATCCGGGAGTACATGAAGGGGTATGTGGCGTCCCGGGTGTATGACTGCGCCCAGCAGGGTATAACCCTTCATTACCAGGATAACATGGAAGGTCCGGCCTATCTGCGGCTGAGCGTAGCGGAAATGGAGCGGGTCTTTAACAATATCATCAGCAACAGCATGAAATATAAGCCGAAAGAAACCGGCAATTTGACTATCACCCTGTCGGCTGTGGAAAAAAATGCGGTGCTCTGCTTTGCAGACGACGGCAACGGGGTGCCGGAAGAATCCATTGGGAAACTGTTCCAGCGGTTTTACCGGGCAGACCCTTCCCGAAACAATCCCAGCGAAGGCAGCGGACTGGGCCTTTCCATCGCCAAACAGATTGTGGAGGCCCACGGCGGCACCATTGTAGCCGGAAACAACCACGGCTTATCCATTACCATCACCCTGCCGATTCGGGATCAGGATCAATCCCAAGACCATTCAATATCGTAAGGAAGCGAGCATATGAAACGGGTTTTAATTATTGAAGATGATAAAAGCATCTCTGATCTGGAAAGGGACTACCTGGAAATCAACAAATATGAAGTAGAGGTAGCATTTGATGGGGACACCGGCAGCAAACTGGCTCTGGAAGAGAATTTTGACCTGATCCTGCTGGATTTGATGCTTCCCTTCAAGGATGGTTTCGAGGTTTGCCGGGAGATCCGGGCCAAAAAGGAAACCCCCATTTTGATGGTCACCGCCAAAAAAGAGGACATCGACAAAATCCGGGGACTGGGCCTAGGGGCAGACGATTACATCGTCAAACCTTTTTCTCCCAGCGAACTGGTGGCCCGGGTGGGCGCCCACATCGCCCGGTACGAACGGCTCACCGCCGCCGGAAACGCCAAGCACCCTGACCACGTCATCGCCATCGGGGATTTGAAAATCTACCCGGAGCAGATGCGGGTTACAGTAAAGGGCAAAGAAGTAAAGCTGGCCAACAAGGAGTTTGAGCTGCTGCGCTTTCTGGCGGAAAACCCCAACATTGTCTTTTCCAAAGACACCCTCTTCGACCGCATCTGGGGAATGGACAGCTTAGGGGATGCTTCCACCGTCACGGTACACATCAACCGCATCCGGGAAAAAATTGAAGAGGACAGCTCCAACCCCCGTTACATTGAAACGGTCTGGGGCGCCGGATACCGCTTCCGGGTTTAATCTTATCACATTGCGAGGACAAGTCAATGAATCCAGTTACTGCACTTCCGGTGCAAAAAGAAAAATACCGCTTTGCCGGAACGGCGGCGCTGACCCTTGTTTCCCAAGAGGAGGACAGTGTGTCCGCTTCCGTGTCTTGGAGCGTCAACCTGAAAGCCGGGGTGGCAGGACTTCCGGATAAACCCTTGGTTTTCTCCTTGCCCCAAGAAGAAATCTCCTTTCTGGAACCGGAGCGCAATTACCCGGTATTTGCTCACTGCGTCAAGGTAAAAAATCTGGTTTGGCTGAAGTACATCTCGATTTTAATCCGGGGAAGCATCTACCCCATCCCTTACCAAGCCCCGGATTTCGTCATGGAGCCTCCTCCGGCTCAACCCGACCAAACGCCATCCGCCCCTTCCTACTACGCCTCTCCCAATGCGGACCCGGCGGACTGGAATTTCGTAGGCTTTACCTTCCAACGCCGGCGGCCTGCCGGCAGCGGTTCCTTCGGCAGCTATCCCACCAGCGGTGTGACCAGCGGCTTTGGTTCCTATGCCACCTCTTTTGGCGGCAGCGGATGGGGCTCCTTTGGAAACGGATTTGGCTTCGGTTGGGGCTGGGGACGGGGCCTGGGAAGCGGTTTCGGCAGCGGTTTCTTGGGCAGCTTCGGCGGCAGTTTTTCTTTGGGGTCCTTCGGCTCTTTTGGTTCGTTCGGTTCCTTCCGTTCCGGCAGCTTTGGAAGTTTCGGCAGCTTCGGTTTTCCGGGGCTGGAAGAAGAGGGACTGATTCCTCCCACTGCGGTGAACACCCCGGTGCCGGAAGAGGACTGGGAACCGGAGTTTTATGACAACGGCGTATTTTTCACCGCCAGCGGCAAGGAATTTATTGTATACGGCTACGGCCTGCATCTGATTTAAACGGGGAAGGAGGGGAGAACCGGCATGAAAGCATTTCACACCAACTGGTCTAAGGTATTTGAAGTGAAGCACCCCAACACCCCCTATCAGATGGAGGACTTTGAGCTGCTCACCACCATGCTTTCCGCCCTGGAGTGGCGCAAACACAACGGCAGCATCCGCATGGTCACCGATAACACCGGCTATGAGTATTACAAAAAACTGGGACTGCTGTGGATATGGGACGACGGGGTGGACAATGTGCTGGACCATCTCATCCCCGCCAACGTCAATCCCCATGTGTTTTGGGCGGCGGCCAAGCTCTATGCCCTGACCTACCAGTCCGCCCCGGTGGTGATGATGGACACCGACTTCATTGTCTGGAATCCCCTGGGAGACCGGATTTCCGCCTATCCCTTATCGGTCATCCACCGGGAGGAGATCAACCCCACGGTGTATCCCCAAAAATTGTTTTTGAAAGCGGACGACAATTATGTCTGGCCGGACTTGGACTGGGACATTGCCCCCTGCAACACCGCCTTCGTCTGTTTCCACGACCCCGCTTTTCTGGCACAGTACACCCAAACCGCCATTGATTTTATGGAGCACTGCTCCCAGGCGGACGACCCGCTGATTTACATGGTGTTTGCGGAACAGCGGATGATTTCCATGTGCGCCAAGCAGACCGGCACCCCCATCCATGAGCTGGACAACCTGGCCCACCTGTTCGGCAACCGGCAGACCGACTTCACCCACACCTGGGGCTTCAAGCAGCAGATGCGGGACAACCCCCGCCGCCGGGAGCAGTTTTGCAAACGGTGCGCCGTGCGGCTGGTGCTGGATTTTCCGGAAAGTTTGGAAACCCTGCAAAAGATTCCGGAACTGGCGAAATATTTGTAATATCTCTTTCGAATATTACAAATAGGATTTTATTATGGACACAAAATAACACGGAAAGTATTGTTTTATTTATATTATACTTATAGTAATGAATCAAACAAAACTGCAATCCTTTCTTTGCGGGGGTTTCACCCCTTAGAATCCACTGCGTGGGATTCGACCCCACCACCTTTTTGAAAAAAGCTGGACCAAAAACTTTTCGATAAAAACAATGAGACCCCTTCCGCAACAGAAGGGGTCGTAATTTTTATAGAGTTCCCAGCCAATCAAACAGCCAGCTTGCAATGCCGAACTGCCAAAGCAGGGTAAGAACCACGGTAAACAGCAGCATCCGCAGCCGCTGCACCATGCTTTGGGCCGCAAAGATAAAAAAGTAAATGACAAACAGCCCGAATATCACCAGGCTGATGTATGCGCCGGACTGGGGCGTAAAAAGGTCCAAAACCAGGATGTTCCAGATGGACACCGCCACCACCGTCAAGGGCAGAGCTGCCACAAAGGAGCCCAGCCAGCCGGACTGGTGATGGTACCACACCACAAAGCCCCAGCCGAACCCGATGGCAGCCAGAATCAGCCACCACAGCACCGTCTGCCAAGGGAACACCCCGGTGACGTACCAGGCAAAGGCATAATACACCACCACCATGGCGGCGAAAAAGGCAGTGCAGCAAAGCCCTGCTTTCCAGGGACGGCTGCTGTGTACCGTAATGATGCCGGAGATGACCGCCCAGTATCCGTAACTTGTGGTGATGCCGGCCAGCTCGTGGTGGGCCAAAGCAGGAATCTGCCCCAGCATGGACACCATCAGCCCCAGCACCGCTCCCGCCGCCAGCAGATACAGCACGGAAAACCGATTGCTTTTCTTTGCTTTCATCGCTTACCGCACAATGATTTCACTGCGCTTGGGTCCGTTGGACACCATCTTGATGGGGAATCCAATCTGCTCTTCCAGAAATTCAATGTACTTGCGGCAGTTTTCCGGCAGGTCGTTGTAGTTCTTGATGCCCCGGACATCCTGCTTCCAGCCGTCCAATACGGTGAGCACCGGCTTGGCCCGGTTGAGTTTGGGGGTGCAGGGGAAGTCGGTGATGATCTCCCCGTCCACTTCGTAGCCGGTGCACACCGGAATCTTGTCCAGATAGCCCAAGGCGTCGATGTTGGTCATTACCACAGAGGTGGCTCCCTGCAGCAGGCAGCCGTACTTGGTGGCCACGCAGTCAAACCAGCCCACCCGGCGGGGACGTCCGGTGGTGGCGCCGTATTCGCCCTTGTCGCCGCCCCGTTTGCGCAGTTCTTCCGCTTCCTCCCCAAAGATTTCGCTGACGAAAGCCCCGGCGCCCACGGCGGAGGAGTAAGCCTTGGTAACGGTCACCACTTCCTTAATTTCATAAGGGGGAACCCCGGCGCCCACAGCGCCAAATCCTGCCAAGGGGCTGGAGGAGGTGACGAAGGGGTAGATGCCGTGGTCGGTGTCCTTCAAGGTGCCCAGCTGGCCTTCCAGCAGGATGTTCTTGCCATCCCGGATGGCCTGGTGCAGATACTGGGCAGTGTCCGCCACCAGGGGCTTCAGCCGCTCCCGGTAAGAGGTGATTTCATCGAAGATGGCTTTGGGGTCCAGCAACTGGTCGGAATGATAGATGTTTTGGATGGAGAGGTTCTTCACCTCGCAGATGGCTTTCAGCCGTTCCATCAGTTCCTCATCCTCAAACAGCTCGCAGACCTGAATGCCGATCTTTAAGTATTTATCGGAATAGAAGGGGGCAATGCCGCTTTTGGTGGACCCAAAGCTCTTGGCGCCCAGCCGCTGTTCTTCCATCACATCAAATTGAATGTGGTAGGGCATCAGCACCTGCGCCCGGTCGGACACCAGGATTTTCGGCATGGGCACTCCCTGAGCGGTCAAATCATCCAGCTCGTGAAAGAGTTTTTTCAAATCCAGCGCCACCCCGGTGCCGATGATGTTCACAATGTTCTGGTGGAACACACCGGAGGGAAGCAGGTGCAGGGAAAACCGGCCGTAGTCATTGATGATGGTGTGACCGGCGTTGGCTCCTCCTTGAAACCGCACTACAATGTCAGACTGATCCGCCATCATATCGGTGATCTTGCCCTTGCCTTCGTCGCCCCAGTTGGCGCCTACGATTGCTCGTACCATAGTAGAAACTCCTTCCTCTTCGTAACCCCTTTTCCTTTCGGTAAGGTGGTTTTTTGCAGGACCTTGCCTGGGCAAAGCCCGCTTTCTTATCATAGCACACACAGTGGGTAAAATCAACCTTTACCCCGCTAAAGTAAGGGCTTAAAAACTGTTCTGCAAAAACTCCTGAATGGAGTGGTTGGCCTGTTCCAGCTGCCCCCGCAGCGTGTCGTTTTCCTCCTGGAGCCGCAGGATTTCCTCCCGGCTTTCTTCCAGGGCTTTGGACAGTCGGTCAATTTTCCGTTTTAGCTGCTGTTCTTCTTCTGAAAAATGGGACGCCCCGGCGGAAGAAGCCCGAAATTCCATGGTGGCCTGGGGCCGGGGGGAATCCTCCCCTAAAATCTCCCGCAGGCGGCGGATCACCAGCGGATTTTCCAATAAATTCAGCAATTCCTGTACATTCACTTTTTTTCTTCCTTTCCCCGGAACTGTCGGTGAGAACATTGCTTTTATTGTATCATTTTTTTCGCTGTTTTTCCAGGGCTTTCCTCTACTTTTCTTTCCAAAAAATAAAAAACGTGCCGCAGGGATTCCTGCCGCACGCCTTTACCTTCAGTCTTCAAAATCAAACAGGTCCTGGTTCCGCTCTTTGAAGATATTGAAGATGGTCATTAAAAGCTCTTCGCTTTCCACATTGACGAAGCAATCGTTTTCTTCGTCCCCTTCCTCCTGCTTGAGGATTACCACCTGATCGTCTTCTTCATCCAGCGGCATCAGCACCACATATTGATCTTCCTGGTAGAGAATCAAATCCAGGATTTCAAAATCTGCTTCCTGACCGTTTTCATCGGTCAGGGTGACACAGCCAAAATTTTCTTCATTTTCCAGCTCTTCCGGCTTATTGGTTTCCAGCATCGCTGCGGCTCCTTTCCGGGACAGCGCCCGTTTAATGATTTGATTGCACAAGGAATGGATTTCGCAATCATGGTACCCGTGAACATCGGATAGATTTCCACTGGTGTTCGCCAGAAGGCGAACTGCCGCCCTGCCTTTGGCGGCAAAGTGGGAATCACAATGATTGCTTTCGGCAATCATTGTACCATCCCACCGGGTAATTGTCAACGAAGTAGGATTATTTCCGTTTTGAGAACAAAAAAGTAGGCAAACAAAAAAAGTTGTTCTCAGTTGTATTTTTGGATTTTCTCTGCTACAATAGAAACAGTTCCAGCTTCTCATCTTACGCTGGCCTGATCCCCGAAGCTCTTCTCACCTTGCTTCGGGGATTTTTCTTTCTATTATTTACCCAAACCGGTAAATTTGCTATAATGGAACCAGATTATTCACCTCAGTGTGAAAAGGAGAAGGATTATGTTATTTTCAGACATTTCCATTTTAGCTCCGGATTTTACCATTCAGGAGCACCAATATGTGGCAGTGCAGGGCAATGCCATCCGTTATGTGGGAAGCACCCGGCCCCAAGGAGACTTCGGCTCGGTATATGAAGGAAAGGAGAAGCTGCTGCTCCCCGGCCTGGTCAACACCCACTCCCACTCTCCCATGACCCTGCTGCGAGGCTACGCAGAAAACCTGCCCTTGGACCGCTGGCTCAACGAAAAGGTCTTTCCCTTCGAAGACCGGATCCAGGGAGAAGACGCCTACTACGCCGTACTGCTGAGCATTGCGGAAATGCTGCGCACCGGCACCACCTCTTTCTCGGATATGTACTTCTTTTCTGAAAACGTGGCCAAAGCGGTGGGGGACAGCGGCATCAAGTGCAACTTTAGCCGCTCTATCGTCAGCTTTAAAGACGGAGACATCCGCAGCCTCCCCAGTTTTCAGGAAAGCGAAGCAATGATTCGGCAATACCACGGCGCCTTTGAAGGACGGTTTTTGATGGACATGAGCCTTCACGCCGAATACACCAACTGGGTTTCCATTATGGAACAGTTTGCCCAAGCAGCCAAAGACCACAACCTCCGGGTGCAGATTCACCTGTCCGAAACCAAAAAGGAACACGAAGAATGCAAGCAGCGCCACGGAGGATTGACTCCCGCCCAGGTGTTTGCCAAAGCGGGGGTGCTGGACCAGCCCACCGTTGCCGCCCACTGCGTTTGGGTGGAAGACAGGGATATGGAACTGATGGCTGAAAAGGGGGTTACGGTAGCCACCTGTCCCGCCAGCAACTTAAAGCTGGGCAGCGGGGTCTGCAACCTCCCCGAGCTGAGGAAACACGGAGTGAAGATCGCCATCGGCACCGATTCCGCCGCCTCCAACAACAACCTGAATTTGTGGAAAGAACTGTACTTGGCGGCTCTCCTTCCCAAAGGAATCACCCACGACCCCACCGCCGTCACCCCTCAACAGGTGCTGGAAATGGCTACCGTGCAGGGCTGTGCTTCCCAGGGGCGGATGGACTGCGGCAAAATCCAAACCGGCTATCGGGCCGACCTGACGGTGCTGGATCTTTCCGGCCCCCACATGACCCCGGCCACCGATCTACTGAACAATTTGATCTATGCGGTCAACGGTTTCGACACCGTTCTCACTATGGTGGACGGCAAGGTATTGTATGAAAACGGGGAATATCCCACCATTGACCTGGAGCGGGTCAGGTACGAAGTCTCCCGGCGCACCCGCCGAATTATCGGGGAGGTGGCTCAAGGATGAAAACACCGGCTTATTACGCAGAGCAGCTCCGTCAGCGGTTTTCCCTCCGTCCCACCACCGCCATTGTGCTGGGCAGCGGCTTTGCCCCCTTTGGAGAGGAACTGGAAAACCGGGAAGTGGTTCCTTTTGAGGAATTGGAGGAGTTTCCCCGTTCCACCGCCCCCGGCCATCCCGGGCGGTTTTTGGCAGGCACGGTAAAAGGGGTGCCGGTGCTCTGCCTTCAGGGGCGGCTGCACTACTACGAAGGTTATACCATGGAACAGGTGGTGCTGCCCATCCGGGTAATGCAGGCCTTCGGCATCCGGCAGGTGATTCTCACCAACGCCGCCGGGGCTATTAACCTGGAGTTCCATGCCGGGGAAGTAATGCTGATTACCGACCACATCAACTTTATGGGGACCAATCCCCTCATCGGCCCCAATGATAACGCCTTAGGAGAACGGTTCCCGGATATGACCCAGGCCTACTCTCCCCGATTGCAGCAGCTGGCCCGAAGCTGCGCCCAACGGTTGCACCTCCCCCTGCGGGAAGGGGTGTATCTGGGATGCACCGGCCCCAGCTTCGAGACCCCGGCAGAAATCCGTGCCTTCCGTACCTTGGGCGCCGATGCCGTAGCTATGTCCCTGGTACCGGAAACCATTGCTGCCGTTCACTGCGGGGTGGAGGTGTTAGGGCTGTCCTTCCTGTCCAATCTGGCGGCCGGGGTATCCGGTCAGCCTCTCAGCGGGAAAGAGGTGAACCAGGCGGCGGAGCAAAGCCGCCCTATGCTCACCCGGTTCTTGAAAGAGCTGTTGAGCGAAATGGGAACCCAAGCCTGATTTCAAATCCAAACAGCCAAACCGGCCTTTTGCAAATTGCAGAGGGCCGGTTTCTTTCTGAAAAAGGGCAAAAAATCAGCCCTGTCATCCTAAGACAACAGGGCCGACTTTATCGGATATCCAATTTAAGTTTGAATGGTCAACCTGCCATTAAGCCTGACGCTCTTTGATAGCAGCCTGAGCAGCAGCCAGACGAGCGATCGGCACACGGAAGGGAGAGCAGGACACATAGTCCAGACCGATGGTGTGGCAGAATTCCACGCTGGAGGGGTCGCCGCCGTGCTCGCCGCAGATACCTACATGGAGTTCGGGACGGGTGGACTTGCCCAGCTGGATGGCCATCTTCATCAGCTTGCCCACGCCAACCTGGTCCAGTTTTGCGAAGGGATCGTTCTCGAAGATCTTGGCGTCGTAGTAAGCGTTGAGGAACTTACCGGCGTCGTCACGAGAGAAGCCGTAGGTCATCTGGGTCAGGTCGTTGGTGCCGAAGCAGAAGAATTCAGCTTCCTTGGCGATTTCGTCCGCAGTCAGAGCAGCTCTGGGGATTTCGATCATGGTACCCACTTCGTACTTCAGATCAATACCGGCAGCAGCGATTTCTTCGTCAGCGGTCTTCACCACAACGTTCTTGACGTACTTCAGTTCCTTCACATCGCCTACCAGCGGAATCATGATTTCAGGAGCAACATTCCAATCGGGATGAGCCTTCTTCACGTTCAACGCAGCACGGATAACAGCCTTGGTCTGCATCACGGCGATTTCGGGATAGGTGACAGCCAGACGGCAGCCACGGTGACCCATCATGGGGTTGAACTCGTGGAGAGAATCAATGATAGCCTTGATCTGTTCCACAGTCTTGCCCTGAGCGTCAGCCAGCTTCTTGATGTCTTCTTCATCAGTGGGTACGAACTCGTGGAGCGGGGGATCCAGGAACCGGATGGTTACCGGGTTGCCTTCCAGAGCTTCGTACAGAGCTTCAAAGTCGCCCTGCTGAACGGGGAGGATCTTGTCCAGAGCAGCTTCCCGTTCTTCCACAGTGTCGGCGCAGATCATTTCGCGGAATGCGTCGATCCGGTCGCCTTCAAAGAACATGTGCTCGGTACGGCACAGACCGATACCTTCGGCGCCCAGCTCGCGAGCCTTCTTGGCGTCGGTGGGGGTGTCGGCATTGGTGCGGACCTTCAGACGGCGATACTTGTCAGCCCAAGCCATAACCCGGCCCAGTTCGCCGGCAATGGTGGCGTCCACAGTGGGGATGATGCCGTCGTAGATGTTACCGGTGGAACCGTCGATGGAGATATAATCGCCTTCGTGGAATTCCTTGCCGGCCAGGGTGAACTTCTTGTTTTCTTCATCCATGGTGATGTCGGAGCAGCCGGATACACAGCAGGTACCCATGCCACGAGCCACAACGGCAGCATGAGAGGTCATACCACCACGAACGGTCAGAATGCCCTGAGAAGCCTTCATACCGGTGATGTCTTCGGGAGAGGTTTCCAGACGAACCAGAACAACCTTTTCGCCTCTGGCATTCCATTCTTCGGCATCTTCCGCAGTGAAGACGATCTTACCGCAGGCAGCGCCGGGAGAAGCACCCAGACCCTTGCCCATGGGGGTGGCAGCCTTCAGAGCAGCCGCATCGAACTGCGGGTGCAGCAGGGTGTCCAGGTTTCTGGGGTCGATCATCAGAACGGCTTCTTCTTCGGTGCGCATGCCTTCGTCCACCAAATCGCAGGCGATCTTCAGCGCAGCCTGAGCGGTTCTCTTACCGTTACGGGTCTGGAGCATGAACAGTTTGCCGTGTTCCACGGTGAACTCCATGTCCTGCATGTCGCGGTAGTGATCTTCCAGGGTCTTGCAGACTTCCTTGAACTGAGCAAAAGCTTCGGGGAATTTCTCTTCCATCTCAGAGATGTGCATGGGGGTACGGACACCGGCCACCACGTCTTCGCCCTGAGCGTTGGTCAAGAATTCGCCGAACAGGCCCTTAGCGCCGGTAGCGGGGTCACGAGTGAAGGCCACGCCGGTGCCGCAGTCATCGCCCATGTTACCGAAGGCCATGCTCTGCACGTTAACAGCGGTACCCCAGGAATAAGGAATATCGTTGTCACGACGGTACACGTTGGCGCGGGGGTTGTCCCAGCTGCGGAACACAGCCTTGATGGCGCCCATGAGCTGTTCTTTGGGATCGCTGGGGAAGTCAGAGCCGATCTTTTCTTTGTACTCGGCTTTGAACTGACCGGCCAGTTCCTTCAGATCGTCAGCGGTGAGCTCCACGTCCTGAGTGACACCCTTCTTTTCCTTCATCTCGTCGATGAGCTGTTCGAAGTACTTCTTGCCGACTTCCATAACCACGTCGGAGTACATCTGGATGAACCGGCGATAGCAGTCCCAAGCCCAACGGGGATTGCCGGACTTTTCAGACAGCACTTCCACCACGTCTTCGTTCAGGCCCAGGTTCAGGATGGTGTCCATCATGCCGGGCATGGAAGCACGGGCGCCGGAACGAACGGAAACCAGCAGCGGGTTTTCCTTATCGCCGAACTTCTTGCCGGTGATCTCTTCCATCTTGGTAATGTACTCCATGATCTGAGCTTGGATCTCCGGATTGATGACCTTGCCGTCTTCATAGTACTGGGTGCAGGCCTCGGTGGTGATGGTAAAGCCCTGAGGAACCGGCAGACCGATGTTGGTCATCTCGGCCAGGTTTGCGCCTTTGCCGCCGAGCAGTTCTCTCATGTTTGCGTTACCTTCGGTAAACAGGTACACATACTTCTTGCTCACAATAAATACCTCCATAGAATAGTATTTGTGTTTGCCTTTCAAACAGCGGAACACGGGAAAACCTGCCCCATCACGTTCCGACCATTCCGATGAAACAGCCGCAGAAATCCGCCTTTGAAAAGCAGCCGCCCGGGACTTTGAAAATCCATACAGGCTTTGCCCATATATTATACCAAATCATCTGGCAAATTTCCATATTTTTAAGAAAAAAAATCAGAAAATTCATGGTTGTCACAAACTTTGCGGTCAGTTTTTATGAAAGGCTTGCAAAAACGGGGAAATGTTGTCATAATATTCTTGTAAGGACGGGGGAATCCCTCTGTCTTTTCATCGGATTCGTTTCTTTTTTAACTTCAAGGAGTGCAGAATATGAAAAACGATTGCTGCGCCATTATCCTTGCGGCAGGAAAGGGCACCCGGATGAAATCCGAGAAGCCCAAAGTCCTGGCGGAAATTCTCTTTAAGCCCATGGTTGGGTATGTGGTGGAGGCAGTCCGGAAAGCAGGCGTGGAAGAAATCTGCGCCGTCACCGGATTTATGTCCCAGCAGGTGGAAGAATATCTGGACACCCTGGGCAATATCTGCTACGCCCACCAAACCGAGCAGAAGGGAACCGGCCACGCAGTGATGATGGCTCGCACTTTTTTGGAAGAACACAAGGGTGGGAATGTACTGGTAATCTGCGGGGATACTCCCTTTATGACCGCCAACACCATCCGGCATGCTTTGGAACAACACAAGAGTGAAGGCAATGCCGTGACGGTGGTCACCGCCCAGGTGGAAAACCCCTCCGGCTACGGGCGGATTGTCCGCAACGCCGCCGGAATTTCCAAGATTGTGGAGCAGAAGGACGCCACCGTATCCCAGCTGCAGATTCATGAAATCAATTCCGGAACCTATTGGTTTCAGATTGACGCCCTGCTGCAGATGCTGGATCAGCTCACCACTTCCAATGCCCAGCAGGAGTATTACCTCACCGACACTGTGGATCTGGCCTTAAAACAAGGCTGGTATGTAGGAGGCTACACCGCCTGCACTCCCGATATTATCCTGGGAGCCAATTCCCGAAAGGATCTTCACCAGCTCAGCGAAAAGATGCGCCAAAAGGTGCTGGACCGGCTGTTCGATGAGGGAGTGGAAATTCCCTGCACCGACGGCATCCTGGTCAGCCCTGACGCCAAGGTAGGTGCGGACACCGTATTGCTGCCCGGCACCATCCTCAAGGAAAATGTGGTGATTGGCAAGCACTGCGTCATCGGCCCCAACAGCCTGATTCAAAATTCTACTTTGGGCGACCGGGTCACCTTCAACGCCAGCCAGTGCTATGATTCGGTCATCCACAGCGATGTGGGCATCGGCCCCTTCTGTCATATCCGTCCCAACAGCGAAATCAAGTCCTTCGTTCACATCGGGGACTTTGTAGAAGTGAAAAATTCGGTGGTTGGAGAAGGCACCGGCATTTCTCACCTCACCTACGTTGGGGATTCCGATGTGGGGCAGAACGTAAACTTCGGCTGCGGCTGTGTCACCGTCAACTATGACGGCGTCCATAAAAACCGCTGCACCATCGGCAACGGTGCGTTCATCGGCTGCAACACCAATCTGGTGGCACCGGTGACCGTAGGGGATAACGCCTACATCGGCGCAGGCAGCACCATTACCGATGCGGTGCCGGAAGAAGGACTGGGCATTGCCAGGGCCAGACAGATCAACATTGAAGGGTTTGCCGCCAAAAAACTGGCGGGACGCAAGCTGAAATATCATCCCGATGAAAAGTAATTTTTGATCATCGGGGGAGAGGGAGTAGTAACATGAATTTTCATGGCAAGGAAATTAAAATTTTCAGTGCAAATTCCAATCGGGAAGTAGCAGAAGACATCGCCCGCTGTCTGGGACTGCCCATGGGCAAAAGCCAGGTAGTCACCTTCAGCGACGGTGAAATCAGCGTATCCATCCAGGAATCGGTTCGTGGCAGCGACATCTTCGTAGTACAGTCCACCTCTTATCCGGTGAACGACAACCTGATGGAACTGCTCATTATGATCGACGCCTTTAAGCGGGCTTCCGCCGCCCGGATCACCGCCGTGATTCCTTACTTCGGCTATGCCCGGCAAGACCGGAAAGCCAAGGCCCGGGACCCGATCTCTGCCAAGCTGGTGGCTGACCTGATTACCACCGCCGGCGCCGACCGGGTGCTGACCATGGACCTCCACGCCGCCCAGATTCAGGGCTTCTTCAATATCCCGGTGGATCACCTGCTGGGGGTGCCGATTCTGGCTCCTTATTTCATGGAACACTTTGCCGACTGCCAGGATGATTTGGTGGTCGTCAGCCCCGACCTGGGCAGCGTGAACCGGGCCCGCCAGTTCGCCACCCGGATTGACGCCCCTCTGGCCATTGTGGATAAGCGCCGTCCCAAAGCCAACGTGTCCCAGGTGATGAACATCATCGGCAACGTGGAAGGGAAAAAGGTTATCCTGGTGGACGACATGATCGACACCGCCGGCACCATCTGCAATGCGGCTCGTGCCATGATCGAAAAGGGCGGCGCCAAGGAAGTGTACGCCTGCGCCACCCACGGCGTGCTCAGCGGCCCTGCCATTGAGCGGATCCAGGACAGCCCCATCAAGGAAATGGTGCTGCTGGACACCATCCAGCTGCCGGAAGAAAAGAAGATCGACAAAATCACGGTGCTGAAGGTAGGACCGGTGTTCGCCAAGGCCATCGAACGGATTTATGAAGACCTGCCGGTTTCTCCCCTGTTCACCTGAGAAACCCCAACCGCAAAAGAAAGGACTGCATCCCAAACGTGCAGTCCTTTTTTCATGCTCTTTTTTACTTTTTTATACTTCACTCAAACTTCTGTTTGCCAAATCATAGGCGTACAAGGTCCGACTGTCGTCCAGCAGGAACACCCGTCCTTCCACCACATTGATGCTGCTGTAGGTTCCCTGGGCCAAAACCTCCAAGTCGGAGCCGTCCAGTTTCATCCGACAGAGGCTTCCGTTTTGCTCTTCTGTTTCCCCGTTGTAGATAAAGTACACTTCATCCCGGAAGATGGCCAAACTGTTCACCAGATTGCTGCAAATCACCGTATCTTCGCTACCGTCCGGATTCACCGAACAGAAATCTCCATTCTCCATCACATAGTACAGCTTGTCCTGATAGTATACCAAATCCAACAGTTCCTTGCCGGGGAGAAGGGAAGTAACCTCTCCTCCCGTCAGCGGCACCGAACAAAGGGCATAATCCCCGTCTCTGCCGTATCGGAAATAGGCCCGCTCCCCATCACTGCAAACATCGAAGGCGGGAAGCTCCGTCAGCCGGGTGCTGACATTGGTGTCGGATAAATACAAAGAGTATAATGAACGATCTTGATTAAGATCTGTATAAATCAAATAGGAATTGGCATACTCCATTTCTCCTATGGCCGTGTCAATCACCAGCTCCTCGCTGCCGTTTTCCGGGTCAATGTCCCATACATAGCGGTATTCGTCATTGATGAAGGCATAAAGGTTTTCCCCATTGGTTACCAATTCCCCTATGGAAGAACTCAGCACCTTTTGGTTTTCACTGCCGCCTGTGTTCATGGAATAGAGGGCATACCGGTCGTTGGTGTTGACATAATAGATTTTAGAACCAATCTGCACCGCTAAGCCGCTGTTGCCGTAGGCCGTGGGGACCGAGGGCCAAAGCAGCCAAACTAGCAGCACAACCAACGCCACCACCACTGCCGCTGCGCCCAAAAGGATGGCTTTCCCCTTTTTCTTCTTCCAAAGCCTTCCAATAGGTTCCAGCCATGAAAAGAGTGTTGCGGATTTTTTCTCCGGAATGCGTGCATGTTCCATAAAAATTACCTTTCGTATTATATCATTAATAAATTACAATTAGAATATTTCATCTTTCAAGAATCAATTTAGTATAGCATGTTTTGAAATTCCTTTCAAGAAAAGGCGGCTGCTTTCCCCTTGTTTCGATAAATTTTAAATTTAGTTCAAATATTTCGACAAAATCCAGTGTTTTTTACTCTGATTTCATAAGAAACCTAAAATTTACCAAGAGTATAGTTCTTGACAATCTCAACAGAGTTTTCAACAATTCAGCGGAACAGGTAAACTCTTTCCCCCAATATTTTGGCAGAACACCCGTTTTTTTCTACAATATCTTGGGGATACCCCAAAAAACAAAGGAGTTTTCAACATACCGCTAACAACTTGTTGAAAACTTTTCCGCTTTGTCTCCCTTGGAAAGAGGAACAGCAGCAAACGCCGAAATTTCACGGTGGTTTGCTGCTGTGTTCTCTTATTCTTCCGTAGCTTGGGTTTCCTCTGCCCCTTCCAGGGTGTTTTCCGGCTGCTGGGAAGAGTCGGAATCTTCTTCCTCTCCCTGGCTTTCCACCTCAGACACCTGGGCGCTTTCATCGTATTCCGCACGGGCAATGCTGACGATCTTGCTGCCGGGGGCAACCTTCATTACCTTCACCCCGCCGGCATACCGGGACATAATTCCCACATCGCTGACTCGGATTCGGATAATGATGCCGTCATCCGAAATCATAATCAAATCGTCGGTTTCGTCCACTACCTTGATGCCGGCTACCATGCCCCGCTTGTCGTTGACCTTGTAGTTGGTGCGGCCCAAACCGCCCCGGCGCTGCAAAGGATAATCCTCCACCTTGGTGCGGCGACCCAGACCCTTTTCCGTCACCGTCATCACAGTGGCGTGGTCCCGCAGGCGGGCCAAGCCCACCACTTCGTCTCCTTCCCGGAGCTGGATGGCCCGCACGCCCCGGGCCGTCCGGGACAGGGGACGGGCATCGTTTTCCTCCATCCGCAGGCACATGCCCATCTTGGTGGCAATCAGCAACTGGTGATGGCCGTTGGTGAGTTTGGCAAAGGCCAGCTGGTCGTCCTCATCCAGGGAAATGGCAATCAAGCCGGAACGGCGGACATTTTTGTAGGCGTCCAGCCGGGTGCGCTTGATGATGCCGTTTTTGGTCACCATCACCAGATAGCCGTCCTTATCAAAGTCGTGGACCTTAATCATGTAGGCAATGGTTTCATCCGGCTCCAGCTCCAGCAGGTTCACCACATTGGTGCCCTTGGCAGTGCGGCTGCCTTCCGGAATCTGATAGCACTTTAACCGGTGCATCCGTCCCTTGTTGGTCAAGAACAGCACATAGTCATGGGTGGAGCTGATAAACAGCTCTTCGGTAAAGTCCTCTTCCCGCTGGGTCATGCCGGAAATGCCACGGCCGCCCCGGCGTTGAGTCTTGTAGGTATCCAACGTCATCCGCTTTACATAACCAAAGTGGGTGAGGGTCACCACGCATTCCTCTTCGGGAATCAAATCTTCAATGTCCACTTCGCCGGAAATGGCTTCAATGGAGGTGCGGCGCTCATCGGCGTACTTGTCCCGAAGGTTGAGCAAATCGGTTTTGATGATGTCCAGCACTTTGGCGTGGTCTGCCAAAATAGCCTGGTATTCCATAATCTTTGCCTGGACTTCCGCCAATTCGCTTTCAATCTTCTGCCGTTCCAAGCCGGACAGCTGGCCCAAACGCATAGCCACAATGGCGCCGGCCTGCAAATCGGAGAGGCCGAACCGCTCCATCAAGGCGACCTTGGCGGCAGGCTGGTCGGCGGAATTGCGGATGATTCGAATCACTTCGTCAATAAAGTCGATGGCAATCTTCAAGCCTTCCAGGATGTGCTCCCTGGCCTGGGCTTTTTCCAGATCAAATTTGGTCCGGCGGCGAATGACGTCGCACTGGAAGTCGATATAATGTTCCAGAATCTGTTTTAAGGTGAGGATTTTAGGCTGGCCGTCTACCAGCGCCAGCATAATCACACCCACTGTTTCCTGAAGCTGTGAGTAGTGATACAGATTGTTGAGGATCACCTGGGCGTTGGAGTCCCGCTTCAGTTCCAAAACAATCCGCATCCCGTCCCGGTCGGATTCATCCCGCAGGGCGGAAATCCCTTCAATCCGCTTGTCCTTCACCAAACCGGCAATGGACTGAATCAGCCGGGTCTTGTTCACCATATATGGGATTTCCCGGATGACAATCCGCTGCTGGGCGTTGTTTTTGCCGTATTCCTCAATTTCCGCCTTGCCCCGGAGGATAATTTTGCCCCGTCCGGTGGCGTAGGCGGCACGGATGCCGGAATATCCCATAATAGTGCCGCCGGTGGGGAAGTCCGGGCCTTTGATATAGTCCATCAGTTCCGACACGTCCGCATCGGGGTACTCCATCAAATGCACCACGGCGTCAATCACCTCCCCCAGGTTGTGGGGAGGAATGTTGGTAGCCATACCCACCGCAATGCCGGTGGAGCCGTTGACCAGCAGGTTGGGGAAGCGGGAGGGAAGGACGCTGGGCTCCTTGATGGTGTCATCGTAGTTGGAAACAAAGTCCACCGTATCCTTGTTGATGTCGGTGAGCATCTCCATGGAGATTTTGGCCATCTTGGATTCGGTGTACCGGTAGGCAGCCGGAGGGTCGCCGTCGATGGTGCCGAAGTTGCCGTGGCCGTCCACCATGGGGTACCGCATGGAAAACCATTGGGCCAGACGCACCAACGCATCGTATACCGAAGCGTCGCCGTGAGGATGGAATTTACCTAACACGTCGCCCACGGTGGCCGCACACTTGGAATATTTCCGGTCTGGAAACAGCCCGTTCAAATACATATCGTATAAAATTCTACGGTGCACCGGTTTTAATCCATCCCGTACATCCGGCAATGCCCGGGAGACAATGACCGACATGGAGTAGGCCAGAAAGGACTGTTTCATTTCCTTTTCAATGTCTACCGAGTATACCTTACTGTTTTCCGTATTATACATATCTTCACCTCAAACTATCTTCTGTCCGGGAAGAAATTTCCCTGGGCCAATGACAACGGACCCCATTGGCTCTCAACTGCTGCCGGATCACCGCCAACTGCGGCCCCAAAACGGAACAGGGAATGACAATCAGGGTGGATTGCTTTCCCCCTAAAATCAGCAGCCCCTTTTTTTCCAGAGCAAACTTGATGTACCTTCGGTAAGAAATCAGCCTGGCCTTTCCGTTGAGTTTAATCCCTCGGGACAGAAACCGCACCGTTTCCTCTTCCGGCAGGGAAACATCCCCCTGCACCGTAAAAGGCATCAGCCAAAGCAGCACTACCGTCAAAAGCAAAAAACCGGCCGCTGCAAAAAAGGGCGAATGAGAGGACCAGATGCCGTATGCGCAGCTTCCTGCCGCCAACAGAACCGCCAGCAGAGAGTAGGCCACCCGCAGTCCGAAAAAACGCCACAGCAGATAATACCGCAGCCCTGTTTTCATCTGCTCCTGGGTCAGGGAATAGGTAAATTCCACGGCCCTTCCTCCTCACTTACTTTTTCCCGGCCACTTCCAGATACGCCTCGCCAAATCCTTCTTTCAGCCGCTGGGTCAGGGAATCCAGAACCTCATCCGGACAGCAGCGCTTGGGCAGGATAAACACCCGCTGCTTTTCATGGCCGATGATAAACAAATCTTCCGTTTCCCAGCAGCGGAAATTCTTTTTGCCGTAAGGCACAAAATTAGCGTTTTCCCCGCTGCCCATACGGATGCCGTCCTGATACACCGTTATCTCATATTCTTCGGTGTAGGGGTTGGCGTCAATGGCGGAAACGGTGTGCTTGATGTGACTGTGGGGTAAATAGATGATAAAGCACATGACCGCAATGCAGACCACCGCAATAAACACGCTGACCTGGCTGCCGTTTTGGAAAATGATGTTGTAGAGATAAAACATCAGCAGAACAGCCAGAATCAAAAAGTAGATGAGATACCGCCTGCGAATGGTGTACCGCTGGAAGATTTTCAGGGCTTCCTTAGCTTCCTCCCCGGTAAAGCCGTACTTGAGGTCAATTCCCTCTCCGTGATCTTCTTCGGCATCTTGATCGGCGTCCACCTTCAGCTTGGGAACATCCTTGTAGTTGTCCGCTACCAAACCCTGGTCCGCCGCATCGGGGGCAGGGTCTTCGTTGAGCATTCCCCCCGCCTGAATCTCTTCCGGGGTGGGCTGCTGTTCTTGGGGAGAAGAAGGGGTAACTTCCTTTGTTTCCTGGTTCAAAACCTCATTGACTTCGTCGTAAGATTTTTGAACCGCTTCCATCTCGTCCAGGATCTGTTCCTCCTGGCTCTTTTCTTTCTTTCTCATAACCACTAACCTCAAACATCCAGATTCTGTACATACTTGGCGTTCTTTTCAATGAATTCCCGGCGTGGTTCTACCTTTTCTCCCATCAAAATGGTAAAGATTTCGTCGGCGCTGGCCGCATCCTCCATCTCCACCTTGTACATCACCCGGCGCTCCGGATCCATGGTGGTTTCCCAAAGCTGTTCCGGGTCCATCTCACCCAAACCTTTGTACCGCTGGATGTCCACCTTGTTGTTTTCATTTCCGCTGCTGAGCTCCTGGATATACTCGTCCCGTTCCCGGTCGCTGTAGGCGTACCGGACCTTTTTGCCTCGGGTGAGCTTAAACAGGGGAGGCTGGGCCAGGTAAATGTGGCCTTCCTCAATGAGCTGGGGCATGAAGCGGAAAAAGAAGGTGAGCAGCAGCGCGCGGATGTGAGAACCGTCCACGTCGGCATCGGCCATAATGATAATCTTGCCGTACCGCAGCTTGGAAATGTCGAAATCCTCCCCGATGGAGGTACCCAGAGCGGTGACCACCGGCATCAGCTTTTCGTTGCCGTACACCCGCTCCAAACGGGCCTTCTCCACATTGAGCATCTTGCCCCACAGAGGAAGAATAGCCTGGAACCGCCGGTCCCGTCCGTCCTTGGCGGAACCTCCCGCGGAGTCGCCTTCCACGATGAAGATTTCGGTATAGGTGGCATCCCGGTCGGAGCAGTCTGCCAACTTGCCCGGCAGGGAAGAGGAATCCAAAATATTGTTTTTCTTCCGGGTAAGCTCCCGGGCTTTCCGAGCCGCTTCCCGGGCCTTTTGGGCAGTGGAGGACTTTTCAAAGATGGTCTTGGCCACTGCCGGATTTTCTTCCAGATAGTCGGTGAGACAATCCATCACCAGCTTTTCCACCAGAGGTTTGGCTTCCGGGTTGCCCAGCTTGCCCTTGGTCTGTCCCTCAAACTCACAGTTGGTGAGCTTCACCGAGATGATGGCGGTAAGACCTTCCCGCACGTCCTCCCCAGAAAGCCGGGGGTCGCTGTCCTTCATCAAACCGTGCTTTCGGTTGTATTCGTTGAGCACCTTGGTCAAGGCGTTCTTGAACGCCGTCTCGTGGGTGCCGCCGTCCACGGTGTGGATGTTGTTGGCGAAGGAGAGAATTACTTCGTTGTAGCTGTCGTTATACTGCATAGCTACTTCCGCCACCGCATCCCCTACTTCCCGTTTCAGGTAGATGACGTCGGGGTGGAGCACCTCCAGGTGCTTGGTCTGGTGGATGTAGCTGACGAAGGACTTAATGCCCCCCTCGTAGTGCAGCACCACCGGCTCCCCATCGTTGCCGGGGTCTTTTTCCTGCTTGTCGGTAAGGATAATCCGAATGCCGCCGTTGAGAAAAGCCTGTTCCCGCAGCCGCCGCAGCAGCACATCAAAGTCGTATTCCGTGGTTTCAAAGATTTCGTGGTCCGCCTTAAAGAAAATGGTGGTGCCGGTTTCCTGGGTGTCACCGATCTCTTTTAAAGGAGCCAGGGGATTGCCCCGGGAAAACCTCTGTTCGTAGATATGGCCGTCCCGCTTGATAATCACGTCCATGGATTCGCTCAAAGCGTTCACTACGCTGGAACCCACTCCGTGCAAACCGCCGGCCACTTTATAGCCGCCGCCGCCGAATTTACCCCCGGCATGAAGCACGGTAAACACCACGGTAGCAGTGGAAATGCCCTCTTTGGGGTGGATGCCCACAGGAATGCCCCGGCCGTTGTCCACTACGCAGATCACATTGTCCGGCAGGATGTCCACCTTGATCTCGGTGCAGTATCCGGCCAGCGCTTCATCGATGGCGTTGTCCACGATTTCATAGACCAGATGGTGCAGCCCCTTGGGACCGGTGGAGCCGATATACATACCGGGGCGCTTGCGCACCGCCTCCAATCCTTCCAAGACCTGAATCTGGCTTTCATCGTATACCTGATTTTTTTCTGCACTCATACTGTTCCTCCATTACCATAAATGCCTGTCTGCCGCAGCGCCCGCTTTTTTAAGGTCTGGGCAGACACCGGGGAGATATATAACTGAAATTCCTGATTTTGACAACACAATACAAAGGATTTGGGCAGCTCGTAGGACACATTCACCACCCGGTGCTTTTTGCCTGCACCGGAAAGAAACTCCCGGGTAATCCGGCTGACGCTGGTGGAATCGAAGTCAAAAATCCCCATCACCGTCCGGCTGTCCACCACCGTGTCCCGGCCCAAAAACAGATACATCCTCTTTATCCTCCCTGCCGCTTTCCTGTCCCCGCTGCTCCTCTAAAATCAAGGCGCCGTTTTGAATTTGGAAGGACTTTCCTTCCTTCATCCGCAGCGGCCCGGCCGGGTCGCAGCAGGTCAAAAACACCTGGGTGTCCTTGATATGATTTAAAATATAGGCTTGACGGGAAGGGTCCAGCTCGCTCATCACATCGTCCAGCAGCAGCACCGGCTGTTCCCCGGTGATCCGCCGAATCATGGAGGCCTCCCCGAACTTCATCGCCAGCACACTGCTTCGCTGCTGGCCCTGGCTGCCGTACACCCGCACCGAAAGGCCGTTGACCTGGATGTCCAGATCGTCCCGATGGATTCCCACCGAGGTGGACCCTTGCCGAAGGTCATTTTCCAGCCCATCAGCCAGCTTTTTTTGATAAAGCGCCACCGTTTCCGGGGTATAGGAAGTCAGCTGATCCAAATTCTCAAAGATGCTGGACAGGTAGCCCAGGAAAAAACTTTCCTTTCCGCCGCTGAGCCCCTGATACAAGGGCTGGCAGAAACGCCCCAATTTATGGAGATAGTCCTTGCGGTACAAGCTGATGATGGTGCCCAGCCGGGCCAGCTGCTCGTCCCATAAAAACAGGGTGTCCTGCAAAGACGGCTGCCGGAGAATCTCTTTTAACAGGGAGTTTCGCTGTTCCAGCACCTTCCGGTACCCCTCCAGATATTCTGCGTATTGGGGTCGGAGCTGGGAAATGGCGTCGTCGCAAAACTGCCGGCGGTATTTCGGCCCCCCTTGGATCAAATCCAAGTCGGAAGGGGAAAACACCACCCCGTAAAAATGCCCGGCGATTTCGCTTTGGCTGCGGCAGGGAATGCGGTTAAACTGCACTTCTTTCCGTCCGGACAACTTCATCCAGCCGGTCTGTTCCCGCTGGGCGTCGGCAAACTCCAACTCCAGCACCGAAGCAGTTTCCCCAATGCGAATCATTTCATGGAGCTTGGACTGGCGGAAACTTCCGGCGCCGGTAAACAGCCAGATGGCTTCCAGCAGGTTGCTTTTCCCCTGGCCGTTTTCCCCGTAAATCACATTGACTCCGGGACAGGGATGGATTTCCATCTGCCGGATGTTCCGAAACTGACTGACTTTCAGCCCTGTGACCTGCACCCTTTACCGATCCTTTCCCGGCTGCTGTCCTTCCACCAGAAGCAGGTAATCCTCTACCTGCACCTGGTCCCCGGGATACAGCTTTTTGCCCCGCATGGTGCAGGGCTCCCCGTTGACCCGGACAATGCCCTGTTCCACAATTTCCTTGGCGTGCCCCCCGGTTTCGGCCAAGCCGGTAAATTTCAAAAATTGATCCAATTTGATAAAGGGGGTGTGGATCTGAAAGGTATGACGCTGCAAATCGTCTCCTCCTTAGGAAAGCAAAATGGGGAGGACCAGGAATAAGAAGCTGTCTCCCTGGGTGGGGGTAATCAAAATGGGATTGAAGTCGCTGCCCATTTTCAGCAGCACCTGGTCGCACTTGCTGGCCTTTAAGGCGTCCAGCATATACCGGTTGTTGAAACCCACCTTTAAGGGCTCCCCCTCCATCTCTGCCGGCAGGCTGTCCTTCACCTTTCCCAAGCTGGACTCGCAGGACAGCTCGATTTTGTCCGGCTCAAAGGAGCACTTCACCGGACTGATCACATTGGAATTGTGGATGATAATGGAGGCACGGTTGATGGAATCCATAAAATCCTTCACCTTCACCGTGACCTGGGTTTTAAAGGTCTGAGGAATGGTGCGCTGATAGTCCAGAAAATCCCCTTCCAGCAAGCGGGAAATCACCTGGTATCCGCCGATGGAAAAGATAATGTGCCGCTGAGTAAATCGCAGGGAAACGGTTTTGTCCTCTTCCTGGGCAAAGTTTTTGTTGAGCAGCACCAGCAGTTCGCTTAAAGATTTGCCCGGCACCACAAATTTACAGCTGCCGTTGTAGTTTATCGCTTCTTTTCGCAGTGCCAACCGGATATTGTCCACGCTGACCACGTTGAGCTGATTTTCGCTGGCTTCAAACAGCACACCGGTCAAAATGGGATAGCTGTCGTTTTTGGAAACGGCAAACAAGGTTTGTTCCAAAATATCTTTCAGGGTATCCGCCGGCAGTTCCATACCATCCTGGTCGTTGACCACCGGGATTTCCGGATAATCGGCGGGGTCCATGCCCAACACTGTGAAGCTGGCGTCCTGACAGCTGATGGTCACCATCCATTTGTCATCGCTTTCCAAGGTAATGACTCCGTCTGGCATCTTTCCCACAATGCTGGCCAACAGATTGGCGGACAAAACGATCCGTCCCGGCTGGGCGTTCATCACCGGAATGGATTTCAGAATGCCAAAATCCAAACTGTAACCGGTCATCTTTACCTGATCGGCGCTGCATTCCATCAAAATTCCTTCCAATGCGGCGATGGTGGAATGACTGGCCACTGCCAGCCCTACATTGCCGATGGTTTCATTGAGGACCGATTTTTGACAGGAAAATTTCATGGTGTTAACTCCCTTCCTTTTCCGGAATCTTCCTATTTTGTCCGGTATGTATATCATATATTTCTGTATAAAGAAAATAAAGAAATAAAATAGTCGTTGTAGTAGGTGGTGTTGAAATGGTGGAAAACTGGCAAAACCCCAGATATTTCCTAGGAAAAATCCGGTTTGTCCGATTTGAATTTGGGGTTTGCAGTTTGTTGACATTCAAAAAATAAAATTTGTCTCGCTCAAACCTGTTGAACGCCGTGGACAAATGTTTGTTAACTTGTCAAAGCTTTGTTGAAAAAATTTGTCGTCCAAAAGGACATATATTAACAAGTTGAAAACCAAAAAGGGGATGGGTGTTGACAAATTGGTGTTCAGGGGACAAAACCCAATAGTTTTTCACCGAATTTGCAGTGCTGTGTTGAAAACTTCACGCTGTTTGTTCAGTGATTTTCAAAGAACAGATTGGCGTTTTCCCGTTGCCGCACCTTCTGAACCTTACCCGTTGTTCCGAATATTTTTGATGATGTCATTGACCACCGCTTTGGTTTTGGGGTCTTTTTCTAAAATCTCTTCCATCTTTTTGATAGTATAGGCGATGGTGGCGTGGTTTCTTCCATTAAATTCCGCCCCGATGGCTTCCTGGCTCATCTGGGTGATCTCCCGGATCACATAAATAGCAATCTGCCGGGCAATGGAGATGTTGGCGGTTTTCTTATAAGAACGGATATCGTCCGGACTGACCGAATAGGTTTTGGACACTTCCTCCACAATCCGCTCCACTGTCACCGGCACCGGCTGGTTGTCGTTGAGGACCTCCTTAATGGCATTTTGCGCCACTCCGATGGAGGGACTGGACCCGGTCAGCAGTTTATAAGCCTTGATCTTTTTCACCACTCCTTCCAGCTGCCGGATGTTGTTGCGCAGCTTGTTGGCAATGTACTCTGCCACATCGTTGGGAATGGTGATGTTCAACAATTCCGCTTTCCGCTTGATAATGGCCAGCCGGGTCTCAAAGTTGGGGAGAGAAACGTCGGTAATCAAACCGCTTTCAAACCGGCTTTGGAGACGGGCCGAAAGGGTGGCGATGTCCTTTGGGGGACGGTCGGAGGTCAAAACAATCTGCTTTCCCGCCTGGTGCAGCTCATTAAAGGTATGGAAAAACTCTTCCTGGGTGCTTTCCTTGCCGGCCAGGAATTGGATGTCGTCGATAAGCAGCACATCGGCGGTGCGGTATTTGTTGTGAAACTGATCCATCTTGGTTTTATTGCCGATGGAGGAGATCATCTCGTTGGTGAAGGTTTCACAGTTGGTGTAGATGATTTTAGTGTTGGGGTGATTTTTTAAGATCTCGTGCCGGATGGCGCAGAGAAGGTGGGTTTTTCCCAGCCCGGAAGGGCCGTGGATAAACAGGGGGTTGTAGGAATTGTCAGTGTTTTGGGCCACTGCTTTGCAGGCGGCGTAGGTAAAGTCGTTGGACGGGCCTACAATAAAGGTTTCAAAGGTGTAGTCGTAGTTGCCGTCGTTAAAATCCCCCCGGATGGATTCTTCCGATCCCTCTTTTTTGTCCGGTGTTTTCGTTTCATCTGGCTTTTCCGGCTGGGGAGCTGTTCGCTCAGAGATAACCGGCTTTTCCGAAACCGGCTGTTTTTGAGTCTCCTTATCGGTCTGAATTACGATGTGGACGTCAAATCCCAAAACTTCCTTGAAACAATCCTTTAATTTTCCATCGTATTGCCGCTCCAGGAGGCTTTTTTGAAAGCTGTTGGGGACATAAAGATAAACGGTATCCTCATCCAGCTCCAAAGGCTGAATGGGCTTGATCCAACAGGTATAGGCCGTGTCGCTCATCATTGTCTTGCAGCGTTCTTTAACAAGATTGAACACCTCGGAAAATGAATCCATGTTGAAAAACCTCCTATGGTTGAAAACTCGGAATTTTAGTGGAAAACACAGTTGAAATCTTGTTGAAACATCGGATTCGGCCCTGCTTGGGGCTCAGATTGCGTTGAGAGGACAAAAGCTGCGTCCTCAAAAAATCCGATGATTACGCAACTTAAATTGTATCACAACTTTGGAGTTTTCGCAACGATTTTGTCCGGATTTCTTTGGAATCCGCCTGGTCCGGCGGTTTTTTCTTCCTAAAAATCAATTACTAACAGTAAATGAAAGATACCAAAATACAATATGTAGATAAAAAGTAGAAATTAGGGCTTGACTTTTGCCATCCCTTTCCGTTATACTTTTTAGGTAAATCACCGAAAAGGCAAAATTGCCTGTGCGTGGGAAGGAGGAGCACGATCCATGAAAAGAACCTATCAGCCCAAAAAACTTCATCGGAAGAAAGAACACGGATTTCGTAAAAGAATGGCTACGAAGAACGGAAGAAAGGTTCTGGCCAGACGGCGCGCCAAAGGCCGCAAGAGGCTGACCTACTAATGCTCTTTGTTTCCAGAACATAACCGAGGATAAAGACCACCCTTTCCAGGCTGCTTTGGCTTGGGAAGAGAGGTCTTTTTCGTTTCAAAAGGGGTAATATGAGAAATCTGATTTCTTTGCGCTTGAATAAAGAATTCAAAAGAGCCTATTATCAGGGAAAATTCCGTTCCGGACCGGCGCTGGTTACCTATTTGGTAAAAAACCGCACCGGCGTCACCCGCATCGGTATTACCACTGGGAAAAAAGTGGGGAACGCCTGCTGCCGCAGCCGGGCCAGACGGTTGATCCGGGCTGCCTGGATTTCCATTCGGGAGGAGTTTCCGGGATTGAAGGGGTACGATCTGGTATTTTTAGCCCGCACCCCCATTTTAAAAATGAAGTCCACCCAGTTGGCTGTGGTAATGCGCAAACAGATCCAATGGCTCTTACAGATGAATGGAAAGAAGTCATGAGACAGCTGTTTATCTGGCTCATTCGGGGATACCAGAAATTCATTTCTCCGTTAAAACCGCCTTGCTGCCGGTTCTATCCCACCTGTTCTTCCTATGCGGTGCAGGTACTGCAAAGGTTCGGAGTGTTTCGGGGAAGTTATCTGGCGCTGCGGCGGATCTTTCGCTGCAATCCCTTTCATCCCGGCGGCTTTGATTACCCCCCGGACAAGTTTTCCTTTCTATACCGTCGGTTTCGTGCCGATGTTACCACTCCTCGGGAACTTCCGGATTCCGAAGATCATCCGTAACCCCATTCGCCTACCTAAGAAGGAGAGATTCTATGTTTGATTTTATCGCAACCCCCTTTGGCTGGCTGATGAAATACATGTACATGCTGATCCCGGATTTCGGCTGGTGTATTATCATCTTTACCATCGTGGTCCGTTTGTGCATGTTCCCGCTGCAGGTCAAGCAGCAGAAGAACATGGCCATCAGCGGCGATGTGATGAAAAAGCAGAAGGCCATTCAGGACAAGTACAAAAACAACAAGGAAAAACTGAATATGGAGCTGCAGCGGCTCTACGATCAGGAACACTACAATCCTATGAGCAGCTGCCTGCCCATGCTGATTACTATGGTGGTACTGTTCGGCATCATCGGCGTGATCTACGGCCCTTTGCAGCATATTTTGGGCCTGGACGGTAATGCCATCAATGAGGCTGTCAGCTTTATTCAATCCAATTTCCAAACCAATGCGCCCCAGATTTCCATTATCCAGGAAATTCAGACCAACAGCCATGGTTTGGCTGAAACCTTGGCTGGTTATTTTGGCGGTATGGGCAGTGAAGCGGTACAGTCCATCCAGGAATTTAATATGAACTTCATGGGATTCTTGGATTTGGGCCGGATTCCGGAGTTTGGTCTGAACTGGTATGTAATTATTCCCTTTATCGCCGGCTTGTCCAGCTTTTTGGTCACCTTTATCAGCATGAAGATGAATCCCACCCAGATGGCTGCTTCCCCGGATCAGAAATCTGGACAGGGTTGTATGAAGGTTACTATGTATCTTATGCCCCTGCTCTCCATTGTATTTGCCTTCTGGCTGCCGGTGGGCGTGGCTTTGTACTGGATGGTCAGCAACTTCTGTAGCTTCGGTCAGTCGGTGTTGGTGAAAAAGCTGTATCCTCCGGAAAAGGTAAAGGCGAAAGCAGAGGAAAAGAAAGCCAAGCGCAAAGCCAGCGGAAAGCAGAGCCGGGTGGAACGGGCTTTGGAGTTAAAGGAAAAGTATTCTATGAAAAAGCCTCATGATCCCTATGACAATGAACATCTGGAAGATGTAACCCAAGCAGATAAGATTAAAGCCGCCAGAGAACGTATGCGTCAAAAATACGGGGACGACGAATAAATTTTAAAATGGAAAGAGAGGACAGCAACTATGGCTAAAGAAATTACCATTACTGCCAACAGTGAACAGGAAGCTCTGGAACAGGCTTATCGAGAATTGGGTGTCTCTTCTCAGCAGTGCGACGCCCAGGTTCTTCAGCCTGCTAAAAAGAGCCTGTTCGGCAAGATCAAGCAGCAGGCTATTGTAAAAGTAACGGTGGTGCGGGATGCCGACACCGTCCGCACCGCTCCTCCGGTGATCAAACAGAATGAGCCCAAAGCGGTAAAGCCTGCGGCTCCCGCCAAGGAAATCAAAGAAGAAACGGTGGAATCTCCCGCTGAAGAAGCACAGAAGGAACAGAATAACAACAATTCTGCCAAACTCCAGGCGGCGCAAGAATACCTTCAGGCTATTCTGGAGAAGATGGGGGTGGAAGGTGTCACCATGACGGTGGAAGAAGGGGAAGAATCTGCCACCATCACCTTGAACGGGGAACACCTGGGAATCCTCATCGGCCATCACGGGGAAACCCTGGATGCTTTGCAGCACCTCACCACCTTGGTCTGCAACCGGCTGGACGGCAAGTATTTCCGGGTTACCCTGGATTGCGGTCAGTATCGGGACAAGCGGCAGAAAGCGCTGAAGGATTTGGCCAAGCGCACCAGTATTAAGGTTGCCCGCACCGGCCGTAGTCAGATGCTGGAGCCCATGAATCCCTATGAACGGCGGATCGTCCACTCTGTGGTCACCGAAATGGAAGGAGTCACCAGCAAGAGCAAAGGGGAAGACCCCAATCGTCGGGTGGTGATTCTTCCCACCAACCCCCGTCCCAAATCTTCTCGTGATAGCTATGACCGCCGCCGCAGCGGGGGAAGCCGGGGTTATGACCGTCGGGGCAGCCGTCGGGATCATCCCCTGGAACGGGTGAGTACCGAAGGCACTATGGAAAAGATTCTCAAGGCGGAACGCACCGAAGAAGAAAAGAAGGCCAAGAAGTATTCCAAGATTGAATTTTAAGTGATGATTCGGAGAGGGGGAGGCAGACGCCTCCCTTTTTCTTTGCAGTATTTTAGAAGGTAAGGAGGTTGTTTTATGACGACCATTGCTGCCATTGCCACTCCGTTGGGGGTAGGAGGCATCAGCGTGATCCGTCTCAGCGGGCCGGAAGCGCTGCAGGTAGCCGGCCGCTGTTTTCGTCCGTTCAACGGGGAGGACCTTGCGGCAAAGCCGGCTTATACTGCTTGCTACGGCCGTTTTCTCCATTCGGACGGTTCTGTGCTGGATGACGGCGTCGTGTTAGTCTACCATGCTCCTCACAGCTATACCGGGGAGGATGTGGCGGAACTTTCCTGCCACGGCGGAGTGTATGTGACCCGGCAGCTGTTGCGCCGCTGTTTGGAATGTGGGGCAGTGGCTGCCCAGCCGGGGGAATTTACCCGCCGGGCTTTTCTCAACGGCAAGATGGATTTGACTCAAGCGGAGTCGGTGATGGAGGTCATTGGTGCGCAGAACCAGCAGTCCCTGCGCACCGCCCGCGCTCAGATGGAAGGGGCGCTGTATCGCCAAGTGGTGGAATGCAAGGACGCCTTGTTGGAGCTTTGCGCCTATCTCTCCGCCTGGGCGGATTACCCGGAGGAAGACATTCCTGCTTTGGAAGAATCCTCTCTGCTCCCTAATATGAAGGAAATAAATACTAAATTCAGTAAATTACTGGAAAACTATGATAACGGACGAATGCTGACCCAGGGGATCCGCACTGCCATTGTAGGGAAACCCAATGTAGGAAAATCTACCTTAATGAATCTCTTTTCCGGCTACCAGCGCAGCATCGTCACTGACATTGCCGGCACTACCCGGGATGTAGTGGAAGAACAGGTTCAGCTGGGGGATTTGCAGCTTCTCCTGTCCGACACCGCAGGCATTCGGGAAACGGAAGATGCGGTGGAGCAGATTGGGGTGCATTTTGCCCAGGAACGGATCCAGCAGTCAGATTTGATTTTGGCGGTGTTTGACGCTTCCCGGCCCTTTTCTTCGGAGGACCGGCGGATTGTAGAGGAAGTGTCCAAGCAGCCGGTGCCGGCCATTGCAGTGATTCACAAAACCGACCTGCCTGCTGTTCTGAATGAAACGGAATTGGGCCAGGGATTTCAACAGGTTGTCCATACTTCGGTGGAAAACACCCAGAGCTTGGATCTGCTGCAGCAGGCCATCCAACAGGTGCTTCACTTGGTGCAGTTGGAAGAAGGGGCGGCAGTGTTGGCTAATGAGAGGCAGAGAAGCTGCGTTATTCGGGCCAAGGACCATCTGTCCCAGGCCATTGCCGCTTTCCAGGCGGGGTATACCTTGGACGCTGTGACGGTGGACCTCACCGACGGCGTTTCCGCCCTGCTAGAGCTTACTGGGGAAAAGGCTTCGGATGCTGTGGTGGATGAAGTGTTTCGGAATTTTTGTGTAGGAAAGTAAAGGAAGTTGCCATGAATCAGATTTGCGAAGAGTTTCAGATTGCGGTGATCGGCGCCGGCCATGCGGGAATCGAAGCGGCTTTGGCGGCGGCACGGCTTGGGGTGAAAACGGTATTGTTCACCTTGAGTTTGGACGGCTTGGCCAATATGCCCTGCAACCCTTCCATTGGCGGCACCGCCAAGGGGCACCTGGTGCGAGAGATCGACGCCCTGGGCGGCGAGATGGGAAAAGCTGCCGACGCCACCTTTTTGCAAAGCCGGATGCTGAATCTGGGGAAGGGGCCTGCGGTACACAGTCTGCGGGTGCAGTCCGATCGCCGGGCTTACCATCATTATATGAAGCGGGTGATTGAGAACCAGCCCAACCTTTCCCTGAAACAGGGGGAGATTGTGGATATTCAGGTGGAGGATGGAAAGCTCACTGGTGTGGTCACCAAGCTGGGGATGGTGTACAAGGTACAGGCTGCCATCATCTGTTCCGGCACTTACCAAAACGCCCGAATCCATATCGGCGAAATCAATTATGCTTCCGGTCCGGACAACCAGCTTCCCAGCTGCGGTCTCACCGACCGGCTGCGGTGGTACGGTATTACCATCCGCCGGTTCAAAACCGGCACCCCCAGCCGGGTTCATCGGAGAAGCATTGATTTTTCCCAGCTGGAGGAGCAGAAGGGGGACGACCCCATTGTTCCCTTCTCCTTTACCACCGATCCGGCGGGGCTAAAAAATAAGGTGTCCTGCTATGTGGCTTATACCAATGAAACCACTCACAGGATTATTCTTCAAAATTTGGACCGTTCCCCCCTCTATGGGGAAGCCAAGCGGATTCAAGGGGTGGGACCCCGGTACTGTCCCAGCATTGAGGATAAGGTGGTGCGGTTTTCAGATAAAAAGCGGCACCAGCTCTTTATCGAACCCATGGGGCTGGATACCCAGGAGATGTATTTGCAGGGCATGAGTTCTTCTCTGCCGGAGGACGTGCAGCTTGCCTTTCTCCATTCTATTCACGGGTTGGAGAAAGTAGAAGTGATGCGTAACGCCTATGCCATTGAGTATGACTGCTGCGACGCCCAGCAGTTGAAAGCTACTTTGGAATTTAAGCCTTTGTCGGGGCTGTACGGCGCCGGTCAGTTCAACGGAACTTCCGGCTACGAGGAAGCGGCCGCTCAGGGGTTGGTGGCTGGAATCAACGCCGCCATGCAGGTGCTGGGCCGGGAACCGCTGGTGATGGACCGCTCCGAAAGCTATATCGGCACCTTGATTGACGACATCACCATTAAAGGGGTGATGGACCCTTACCGGATGATGACCAGCCGCAGCGAGTACCGGCTGCTTCTTCGCCAGGACAACGCCGACCAGCGGCTGACACCCATTGGTCACCGCATTGGGTTAATCAGTGAAGAGCGGTATCAAAAGTTCTTGCAAAAGTGGGAAGCCATTGACCAGGAGATTCAACGGCTGGAACATACCACCTTGCCGCCTACCCAGCAGCTCAACGACATTCTTGTTTCACGTGAAACATCGCCTGTCTCCACCGGAGTGAAACTGGCGGATTTGATTCGCCGCCCCCAGGTGGGATATCAGGATTTGAAGAACGTGGATACCCAACGTCCGGTTCTGCCCCGGGACGTTTGGGAGCAGGCAGAGATTCAGCTGAAGTACGCCGGATACATCCAAAAACAGCTGGACCAGGTGAAGCAGATGAAACGACTGGAAAATAAACGGCTGCCGGAAGGAATGGATTACAAGCAGATTACCGGCCTGCGGCTGGAAGCCCAGGAAAAGCTGAATAAGGTTCAGCCTTATAATTTAGGGCAGGCCGGACGGATTTCCGGGGTCAGCCCGGCGGACATTACGGTGTTGCTGATCTGGCTGGAAGGACAGGGAAAGGAGGGGCATTCCCATGATGGTACCGACTAAATTGATAGAACTCTTTTCCCGCCAGGAATTGGAACTCACTCAAAAACAAGCAGAACAGTTGGACCGTTACGGGGACCTTCTTCTGGATTGGAACCAGCGCATGAACCTGACAGCTATCACCCAGCCGGAAGAGGTGGCAGTCAAACACTTTTTGGACAGCGCCTTGCTGCTGGCTCATTGCGGTGCCTTACCGGAATCCCTTTCCTTAATTGACGTGGGCACCGGTGCGGGATTTCCCGGCCTGGTTCTGGCGGTGTTGAAACCGGAATGGAGCATTACCCTCTTAGACAGTCTGCAAAAGAGAGTCCATTTTTTGGAGACGGTGTGCAGCGAATTGGAGCTTGCCAATGTGACCTGCATCCACAGCCGGGCGGAGGAGGGGGGACAGAGCCCCTCCTTGCGGGAGCAGTTTGATGTGGCCACGGCACGAGCGGTGGCAAACCTGCCTTTGCTCTGCGAATACTGCCTGCCCTTTGTAAAGGTGGGGGGCTGGTTTCTCCCCATGAAGGGAACGGATCCTCAGGCGGAAGGGGAGCGGGGAGAAAAGGCCATCCGCCTTTTGGGCGGGGAGTTGAAGGAAATCAGGGAATATTCCCTGCCGGATGGGAGCTATCGGAGCCTGTTCCAAATCAAAAAAGTCCGCCAAACTCCCAAACAATACCCCAGAAATCCAGGAAAAATCAAAAAATCCCCCTTGGGGTGAGAAAGAAGAATTACGGGAAATAGAATTTGCCAGAAGATTCGGTCGAAGGATGACCAACGAATCTTCTGGCATTTTGTTTTTCTCCGTGCTACAATCGAAGAAAAGGAGGGACGTTGGGTGAAGTACAAGCTGATGAAAACAGTCAATCGCGTGGTGGAATTGCCGGTGGATGCAGTCCGGCCCAATCCGGCCCAACCCCGGCGGGAGTTTGCGGAAAAAGAATTGGAACAGCTGGCGGTGTCCATTCGGGAAAACGGTTTGCTCCAACCCATCACCGTGCGGCGGGTCAATGGGGAGTACCAGCTCATCAGCGGCGAACGGCGGCTTCGAGCGGCCAAGCTGGCAGGGCTTCCTTCCATTCAAGCCATTGTGATGGACACCGATTCCGAGCGGTCCGCCGTCCTTGCTCTGGTGGAGAACCTGCATCGGCAGGATTTGAATGTTTTCGAACAAGCAGCCGCATTAAAAGCCCTTTTGGAACAATGGGGGGTGACCCAGGAGCAGGCGGCCCAAAAGCTGAACATGGCCCAGTCCACCATCGCCAATAAACTGCGGCTGCTGAAGCTTTCCCCGGAATGCAGGGAGTTGATCTTAAAATATAACCTCTCCGAACGCCACGCTCGTGCGGTGCTGAACTTGAAGGAAGAACAGCAGCGTTCCCTGCTGGCACAGGCGGGGAAGCATCAGTGGACGGTGGCGAAGTTAGAACAGAGCGTGGAAAAACTGCAAAAGCAGAAGGTGGCAAAGAAGCGTCCCAAAATGATTATCAAGGATGTACGGCTGTTCTTTAACAGCTTTCAAAAAACCGTGGACGCCATGGCAGAGGCAGGTATTCACGCCAAGACCCAGCAGGTGGAAAAAGAGGACTGCATCCAGTACATCGTGACCATCCCCAAATAAATATTTCAGTTACAGCGCTGCGGCAATCGCCGGGCGCTGTTTTTTGGCAGAAGCACAAAATCGGGAGTGTTTCACGTGAAACATTTCTACAGTCTTTTTTTGAAAATTAAGGGAAAACGCATTCCTTTTTGGCCGCAAGTGTGCTATAATGGAGCAGTAATCAGAAAAACAGGCAGAATTAGAAAAGAGGAATGCAGACCCATGGGAAAAATCATTGCGGTAGCCAACCAGAAAGGCGGGGTAGGGAAGACCACTACCTCGGTGAATCTGGCCGCCGCCCTGGGACGGAAAAAGAAAAAAACCCTCCTCATCGACACCGACCCTCAGGGCAATGCCACCAGCGGGGTAGGGGTGAACAAGCGGGAGATGCAGCAATCAGTTTATGATATGCTCATTGGCAACACCAGGGCATCGCAGCTGGTGCAAAAAACCAAGTTCGATAACCTTTGGGTGATTCCCGCCAGCATGGATTTGGCAGGCGCCGAAGTGGAACTGGTGGAACTGCCCGACCGGATCAACCGGCTGAAAAAGGGCATTATCGGGGTAAAGGACCAGTTCGACTTTATCATTATCGACTGTCCCCCCTCCTTGGGTTTGATTACCCTGAACGCTTTAAACGCCGCCGATTCGGTGCTGATTCCCATTCAGTGCGAATATTACGCTCTGGAAGGGCTGAGCCAGCTGATGGCTACCGTGCGGACGGTGAAGAAAAAGTACAACAACGCCCTGGATGTGGAAGGGGTATTGCTGACCATGTTTGACGGACGGCTGAACCTGACCACCCAGGTGGTGGAGGAAGTGAAAAAATACTTTGCGGGAAAGGTGTACAAAACGGTGATACCCCGAAACGTCCGCCTCAGCGAAGCTCCTTCCTTCGGCGAGCCGGTGCTGTACTACGACAAGGGCAGCAAGGGAAGCAAGGCCTATCTGGACCTGACCCAGGAAGTCTTGAAAAATAATAAGAAACGATAACCCGGAAAGGAGGAAATGCCATGGCAAAACGTGGATTGGGCAAGGGATTGGAAGCCTTGTTCGAGGACAACAGCGTTTTTTCAGAACAGCAAGGGGAGCAGATGATTCCCATTTCGGAATTTACCCCCAATCCGGACCAGCCCCGGAAAGAGTTTGACCGGCAGGCGCTGGAACAGCTGGCAGATTCCATCCGGGAACACGGCGTCATCCAGCCTTTGGTGGTCACCGCCCAGGAGGATGGAAGCTACCTCATTGTGGCCGGGGAACGCCGGTATCGGGCCGCCCGCATGGCGGGGCTCACCGAGCTTCCCGCTGTGGTGCGGGATTTATCTGCCCAGCAGATTATGGAATTTGCCCTGATTGAAAACCTTCAGCGGGAAGACCTGAATCCCATGGAAGAAGCTGCCGGGTACCAGCAGCTGATTCAGGAATACGGGTTTACCCAGGAGCAGGTGGCTCACAGTGTGGGAAAATCCCGTCCGGTGATTGCCAATGCTTTGCGGCTGATGAATCTGCCGGAAGATGTGGCAGACTTGGTGCGGGAGAGAAAACTCTCCACCGGCCATGCCAGGGCGCTGTTGGCGTTGGAGGACCCGGAAGAGATGTCCCAGGTGGCCAAACAGGTGGTGGCAAAGGATTGGACGGTGCGGCAGGTGGAAAAATACTGTCGGAAGAAAGAAACGCCGCCGAAACCGCCCAAACAGCAGGACACCTACCTGGTGGAAGCTCAGGCTGCTTTGGAGGAAACCACCGGCCGGAAAATCGCCATTCAAGGCAAAGAAGAGGAAGGGAGTATTTCCATTCCCTATTACAGTAAGGAAGAACTGCATCAGCTGGTAGAACAAATCAGCAGATGGTTGGAATCTTAACAGAAAAGAGGAAACTAACATGTTAGACATTCGTTTGATTCGGGAAAATCCGGATTTGGTGAAGGACGCAGTAAAACGGAGAAATGGCAACCTTGACGCCACCGTGGATGAAATTTTGGAGATTGATGCCAAGCGCCGGGAGATTTCTACCCAAAATGACCAGCTGCGGAACCAGCAAAAGACCATCAGCAAACAGATCCCTCAGTTGAAAAAGGAAGGGAAGGACATTGCTGAGATTATGGAGTCCACCAAAAAGCTCAGCGATACCATTGCGGAAAACACCAAGACGGTTTCTCAGCTGGAAGCCAGACAGCGTCAACTGCTGCTGAGCATTCCCAATATTCCCCATGAATCGGTTCCCACCGGCTTAGATGACAGCCAGAACACCGATATGCGTCACTGGGGAGAGCCCACCAAGTTTGACTTTGAGCCCAAAGCCCACTGGGACATCGGCAAGGACCTGGGGATTCTGGACCCGGAAACCGCCGCCAAAGTCACCGGTAAGCGGTTCCACTTCTACAAAGGTTTGGGCGCCAAGCTGGAACGGGCCGTCATCAACTTCTATCTGGACACCCACACCAGCCGGGGATACACCGAAGTGCTGCCCCCGTATATGGTGAACCGGGCTTCCATGACCGGCACCGGCCAACTGCCCAAGTTTGAAGAGGACGCCTTCTCCATCAAAAACGAAGGCTTTGACTATTTCCTGATTCCCACCGCTGAAGTGCCGGTGACCAATATGTATCGGGACGACATTTTGGACGGCAAAGACCTGCCTATTAAATACTGTGCCTATTCTGCCTGCTTCCGGGCAGAAGCCGGCAGTGCCGGACGGGACACCCGTGGCTTGATCCGTCAGCACCAGTTTAACAAGGTGGAGCTGGTAAAGTTTGCCCGGCCGGAAAACTCCTACGAAGAACTGGAAAGCCTGACCCACGACGCAGAATACTGTCTCCAGCAGCTTGGCCTGCCTTATCGGGTAGTGACTTTGTGCAGCGGTGATTTGGGCTTCTCCAGCGCCAAAACCTACGACATTGAAGTGTGGCTGCCCAGCTACAATGCTTATAAGGAGATTTCCTCCTGCTCTAACTTCGAGGACTACCAGGCTCGTCGGGCCAACATTAAGTTCCGGGACAACCCTAAGGAAAAACCCCGGCTGGTTCACACCCTCAATGGCTCCGGCTTGGCAGTAGGACGGACGGTAGCTGCCATTCTGGAAAACTACCAGAATGCAGACGGCAGCGTAACCGTGCCGGAAGTGCTGAAAAAGTACATGGGTTGCGATGTCATTAAATAATTACAAAGAGTAAAATATTACAAATTGGAAAGCACCTGAGCCAATCGCTCAGGTGCTTTTTGAATGGGGGAGAGGGGAGCAAACGCAGAACGGCGGAAAGTTTCAACGGTGTTCAAACAAAACTGTTAATAACTTTTTCCCTTGCGCCGGAAAATCCCGAAAGTTTTTAACAAACCACTGCAAGGAGCGTAGAAAACTCCGATTAAAAAGACAAAAGAAAAGAGCGCTGCAAACGCAGCGCTCGAAAAGAATCTTACATATTGGCGGAGTAGTTGGGGGCTTCCTTGGTGATAAAGATGTCGTGGGGATGGCTTTCCTTCAAACCGGCGCCGGTGATTCGGATGAAACGACCCTTAGTCTGAAGTTCTTCCAGGGTGGCGCAGCCGCAGTAGCCCATACCGGACTTCAAGCCGCCCATAAGCTGGAAGATGGTGTCGGCCAGCATTCCTTTGTAGGGGACCCGGCCTTCCACTCCTTCGGGAACCAGCTTTTTGTTGTTCTGCTGGAAATAACGGTCCTTGGAGCCGTTGTTCATGGCAGCCAGGCTGCCCATGCCCCGGTATACTTTGAAGGAGCGGCCCTGGTAGATTTCGGTTTCACCGGGGGCTTCGTAGCACCCGGCCAGAAGACTGCCCAGCATCACGGTGTTGCCGCCGGCAGCAATGGCCTTGACAATGTCGCCAGAATATTTAATGCCGCCGTCTGCAATAATCGGGATGTTGTACTTGGCTGCTTCGCAGGCAGCGTCGTAGATGGCGGTGATCTGAGGCACGCCGATGCCGCTGACCACACGGGTGGTGCAGATGGAGCCGGGGCCGATACCCACCTTCACTGCATCCGCACCGGCTTCGATCAAAGCACGGGTACCTTCCGCAGTGGCTACGTTGCCGGCAATCAGGCAGCAATCCGGGAATGCTTCCTTCACCTTGCGCACGCAGTCCAGAATACCCTGGCTGTGGCCGTGGGCGGAGTCCAGAACCAGTACGTCGGCCTGGGCATCCAGCAGGGCCTTGGCACGGTCCAGCACGTCAGCAGTTACGCCGATGGCGGCGGCGCAGAGCAGGCGGCCGTTTTTATCCCGGGCGGTGTTGGGATACTGATAGGCTTTTTCAATGTCCTTGATGGTGATCAGGCCGCTGAGGTTGCCCTCTTCGTCCACCAAAGGCAGTTTTTCGATTTTGTGCTTTTTCAAGATCTGCTGGGCTTCTTCCAAGGTGGTGCCAATGGGGGCGGTGATGAGCTTTTCCTTGGTCATCACGTCCCGGATGGGCACGTTGAAGTCATCCATAAACTTCAGGTCCCGGTTGGTGATAATGCCCACCAGCTTTTTGCCTTCCACAATAGGCACGCCGCTGATCTTGTATTTTGCCATGAGATCGTTGGCTTCGTAAACGTAGTTGTTTTCACTTAAAGAAAAGGGGTCGGTAATAACGCCGTTTTCACTGCGCTTGACCCGGTCAACCTGATCTGCCTGTTCGGCAATGCTCATATTTTTGTGGATGACGCCGATGCCGCCTTCTCTGGCGATGGCAATGGCCATAGCAGATTCCGTCACTGTATCCATTGCGGCAGAAATAACCGGCGTATTCAGCCAAATATCTTTGGCTAAGCGGGTTCGTACGCTGACATCGGCCGGAAGCACATGGCTTTCGGCGGGGATCAGAAGAACATCGTCAAAGGTGAGTCCTTCTTTTACGAACTTTTTGTTGAAATCAGTTTCTAACATAGGCGCTCCGCTTCCTTTCTTTTCTGTCGATTACTGTTGCTTCCTTGTGGTTATTAGATGAATTATACTACATTCCCCCAGGACGGTCAAGAGGTCAATATGGAGATTTTTCCCAGCTTGTCATAGGGGTGCTTTTGGCAACATATCCATAACAGGGAAAAAGGACGGAGGGATTCAGGTTGTACTACGATTGGATCATCTTTGGAGCGGCCGGGGTGTGCTGGCTGATCCAGTTGTTTTATTGCAAAACCCGTCATTTAGGAGGAAAGGGCCTGCTGTTTTCCCTGCTGGCAGGCAGCGGGATTCTGGCGCTGCTGGGCTGGCTGCACATGGGACTGGCTTTCAACGCAGTAAACCTGGCTGTTTCACTGGGATTGGGCATTCCCGGCCTAATTATCTTACTGCTGTTTTCCGTTTTTTACTAAAAACAAGAAACAAAAATCAGGAAATTGTAAAAACTCTATGGATTCTTTGGCAAAGCGTTGCAAAGCAAAAAAGAATTTGATATGATAAAGAAAAGTAAGGAGGAGATAAGGATGCGTGTGGATTTCCATTCTCATGTGGTGCCGGGAGTGGACGACGGCTCCAAAAACACCGAAATGAGTTTAGAAATGCTGCGCCGGATGCGCCGGCAGGGAACCGACCTGGTGGTGGCAACTCCTCACTATTATGTAGGCCGCACAGCGCCGGAAGAGTATCTGGAAAAAATATCTGACGCCTGTTATCTGCTGCGGGAAGCCATCCAGCAGAGTGGGGAAGAGGTGCCCAAGCCGGCATTGGGATACGAGGTTTATTATTTCAAGGGGATTTCCCAAGCCAACTTTATCAACCTCTTTACCATCGGCAACAGCCCCTACCTGCTGCTGGAACTGCCTACCCGCCCTTTGACCAACGCCGATGTGGAAGACATTTTTCGGATTCGGGCCAATCAAGGGCTGATCCCGATTCTAGCCCATGTGGAGCGGTACCTGGCCTTTGAAAGCTTTGACTTTTTGCAGGATATGATCCGGCAGGGAGAGCTGCTGGCTCAGGTGAACGCCGATTCTCTGCTGAAGTGGAGCACCCGGAAAAAGGCGCTGGCCTTTTTGAAAAACGGCACGGCGCAGTTTTTGGGCAGCGACGCCCACAATCTGGACCAACGGGCTCCTCGTTTGGAGGAAGCGATGGCCGTGATTGAGAAAAAAGCGGGAAAGGAATTGGTGCAGCGGATTGACCGTGATTCCGAAGCGCTGATTGAAAAATGCCTGTAATACGATTTGAAATACATTGGTAAATAAATACATTTTGTATATTTCATTTTCACTGTAAGGACCGGAAGCACATCTGCTTTCGGTTTTTTGCTACAAACTTTCCTTGTGTTTTAAAGGGAAACTATGTATAATAAAAATGACAGAAAATAGAAGGGAAGGGTGGGAAAATGGGAATCCAACAGCTGCACAGCATGGCTTGTTTTGGGATGAACGCCTATCCTGTGCTGGTGGAAACGGATATTCTGCGCGGACTTCCCAATTTTACGGTGGTGGGTCTGCCCGACGCCGCAGTAAAAGAAAGCCGGGACCGGGTGCGGTTTGTGTTTAAAAACTGCGGGTTCACCTTTCCCACCGGACGGATCACCGTGAATCTAGCGCCGGCGGATTTGAAAAAAAGTGGCGCCGCCTACGACCTTCCCATCTTTTTGGGCCTGCTGCTTTCCAGCGGGCAGATTCAGGATGTAGGTTTGGAGGACGCCGCTTTTTTGGGGGAACTTTCCCTTTCTGGCAAACTGCTGCGGGTGGATGGGGTGCTGCCTATGGTGCTGGCGGCCAAGGAAGCGGGCATCAAAAAGGTGTTTCTTCCCGCAGAAAACCAGCAGGAAGCCGCTGTGGTGCAGGGAATGGAGATTTACGGCCTGGAACATGTCAATCAGTTTATCTCCTTTTTAGAAGGGCGGATTCAACTGACCCCCGCCCGCTATACCCGCTCAAAGTCGGTGGAAGAAGCCCTGGCGCCGGATTTTGCGGATGTAAAAGGACAGCCGGTTGCCCGCCGGGCGGTGGAGCTGGCGGTGGCAGGGGGACACAACCTGTTGCTCATAGGTTCCCCGGGAGCGGGAAAATCCATGCTGGCCAAACGGATTCCCGGCATTCTGCCCCCCATGACCTTTGAGGAGTCCATTGAAACCAGCCGCATTTATTCGGTGGCGGGACTGCTCAGCAGCAAACAGCCGTTGATTACCACCCGGCCCTTCCGGGCGCCCCACCATTCCATTTCTGCGGCGGGATTGTCCGGCGGGGGCAGCGTCCCCCAGCCGGGGGAAATCAGCCTGGCGCACAACGGGGTGCTGTTTTTGGACGAGCTGCCGGAGTTCAACCGTCAGGCCATTGAAGTGCTCCGCCAGCCCATGGAGGACGGCACCGTTACCATCTCCCGGGTTCGGGGGACCTTGACCTATCCCTGCCGGGTGATGGTGGTGGCGGCTATGAACCCCTGTCCCTGCGGCTATTTCGGCCACCCCACCCGGGCCTGCACCTGCCGGAAAGGAGAGGTAAGCAAATACCTCAGCCGTATCAGCGGGCCGCTGTTGGATCGGCTGGACCTCCATGTGGACGTGCCGCCGGTGGATTACGACAGCTTGGCCAACCATGAAAAATCCGAGTCTTCCGCTTCCATCCGAGAACGGGTGATGAAGGTGCGCCGGATGCAGCAGCAGCGGTTTCAAGGAAAGGGTATCTACACCAACGCCCAGATCCCCCCGGGGTCGCTGGAGGAATTCTGTCCGGTGGACGATGGCGCTAAGGCCATGTTAAAAAGCGCCTTTGAGCGGCTGGGACTTTCCGGCCGGGCCTATGACCGGATTTTAAAGGTAGCCCGGACCGCCGCAGACCTGGAGGGAAGCGAAGTGATTCGGCGGCCCCATATTGCAGAAGCCATACAGTATCGCAGTTTGGACCGGAAATACTGGTCACGGCTGTAATAAAACCAACAGGAGGCTATATTATGAGCGAAAAACGCAAAGGGTATCTCACATGGGACGCATACTTTATGGGAATCGCCCTGCTCAGCGCCCAGCGCAGCAAGGACAGCAGCACCCAGGTGGGAAGCTGCATCGTCAACCAGGACAACAAAATCCTTTCCATGGGATACAACGGGATGCCTACCGGCTGCGACGACGACGAAATGCCCTGGAGCCGGGAAGGGGACACCTTAAATTCCAAATATGCCTTTGTCTGCCATGCAGAGCTCAACGCCATCCTGAATTACAGCGGGGGCAGCTTAAAGGGAACCCGGATTTACAGCACCCTGTTTCCCTGCAACGAGTGCGCCAAGGCCATCATCCAAAGCGGGATCCGGGAGGTCATCTATCTGTCGGACAAATATGCCGACACCGACGGCGTCCGGGCCAGCAAGCGGATGTTCGACCTGGTTGGAATCAAGTACCGGGAGTATGTCCCTGCGGGACAGACGGTCACCCTGCAACTGTAACGGAAAGGAAGAAGCACTTTGAGCAATCTGTACCTCTGCGGCTTTATGGGCTGCGGAAAAACCACCATCGGCCAGGCCTTCGCCAAAAAGCAGGGCCGGAAATATCTGGATTTGGACCGGTTGATTGTCCAGCGGCAAGGCCGGACCATTCCGGAAATCTTTGCCCAGGAGGGGGAAGAGGGGTTCCGGGCCATTGAGCAGCAGACCCTTCTCTCCACCCAGGAGTACAAAGGCGCAGTCATTTCCACCGGCGGCGGTATCCTCACCAAACGGGAAAACGGGGGCATCTGCAACCGGCTGGGGGTTTTGGTGTTTTTGGACCTTCCCTTTGAGGACTGCTATCAGCGCATTCAGGGGGACACCAACCGGCCCTTGGTGATGCAGAACACCGAAGAACAGCTTCAAGCCCTGTTTGACCGGCGCAGAACGGTGTACCTGGAAGAAAGCGGCTTGGTGCTGGACGCCAAAGGTTCGGTACAGCAAATTGTAGCCCGGCTGGAACAAGCATTAAAACATCATGGATAAAAAAATCCCAACGGACCGGACGGTGAGAGCACCGAAAGGCCGTTGGGAGTTTTTTTGTTTCTTACAGCAAAGTGGTGAACCAGGAGAAAAAGAAGGCAAGGTACGCCATCAAAATAAAAAGCAGAACCATAACGGCGGCGTAGATTCCAAAGCAAATAATAGCAAGTGTCATGCCGATGGAACTGTTCCGACGCCCGGGGAAATTGGGGGGATAGAATTGAAATTTCTGTTTGGAAATCATACCGAAGACCAGGGAAAGCAATCCGCAGGCCAAGATGGGATAGGAGAGATTGAGGTAGATGAAATGAGAACCTTGGCCGAGAAGATAAGAAGAGAAAGAAAGGGAACAAAGAATATTTACTACGAAAAGCCCCAAAGAGACGGCGCCTAAGATCAGGCTTGCGGTAGCCAGTTTTGTGCTGGTCTCCGTTGACATTTGTACTCGGGACGGGTTGGCTCCAGGTTTCCGGTAAGGAATGAACGGGGGGTCTTGGGCGGCAGGAGAAATCGGTTCCGATGAATCGGATGGGGGAATTGGGTCGGGGGTTGGCGTGTCTTTGTTTTGTTCAGGGATGTTCATGTCTATTCTCCTTTTCCATGTTTTTCAAGATTACAATATGCTGAGATCGGAGTGCTTAAATATACAAAGAGTTATTATAAATAAAAATATACTGTTTGTAAACTTTGCTGCTTTTCAGATTTGCTGCCGGATTCCTTCTCATCCATAAGGGGACATTTCCAGTTCCTTCTCATATGGAGAGGAGAAACAAGAGAAAGAGATAGATGGTGAAGAAAAAGGCCAGCAAATAAATCAGTACATAGATGCCAAGTCCGACAGAAGCGAAGATAATCCCCAGCAGGCTGTTCCTCCGCGCCGGAAAATCCGGGGGATAGTGCCGAAATCGGTTGCGGGAAATCAGGCCGAAAATCAGCGCCAGCAGGCCGCAGACCACAACGGGAAAAGTGAGGTCTGCAAAATTGCTGGAATTGTGGAAGACCGGCTCCGCCAAATCCGAAAGGTCTCCTAAAAATCCTACCAGAAGCAGCCCCAAACAAATGGAACCCAGCACCAGGCTGGCTGTAGCCAGTTTTGTTTTGGGCTTGGAGTACGGGGGCATTTTTCCCGGATGAAGAGGATAGCCGCCGGGCTGGATGTAATAGGGCGGTGGCGGTGGAGGAGGAGTAGGCTTTTGATAGGGAATGAAGGGAGGCTCTTGTGGCGGAGGGGGTGGAGAAACCGGATCGGGGGGCGGTGTGCCGTTGTTTTGCTGCGGGGTGTTCATGTACATTCTCCTTTTTCGTTGATTTCAAAAAAACGACAACCCGCAGAGGAATTGCCGTTTTTTCCGTGAATCAGTAGTTTAAATAATACGGATAGTTATATAAGTAATTAATAGTACCATTTGTAACGAGCAGAATCAGGCAAACAATGATCAATACGATGGCGAAAATGCTGATTCCCAGCCCGACTGCGCCGCAGATTTTGCCCACCTTCACATAGGTGGTGTTGGGACCCAGGTTGCCGTTGGGATAATGGCCCTTCACCCGGGAGGAAAACACCAAAGCTAAAATGGCGCAGACCAAGCTTCCCATGACAACGGAGCAGATACCCAGCACCATTGCTGCAACGGCCAGCCCTTCCGGTTTATATTGGGGTTTGGCATTTGGCTGGGGATTGACCGGCTGCTGAGGATAAGGAGGCTGCTGGGGATAGGGCGGCGGAGGGGGTACAGGCGCCTGTTGGCCGTAATAGGGGTTCTGATAAGGATTGGGGTAGTTCTGCATTGGCGGGGCCCCGTAATAGCTGGGAGCGTAGTTAGGCTGGGGCGGGGTAAAGGGCGCTTGGGAATAAGCTTGGGTTTGTGGCATGGCCGGACCGGCAGGACGGGAGGCTTGCTGGGGGGCAGAGCCGGAGTTGACTTGGCTTTGTTCCTTTGCTTGAGAGGATTGGGCAGCTTCTGCCGGCGGCGGATAACCGCCCTGTTCCAGATTGTTGGGATCCATCATAGCAATTTCCTTTCTTTTATGAAATCAGCCGGAGCTTAAAACGGCAGGGAGGTAGCGCTGATTTGGATGTCGATATTGCCGTTAAGATAGGGGGACAGCTCATCCACGAGATAAGGGGTGGCTTCCTGGATGAACAGGACGGTAGCAATAATCAAGATGGTCCAGAGAATGGCAAACAGGATGGAGAAGACCAAGCCTACAATCCCGCAGATTTTCCCTGCTTTCACAAAGTTTTGGCTGGCGCCCAAATTGCCGCCGGGAGCCTGCTTAGTTACTTTTCCTGCAAAGACAATGGCTAAGATGGCGCAAATCAGCCCGGTGATGAAACCGGCGGAAAAGAAGATGGAGCAGATGCCCAGCACCATGGATGCAATGGCCATGCCGCTGGGTTTGTTTTGGTTGATGGGAGAGGAATACTGGGGGTAAGGCTGGTAGGGCTGGGAATATCCCTGCTGGTACTGCCCTTGGGGCGGCTGCTGATAAGATGGACCCTGAGAGGGTTGGGGGTTGGGGTTCTGATTGAATTCCATAACAATTCTCCTTGTTGATCGTAGAAAAACGGCTGCACCGGCGGCGGAAATCTTTTGCCCATCCGGTTGTTGTGTTTATTCTACCATGAAATATCCATTGGGTTTCCCTCGGTTTTGCGAAGCAAAATGGCTGGTCGGACATTGGGCCGGCCAAGAGGGGAACCGTAATGACTGCTTTCGGCAGTCATTATATCATATTTAGGATTCACTGACAAGATGAAAACCCAGCGGGAAACCTCTTTTTTGCCAAACAAACCCGTCGGCAGAAAAGAGAATTTATTCACTGTTACAAAATCGGGGAAAAACCATGGAAAAAAATGCGGGATGAGATATAATAGGAAAGAATATAAGGAACAATCTGTGCAAAGGAGAATGGACTTGACTCGCAGTGACGTAAGAAATGTCGCCATTGTGGCCCACGTTGACCACGGCAAAACCACCTTGGTGGATGAAATGCTTAAACAGGGAGGCGCCTTCCGGGAAAACCAGGTGGTGCAGGACCGTGTCATGGATAGCAACGCCCAGGAACGGGAACGGGGCATCACCATTTTGGCCAAGAACACTTCCGTTCATTATAAAGGGACCAAAATCAACATCATCGACACTCCCGGCCACGCCGACTTTGGCGGGGAAGTGGAACGGGTGCTGAAGATGGTGGACGGAGTCCTGCTGCTGGTGGACTCCTTTGAAGGCACCATGCCCCAGACCCGGTTCGTGCTGCAAAAGGCGTTGGAGCTGGGACATAAGATTATTATTGTAGTGAACAAGATCGACCGGCCGGATGCCCGGCTGGATGAAGTGGAAGATGAAGTGCTGGAGCTGCTGATGGATTTGGATGCCACCGACGAACAGCTGGACAGCCCGGTGGTGTACTGCTCTGGACGGGAAGGCATTGCCACCCTGGACTACCATCAGAAGGGAACCGACCTGACCCCCCTCTTCGACACCATTCTGGAACACATCCCGGCCCCGGAAGGGGACGAAACCGCTCCCTTCCAGATGCTGATTTCTTCGGTGGACTACAATGACTATGTAGGGCGGATTGCCATCGGCCGCATCAGCCGGGGCACCCTCCATCAGAACCAGGAAGTGATGGTCTGCGATTACCACAACCCCAAGCGCCGCTACAAGAGCAAAGTGGTGAACATGTATCAGATTGAATCCCTGAAGCGGGTGCCCTGCACCGAAGCCACCATCGGGGACATCGTCTGCATCTCCGGCATCGACGATTTGACCATTGGGGACACCCTTTGCGACCCCAGTGATGTGGAGCCGGTGGAATTTGTGCAAATCAGCCAGCCCACCGTGGAAATGACTTTCTCGGTGAACGATTCCCCCTTTGCGGGCCAGGATGGCAAGTACGTCACCTCCCGGCAGCTGCGGGAACGGCTGATGAAGGAGCTGCTCCGGGACGTGTCCCTCCGGGTGGAGGAAACCGACAGCACCGATAAGTTCATCGTTTCCGGCCGGGGGGAGATGCACCTCTCCGTTCTCATTGAGAATATGCGCCGGGAAGGGTATGAGCTGCAGGTCAGCACCCCCAGAGTGCTGTTCCGCACCATCAACGGCAAACAGTGCGAGCCCATTGAACGGCTGGTAGTGGACGTGCCGGAGGAATACATGGGCGCTGTCATGGAAAAGATGGGCACTCGCAAGGGTGAGCTTCAGCACATGACCCCCCAGGGCAGCCGGATGCGGATCGAGTTTCTGGTGCCTTCCCGGGGACTGTTTGGCTACAAGAGCGAGTTTCTCACCGACACCAAGGGCGAAGGCATTATGAGCTCGGTGTTTGAACGGTATGAGCCCTACAAGGGCGAGATCGCCAAGCGCACCACCGGCTCCCTCATTGCCTACGAATCCGGGGAAAGCGTCACCTACGGTTTGTACAATGCCCAGGAGCGGGGCACTCTGTTTATCGGCGCCGGTGTTCCGGTGTACCAAGGCATGGTGGTGGGCCAGTCTCCCAAAGCGGAAGATCTGGTGGTGAATGTCTGCAAGAAAAAGCAGCTGACCAACACCCGTGCTTCCGGCAGTGATGATGCCCTGCGGCTGATTCCCCCCAAAGTCATGAGCTTGGAACAGTGCCTGGAATTTATCAACGATGACGAATTGGCGGAGGTCACCCCCCATCATCTGCGGATCCGCAAAGCCATTTTGGACAACGTCCAGCGGGCTAAGCAGAGAGCCAAGAAATAAATTAGAAAGAACATGATTACCGGTGACCGGCCTGTTTGGGCCGGGCCGGTAATTTTTTGTTGCCGAATCACCCCGGGATTGGTTACAGCGGGATGGAATTTTTCGGAAAAAGAATAACAAAATGTAGCCGTTTCCTTTGACCGGAAGACTTAAAATCAGAAAAGCCGCAAAGTGGTCCGTACAATTCAAACTTTTTGAAACATACTAAAAGTATAATCAAGAAATTAAATTACAATTAGGATTAAATAATTACAAAAAGAAGCCGTTTTTCCAGGTTTTGAAATTAGATGCTTTTTTGTAGGAATGCACAAAAGATATTGTCGTTTCTTGTGCAGATTCAAGGATGATTGTGAAAAAAATCGCAAAAATCGAGGGAAATCACCCATATTTTAACCAGTAAATGGAAATAACTCACAAAAAAAGGAAACAAAAAAACTTGACAAGAGAGGGGGATCTCACTATAATGATTGCAAATCGGTAACAAGAATTACAAAAACAAGCAAGCAAAGTTTACATTTACAATTTCCCCTACATGACGAAACACAGGAAATAAGGAGTTTATTATCATGAGACTGGAATGCAAATGGCTCAAGGCCCACAAAGAGATTCTCTGCAAAGTCATCTCTGCGGTTCTGATGGTTACCATGGTAGCTACAGTGCTTACCGGCTTGACCGCTGCGGAACAGGAAGTGAACATTCATGAAAACGGAACGGTTTACTCTCGCTACACGGTGTACACCGATCCGGAAAAAATTCTGGAAAGCCAGGGCATCGTTTTGGAAGAGGGAGACGAATATGTCTTCTCCGGTTTTGAAGACGGTGTGGCGGACCTCACTGTGATGCGTGCCTTCCGGGTAGAAATCCAGGCGGACGGCGCGGTCAGCGAAGTGAAGATGGCCAGCGGCACCGTGGCCCAGGCACTGGAAAAAGCCGGCGTGACCGTTGGGGAACAGGATTTGATTAACGTATCCATGGACCAGGAAGTGTTTTCCGGCATGACCATCGTGATCAACCGAGTGACCTACACTCAGGAAGACACCGTGGAGTCCATCCCTTATGAGACCGTGCATAACGGCACTCTCTCCACCCCCTACAGCACCTATGTGGAATCGGTTGCCGGGGAAAACGGGGAAAAGGTGGTCACCACCCAGTACCGTTATGTGGACGGCGTGCTCACCGGCAGCGAAGTCATCAATGAAGTTATCACCAAGAATCCGGTGGACCGGGTCCTGGACGTGATGGAACAGTATTATGTAGGCGGCGAACTGGTGCAGGCGGAAACCTCTCCGGTGCAGCTGGACGCCAACGGCATCCCGGTGAACTATAAGAGCAAGGTCACCGGTAAGGCCACCGCTTACTCTGCTTTGGGCAGACCCACCTCCCTCACTCCCGGCGCTGTGGCCATGGACTTAAGCAAGTACCCCAAGGGAACCCAGCTGTACATTGTTTCCAGCGACGGCAGCTATGTTTACGGCTATTCCGTGGTGCGGGATACCGGCGCCTTTGTTCACAACGGCAGCGGTGTGCTGGTGGACTGCTTCTTCAACACTTATGAAGAAAGCGTGCAGTTCGGCGCCAAAACGGTGGATGTTTACGTTCTGTAATACCGAGCAAAAAGATTACAATCAGGAACCTTCTCAGGCAGCTGGAAACAGCGGCCTGGGGAGGTTTTTCCTTTTTTCGGCCAGTGGGACAAAAAGAAAGCCCGAAAGCGCTCTGCTTTCGGGCTTCGTTGCTTATTTTCAGTCAGGCTTGGAAGTGTGCCTCCATGTATTCCTTGGCTTGCAGGATAACCTGCTGAATCTGTTGGTCGGTGAAACTGTCCCCGAACCAGATTTCATGGGCCACCGCCGCCTGCCAAACCAGCATGGACAAACCACCCCCAGCGGGAAGCCCTAAGGACTTGGCGGTCTGCACCAGCTGGGTCTCAAAGGGGTTGTACACCAAATCAAATACCGCTTCCGCCTGCCGGATGATTTCCGGGGTTACCGGGCAGCTTTGGGTATTGGGGTACATCCCCACCGGCGTGGCGTTGACCAGCAGCCGGTAGGAGCCGTTGGGCTCATTCAACAGACAGGTGATAATTTCTGCGTCCGGTTTGATCTTCAGCAGTCGCTCCTTCAAAGCGGCAGCCTGCTTGACGTCCTCTTTCCGCACCGCAATGGTGAGGGGGGAACCGGCTAATACTACCTCGGTGGCAATCATGTTGGCCACCCCGCCGCTGCCCAGCATCAGCAACGGTCCCTGGGAAAGCTCCACTCCCAGGCTGCGGATGCCGTGGAGAAAGCCGTCTACGTCGGTGTTGTGGCCGATGTAGCGGCCATCCTTGATTTCCACCGTGTTCACCGATTGGTACAGCCCGGCTTTTTCCGAAAGCTGGGTGAGGAAGGGGATGATCTCCACCTTGTAGGGGATGGTGATGTTAAATCCCTGGCCGGCCAGCAGTTTGGGCACCTGGGCTTTCAGGTCTTCCGGCGCTACGTCGTGGAGGGCGTAGGGCTGGGGCCGTCCGGAGAGGGCAAAGAGGGCTTGGTGGATGAAGGGGGACATGGAGTGTCCCAGAGGGTGGCCCAGCAGTCCGAAGCCGGGGGTTTGGGTATTGGCTTGTGTCACAGTCCCAGGACCTCCAGCGCTTTTTGATGGGTTTTTTCGTCCTCTACGTTGATGGCATTGACGCCGCTGAGGGTTTTCTTCACCAGGCCGGTGAGGACCTTACCGGGGCCGCACTCCACGAAGGTGTCGTAGCCCGCCTGCTGCATGTTGTCCAGTTCAGTGGTGAACCGCACCGGGGAGACAATGTGTTTCGCCAGATAGCCGGGCATATCGCTGACGTCGGTGAGCAGCTGGCCGGTGAGGTTGCAGTAGAACTCCTTCTGTGGCATGGAGAATTTCACGTCTTTGATTTTTTCATAAAAGGCGTCCGCCGCAGGCTGCATGAGTTTGGAGTGGAAGGCGGCGCTGACCGCCAGCTTCACGCAGCGCCGTGCGCCCATTTCAGTGAACTTGGCAATGGCGGCATCCACCGCAGCGGTTTCTCCGGCGATGACGGTCTGTACCGGGCTGTTGTAGTTTACCGGAACCACATAGCCTTCCACCTGGGCGCAACCCTCTTCCACCTGCTGGGAGGTCAGACCAAGAATGGCGCACATGCTGCCGGATTGCTGCTGGGCGCATTCCTGCATACAGGCAGCCCGCTCTTTGATGAGGCGGAAGCCGTCTTCCATGCTCACCATGCCGGCGGCCACCATGGCGGCGTATTCGCCCAGGGAATGTCCGGCGGCGCCGTCAAAGGTGAACCCAGCTTTTTCCATGGCCTTGATGGCTACCAGGCTGGTGGTGAAGATGGCGGGCTGGCTGATTTTGGTTTGGGCCAGGGTGGCGGCGTCTGCTTCCAGGCAAAGCTGCTTTAAGTCCATGCCGGTGATGTCGCTGCCGCACTGGTAAATGGTTTCCGCTTCCGGGCAGAGAGCCAAAAGCTGTTTGCCCATCCCTTCGTATTGGGAGCCCTGTCCGGAGCACAATAACATAGTCTTGCTCATTGTTACCATTCCTTTCTAAATAGGGACACTTTTTCGATACCATTGGGTTCCCGCCCATTTCCGCCGAAGGAGAAAGGGAAGGGACCCGCAAACTTATTATACCGAAAGCGGGACAAAAAAGAAACCCTGCTGCATAAAACTGGGTACACTCCCAAAATTTCCGGTCTGTTTTTAGGTAAACTGCCTACATCTGGTGGAAATCTGGAAAAAATACCGTCGTTCTGGTGGTTGCAACCACCCAAAAATATGTTATAATGGACAGGAAGAAAAAAAGTGTCTAATAACTCGATGCTTTTGAAACCAAAAAAAGCTGTGGTTTCCGTCTTGGAAAGGGTTGGCAATCAGGCGCCATTTGTGCTATACTTGAAATGTCGGAATCGAACAGCATACACGGTAAAAAAAGCGAATCCTGACAAGGGAGGAACATTATGGGCATTTCCATTTTGGGGGCAGGCTGTTGTCTGCCGCAGCAAGAAGTGGACAACCATGCGTTCGAGTCGTTTATCGAGACTTCGGACGAATGGATCACCACCCGCACCGGTATTCATTGCCGGCGGATCTCCGATGGGATCCTGACCTATCAGATGGGGGCAGAAGCTGCCCGACAGGCGCTGAAAGACGCCGATACCGCACCGGAAGAAATTGACATGGTGCTGGCCACCACCGTCACGGCAGACACCACCACCCCCAGCCTGGCTTGTTTGGCTGCGGCGGAGGTGGGAATCAAGACCGCCCCCTGCATGGACTTAAATGCAGCCTGCACCGGTTTTGTGTATGCCCTGGATGTGGCGGAAAAGTATTTGAGCACCGGTTCGGCCAAAAAAATCCTGATTCTTTCCGCTGAAATGATGAGCCGGATTGTAAACTTCAAGGACCGCTCCAGCTGTGTTTTGTTCGGAGACGGCGCCGCCGCAGTGGTGGTGGGCCCCTCGGATAAAATGTACCATTCCTGGCTGGCCTGCAATCTGGACGGGCGGTACAAGATTTTCTCCAAGGCCACCAATTCCGAAAACCCCTTCCGAAAAAAGGACTTCGACTGGCCGGAAGAAGTGGCGGAAATGCAGCCCGGTCTGATGGAAATGGCAGGCAATGAAGTATATCGCTTCGCTACCCAGGCCATGCCAGAAGCAGTGCAGCGCTGCTGCGAAAAAGCGGGCTTTACTCCGGAGCAGCTGGACCGGATCATTCCTCACCAGGCCAATCTGCGGATCATCCGCACGGCATTAAAGCATTTGGGCCTGCCGGAGGAGAAAGTACACATCAACATTCAGCATTACGGCAACATCTCCAGTGCCTGCATTCCTCTTTCCTTGTGTGAAATGAAGCGGGCCGGGGAGCTCCACCCGGGAGACAAGATCTGCCTGGTGGGCTTCGGCTCCGGATTGACCTACGGCGCCGCCGTACTGGAATGGTAATGCTGAAGAAATAAATTCATAGGTTAAAAGTCCCCCTTGCAAAAAATCAAAAGTAAAGGAGTCAGAAGTATGAGTAAGACTGCATTGATCACCGGCGCATCCCAGGGTTTAGGAGCGGCCATGGCCCTTCGTCTGGCGAAAGACGGCTTTAATATCGCCATCAACTGCCGGGGCGAGTACGAATTGGAAAACGGCGGCAAACAGACCCAGCAGGCCTGCCAGGAACTGGGCGTAGAAGCAGAGTGCTTTTTGTGTGACGTTTCCAAGTTTGACGCCTGCAAGGAAATGGTAGATGCGGTGAAGGCGCGGTTCGGCACCATCGACGTGCTGGTCAACAACGCCGGTATTACCAAGGACGGCTTGATTGCCCGGATGAGCGAAGAACAATTTGATGTGGTTACCTCTGTCAACTATAAGAGCGTGTTCAACATGATCCGTCACGTCACCCCTGTGATGATGAAGCAGCGCAGCGGCCGGATCATCAATGTGTCCAGTGTTTCCGGCGTGTACGGCAACCCCGGCCAGTTTAACTACTCCGCCACCAAGGCCGGTATTGTGGGCATGACCCTCACCGCTGCCAAAGAGCTGGGCGCTCGGAACATCAACGTCAACGCCATTGCCCCCGGCTTCATCCGCACCCCCATGACCGACGTGCTCACCGATGAGCAGAAGAAAGCCGCCGAAAGCGTGGTGGCGCTGAGACGGTTCGGCGAACCGGAAGAAGTGGCCAGTGTGGTCTCCTTCCTGGCTGGCCCGGACTCCAGCTATGTGTCCGGACAGGTGATTGTCATTGACGGCGCCATGTCCATTTAACCCTATCTGATAAAAGAAGATCTAGGAGGCAGCAAGATGAATCGAGTAGTCATTACCGGTATCGGTATGGTCAGCCCCATCGGAAACGACAAGGAAACCTTTTGGAACAATGTGAAAAACGGTGTCTGCGGGATCCGTCCCATCGAGAACATCGACGTATCCGATCTGCCGGTGAAGGTGGCGGCCCAGGTTTTGGATTTCGATCCCCTGCGCTGCTTTGATAAGAAAGAACTTCGCCGCACCGACCCCTTTACCCAGTATGCGGTGGACGCCGCATTGCAGGCCGTGGAGGACTGCGGCACCAAGTTTGAAGATTTGGACCCCTACCGCATCGGCGTCATCGTGGGCAGCGGCATCGGCGGTTTCCACTCCACCGACGCAGAGTTCCCCAAGTTTTTGGAAAAGGGTCCCCGACGGGTCAGCGTGTTCTACATTCCGGAGATGATCGCCAACATGGGCGCCGGTACCATTGCCATCCGCACCGGTTTTAAGGGTGTCAACTACGCCCCGGTTACCGCCTGCGCCACCGGCAGCCACGCCATCGGCGAAGCATTCCGCAACATCAAGCACGGCTATCTGGATGCCTGTTTGGCGGGGGGCAGCGAAGCGGCCATTATCCGCTTCTCTATTGCCGGTTTTGACAATATGCAGGCCCTGACTCACGCCACTGACCCCAATCGGGCTTCTATTCCCTTTGACGCCGAACGCTCCGGCTTCGTTATGGGCGAAGGCGCCGGCATCGTGATGCTGGAAGAACTGGAGCACGCCAAGAAGCGAGGCGCTCACATCTATGCGGAAATCGTGGGCTACGGCGCCACCGGCGACGCCTACCACATGACCAGCCCCGACCCGGAAGGGGAGGGCGCCGCCATGGGCATGAAGCTGGCTTATCAGGAAGCGGGCATCACCCCCGACCAGATCGACTATATCAATGCCCACGGCACCTCCACTCACCTGAACGAAAAATACGAAACCATTGCCATCAAGAAGGCACTTGGTGAAGAAGCGGCCTACAAAGTGATGGTCAGCTCCACCAAATCTCTCACCGGCCACATGCTGGGCGCTGCCGGCGGTATCGAAGCTATTATCTGCGCCAAGGCGCTGGAGGAAGGCTTTGTACCCGCTACCACCAATTCCAGCATCCCCGACCCGGAATGCGATCTGAATAATATGTTTGACGGACCGGTGGAGAAGGATATCCACTACGCCCTGTCCAACTCCCTGGGCTTCGGCGGACACAACGCAACCCTCTGCTTGAAGAAATACGAAGGCTGATTGCCAGCCTCTTCGGATTTAGAAAAGAAAGGATGGAAAGATCATGGGGTTCTCGGTAAAAGAAATCAAGGACTTAATGGATAAAATGCAGCAAACCGGTTTGGGCGAGCTGGAAGTAGAAGACGAAGGCTACACCTTAAAGCTCTCTGCCAAGAAAGCGAAAAAGACGGTGGAAAACGTGATGATGGCTCCCGCCGCCCCGGTGGTCAGCGCTGCTCCTATTGCGGCTGCTCCGGTGGCTGCCGCTCCCGCTGCCCCTGCCGCTGCTGCGGATGACAGCGAAGAAGCTAAGAAGGAAGAATCTTCCAAAGAAGAAGAGGGCACTGTGGTAACCGCTCCTACAGTGGGTACCTACTATGCCGCCGCCGGTCCGGACAAACCGCCTTTCGTGAAACCCGGCCAGGCCGTCAGCAAAGGCGATGTGCTGTATATTATTGAAGCCATGAAGGTGATGAACGAGATCAAGAGCGAAATGGACGGCACCATTGGCAAGATCTTTGTGAAGAACGGCGACCCGGTTGAATTCGGCCAGCCCATCCTCACCATTGTGTAAAAGAGGAGGAAATATCATGGCTCTGTTAAATCAGGAACAAATTAAGGAAATCATCCCCCACCGCGACCCCTTTCTGTTGATTGACGAAGTGGAAGAGCTGGAACCCGGCGTACGGGTGGTGGCCAAGAAGCACATGAAGGAAGACGAGTTCTGGTTTAAGGGGCACTTCCCCCAGAAACCGGTGACTCCCGGGGTGCTGATGGTGGAAATGCTGGCCCAGGCAGGCTGCGTCTGCGCCCTGTCCCTGCCGGAAAACAAGGGAAAAATCGGCTTCTTTGCCGGCATTGACAAAGCCCGTTTTAAGGGCATGGTTCTGCCCGGCGACACCCTGACCCTGGAAGTCACCATGGAACGGTGGCGGGGTTCCATCGGATTCGGCAAAGCAGTGGCCACCAACCAGGACGGCAAAAAAGTAGTGGTGGCGGAAATCAGCTTTGCACTGGGCAACTGAGTTCACCGGAAAGAAGGTTTCAGCGCAATGTTTAATAAGGTTTTGATTGCAAACCGGGGCGAAATTGCGGTGCGGATCATCCGGGCTTGCCGGGAAATGGGAATCCGGACAGTCGCGGTGTACTCCACCGCCGATAAAAATGCCCTGCATGTGCAGCTGGCCAATGAAGCGGTGTGCATCGGGCCCGCCGCAACCAAGGACAGCTATCTGAATATCCCTGCTATTCTGTCGGCCTGCAGCATTACCAATGCCGAGGCCATTCACCCTGGCTTTGGGTTTTTGAGCGAGAGCAGCAAGTTCTGCCAGGCCTGCGAAAAGTGCGGCATTAAGTTCATCGGTCCCCGGCATGAATCCATCGACCTGATGGGGGACAAAGCGGAAGCTAAGGCCACCATGAAGCGGGCCGGTGTGCCGGTGATTCCCGGCTCTGACGGAGAGCTGGAAAGCGTGGAGCAGGCCAAGGAAATCGCCAGAGAAATCGGTTACCCGGTGATGGTGAAGGCCAGCGCCGGCGGCGGCGGACGGGGTATCCGTTATGTGGCCAAGGAAGAGGATTTGGAAGAGGCCATGGCCACTGCCGCAGAAGAAGCTAAGAATTTCTTCGGCAATCCGGGACTGTACCTGGAAAAGTTTATTGTGAATCCCCGGCATGTGGAAGTGCAGCTTTTGGCGGACAGCCACGGCAACGTGATCCATCTGGGGGAACGGGACTGCTCGGTGCAGCGCCGTCATCAAAAGGTGTTGGAAGAGTCTCCCTGTCCGGTGATGACCCCTGAACTCCGAGAAAAGATGGGCAACGCTGCGGTATTGGCGGCCAAGGCCAGCGGTTATGAAAATGCCGGTACTGTGGAATTTTTGTTGGACATCAACAATGACTTCTACTTTATGGAAATGAATACCCGAATCCAGGTCGAGCATCCCGTGACCGAAACGGTAACTGGGGTAGACATTGTGAAAGAACAGATTCGCATTGCTGCCGGATTGCCCTTGGCGTTCCGTCAGGAAGACATCCATGTCACCGGTCACGCCATTGAGTGCCGGATCAATGCGGAGAACCCCAAAATGGGATTTCTGCCCAGCCCCGGCCGGATTACAGCCCTGAACCTGCCCGGCGGCCCCGGCGTACGGATTGACAGTGCCGCTTACCAAGGATGCGAAATTTCTCCCTATTACGACAGCATGATTGCCAAGTTGATTGTACATGCCCACAACCGGGATTCTGCGATTCGGAAAATGAAATCTGCGCTGGCAGAATTTTTGGTGGAAGGCGTGGACACCAACATTGACTATCATCTGGCCATTCTTCGAGACGAAGCCTTTGTAGAAGGACGGATTGACAACAGCTATCTGGACCGCCGCAAGGATTTATTGGATTATTGAGAGTGGTTTGGAAGGTGAAGGTAGAAAAATTTGATTTTTTACTGGACAAACACCTTCAGATAGGGTACACTAAGAGAAGGATTGGATTTTAGGCAAGGAGGAAGCGGTTTTGTTAGAGGATTTATTTAAAACAGTAAAATCCCGCTTTGAAGCGGACTCGGCTGCGGATCGGAAAAGCAGCAAGGTCGCCATTCCCCAGGACTTGATGTTTAAGTGTCCCCGCTGCGGCAACGTGATGTTCATGGATGATTTTCTGGGGGCCAGCAAGGTTTGCTCCAACTGCAACTACCATGCCCGGCTCACCGCCAGAGAGCGGCTGAAAATCACCATCGACAAAGACTCCCTGGTGGAGTACGATGCAACGATGACCAGCAAAAACCCCATTGACTTTGAAGGTTATGAGGAAAAGGTGGCCTCTTTGCAGGAAAAGACTGGATTGCGGGATGCCGTTGTCACCGGAGAATGCACCATCAAAACTAAGCCCTGCGTCATCGGCGTCATGGATTCCCATTTCATGATGGCCAGCATGGGCAGCGTGGTGGGCGAAAAGATTGCCAGGGCCTTTGAGCGGGCCACTGAAAAGCGGCTGCCGGTAATTCTGTTTACCGCTTCCGGCGGCGCCAGAATGCAGGAAGGGATTCTCTCTTTGATGCAGATGGCGAAAACCAGTGCGGCGGTGAAGAAGCACAGCGATGCAGGACTTCTTTATATTACCGTTTTGACCGACCCCACCACCGGCGGCGTCACCGCCAGCTTTGCTTCTTTGGGTGACATTATCATTGCCGAACCCAAGGTGCTGATCGGCTTTGCCGGACGGCGGGTCATTGAAGGAACCATCCGGCAGCGGCTGCCCGATGACTTCCAGTCGGCAGAATTTTTGTTGCAGCACGGCTTTGTGGACATGATCGTAGAGCGGAAGAATATGCGCCGCACCCTGTCCAAACTGCTGCGGCTCCACGGATATAAGGGGGAGACGGCCTGATGAGCAACGCATGGAACAAAATGGAGATTATCCGTCATAAGGACCGGCCCACAGTGCTGGATTATATTCCGGCGATCTTCACCGATTTTTATGAAATGCACGGCGACCGGTATTACGGCGACGATGCGGCCATTATGGCAGGAATTGCCCACTTGAAAGGCACGCCGGTGACGGTGATTGCCGAAGTCAAAGGGCGGAACTTTGAAGAAAACCAAAAGAGCAACTTTGCTATGCCCCATCCGGAAGGATACCGCAAGGCGCTGCGGCTGGCCAAGCAGGCGGCTAAGTTCGGCCGTCCGGTGATCTGCTTTGTGGACACCCCCGGCGCTTACTGCGGCGTGGAAGCGGAAGAACGGGGCCAGGGCGAGGCCATTGCCCGGAACCTGTATGAACTGATCACTCTGCCCACCCCCATCATCACCGTGGTGCTGGGCGAAGGGGGAAGCGGCGGCGCTTTGGCCTTGAGCATCTGCGATGAGCTGGCTATGCTGGAAAATGCGGTGTATTCCGTGATTTCTCCCAGAGGCGCTGCCAGCATTCTTTGGAAAGATCCTACCCGGGAACAGGACGCTGCGGAAGCGCTGAAGATCACGGCGGATGATCTGAAGATGCTGGATGTGGCGGACACCATCATTTCCGAGCCGGTTGGCGGTGCGCACAACAATCCTGTGCAAATGGCCGAAAATCTGCAGGAATATTTGATAGGGGCTGTGAAAAAATTATCGCAGGTGCCTATTGAAAAGTTGCTGGCAAATCGCTATAATAAGTTCAGAAAAGTCGGCGACGTAAGCGAATGATATGAACAGGGCTCCCGCTCTGTTGATATAAACCCAAATAGAAATATTAAGGAGGAAAACTCACATGACTTTCGACAAGGTAAAGGCGATCCTGATCGATCAGCTGGATGTGGACGAAGACAAAGTAACCATGGACGCTTCCATTTTTGACGACCTGGGTGCTGACTCCCTGGATGTTGTGGACTTGGTCATGTCTCTGGAAGAGGCTTTCGACATTGAAATCCCCGATGATCAGGTGGAAAACATCAAGACCGTTGGCGACATTGTGAAGTACGTGGAAGACAACGCCTAAGGATGAAATAAAGAGGGCTCTGCTTCGGCAGGGCTTTCTTTTTTTGCCCAAACAGGATTGTCTTGTGATATTCATTTCAAAAAATACATATGGTAAAAAATCAAATCCCATTTGTGCAGATGCACCAAAACTGGAGGGAAAAGACAGGGAAAGTTCTCTGCATGAACCGGCAGAAAAAGGAAAAGCTCACTATTGAAATGCTTGCAGGAATATGGTAAAATAACACTTGCGCGACTGCGACCGATATGCGATGAAGCGGGAGGTTGCGGCCCTGTCCGAAAGGGCAGAGGCCGGTGTTTCCGTGGAGTATGTCCGATTTCAAACCGGGCGACCAATTTTGAACAGGCAGCAACCAGGCCAGCAATATCCCTGCCATGCCGATCCCAACCGGCAAGGGGCAGATGTGATTGCCATAACGCTTAGGGGAGTGCCGATTTGGCGTACCGAAAAAACTTGCGTTTTCGGTATTTTTTTCAGGGTGTGGCAAGAAACACCCGGCGGCGTGTTCAAAATATATGGTTCCCCCAAAATATTATTTTAAGGAGGAAACTAACGTGGCAGTCAAAGAAAAAATCAGAATCAGACTGAAAGGGTATGATCACACTCTGGTGGACGCAGCTGCGGCCAAGATTGTGGAAACCGCCAAGAAGACCGGCGCTGCGGTAAGCGGACCTGTTCCGCTGCCCACCCAGAAAGAAGTGGTCACCATCCTGCGTGCTGTTCACAAGTACAAGGACAGCCGTGAACAGTTTGAGATGCGGACCCACAAGCGTTTGATCGACATCATCCGGCCCAGCGACCGGACCATCGAAGCGCTCCAGGGTCTGGAACTTCCTGCCGGCGTGGACTTTGAAATCAAGCTCTGATTTCTACAAAGGAAGCGTCACAGGGTCATGTTGGCAATGCCAACCAATAACCGTAAGGAGGACAAAGTAAATGAAAAAAGCGATTATCGGCAAGAAAATCGGCATGACGCAGATTTTTGATGAAACCGGTAAGGTCACTCCTGTCACCGTCATTGAAGCAGGTCCCTGCGTGGTGGTGCAGAAGAAGACCATGGAAACCGACGGCTACGAAGCCATCCAGATGGGCTACGGCGATCTGAAGCCCAACCGGGTGAACAAGCCCATGAAGGGCCACTTCGCCAAGGGCGACGTTGCTCCCAAGAAGCACCTGAAGGAGTTCCGGATGGACGACTGCGCCGCTCTGAATGTAGGCGACATCGTCAAAGCCGACGTGTTTGAAACCGGCGACTATGTAGATGTCAGCGGCATCAGCAAAGGTAAAGGTTTCGCCGGCGTGATTAAGCGCTACAACAACCACCGTCTGAAAGAGACCCACGGTACCGGCCCGGTTGCCCGGCAGTCCGGCTCCATGGGCGCCTGCTCCACCCCCTCCCGGATCTTCAAAGGCAAGAAGATGCCCGGCCAGATGGGCGCCGAAAAGGTGACGGTACAGAACTTGACCGTGGTCAAGATTGATGCAGAAAACAACCTGATCGCTGTGAAGGGTGCCATCCCCGGTCCCAAAAAGGGCATTGTCACCATCATCAACAGCGTGAAGAAAGCGTAAGGGAAGGAGGAAGCAAGATGCCTACTGTACAGGTAATGGATATGACCGGCAAGAAGCTGGAAGATCTGGAACTGAATGAAGCTGTGTTTGGCGTTGCTCCCAACGAAGCAGTCATGCATGCTGTGGTGGTCAACTATCTGGCCAACCAGCGGCAGGGCACTCAGTCCACCCTGACCCGCACCGAAGTACGGGGCGGCGGCAAGAAGCCTTGGAGACAGAAAGGAACCGGTCATGCAAGACAGGGTTCCATCCGGGCTCCCCAGTGGACCCACGGCGGCATCGCTCTGGGCCCCAAACCCAGAAGCTACCGCTACACCTTAAATAAGAAGGTGCGCCGTTTGGCGATGAAGAGCGCCTTGTCTTCCAAGGTGCTGGACAACACCCTGCTGGTGCTGGACAACATCACCATGGAAAACTACAAGACCAAGGACATGATCAAGATGCTGGATGCGGTAAACGCGGAAAAGAAGGCTCTGATCGTCATGCCTGAGGTGGATCAGAAGGTCATCAAGAGCGCCGCCAACATCCCCGGCGTGAAGACCACTCTGGTGAACACTTTGAATGTTTATGACATTCTCAACCACGGCAGCCTGATCCTCACCAAGGAAGCCGTGAAGAAAATCGAGGAGGTGTATGCATAATGAAAGCTGCACAAGACATTATCCTCAAGCCGGTGATTACCGAGCGCAGCATGGAAAACATCCAGATGAAGAAATACACCTTCAAAGTGGCCAACGACGCCAACAAAGTGGAAATCGCAAAAGCGGTGGAAGAACTGTTTGGCGTGAAAGTGGCGAAGGTAAACACCATTTCCATGCGCGGCCGCCTGAAGCGTCAGGGCCGGACCATGGGCTATCAGCCGGATTGGAAAAAGGCAATCGTGACCCTCACCGAGGGCTCCAAGACCATCGAATTCTTCGAGGGCATGCTGTAATAAATCCAATCCCCAGGTGATGTATGATTGCTGACAGGGCGCCTGTCCCTGCGACGGCGATCGCTAAACCGTATCAAGGAGAGTGAATCGTAATGGCGATTAAGTCTTACAAGCCGACTACCCCCGGCCGTCGGGGTATGACCGTGACCGATTACAGCCAGCTGAGCAAAAACGGTCCGGAACGGAGCCTGCTGGCTCCCCTGAAGAAGAATTCTGGCCGCAACAGCTATGGCCGGATCACCGTCCGCCATCGCGGCGGCGGAAACCGCAGAAAATACCGCATCATCGACTTCAAGCGGGATAAGGTTGGCATGAACGCCACCGTCATCAGCCTGGAGTACGACCCCAACCGTTCCGCTCATATTGCTCTGCTGCAGTATGAAGATGGGGAGAAGAGATACATCATCGCTCCCAACGGACTGAAGGTTGGCGACGTGGTGAGCAGCGGCGAACACGCCGACATCAAGCCCGGCAACGCACTGCCTCTCACCGCCATCCCGGTTGGTACCTTTATCCACAACGTAGAGCTGTATCCTGGCAAGGGCGCTCAGTTGGTTCGTGCTGCCGGCAACATGGCTCAGCTCATGGCCCGTGAAGGCAACTATGCGCTGATCCGTCTGCCCAGCGGCGAATTGAGAAACGTTCCGGTAGCTTGCTATGCTACTGTGGGCCAGGTTGGCAACGTAGATCACGAAAACGTGAACTACGGCAAAGCCGGCCGGAAGCGTCACATGGGTTGGAGACCCACCGTGCGTGGTTCCGTTATGAACCCCTGCGACCACCCCCACGGCGGCGGCGAAGGCAAGAGCCCGGTTGGCCGTCCCGGCCCTGTAACTCCTTGGGGCAAGCCCACCTTGGGTTACAAGACCAGAGCCAAGCATCATCGTTCCGACAAGTTCATTGTCAAGCGTAGAAACGCCAAGTAATTGAAAGGAGGAAGATGATCAATGGGCAGAAGCGTTAAAAAGGGACCTTTTGTACAGCCGGTCCTGTTAAAGAGAGTCATGGAGATGAACGAAAAGGGAGAAAAGCGGGTTCTGAAGACCTGGAGCCGTTCCTCCACCATCTTCCCTGATTTCGTGGGACACACATTCGCCGTCCATGACGGACGCAAACACGTTCCGGTCTATGTTACCGAGGATATGGTAGGTCACAAGCTGGGTGAATTTGCTCCCACTCGGACCTACAAGGGTCATGCCGGCTCCAAGACCACGAACAATGGCAAGTAAGCCGGAAGGAGGACTTTCAATGGAAGCAAAAGCACAGCTTAATTACCTGCGCATCTCTCCCCGCAAGGTGCAGATCGTGTTGGATCTGATCCGGGGGAAAGACGCGAAATTGGCAATGGCCATTTTGAAGCATACTCCCAAGGCTGCCAGCGAACCTCTGGCCAAGCTGTTGAAGTCTGCCATGGCCAATGCGGAAAATAACCACAACATGGATCCGGAAAGCCTGTACGTCAGCACCTGCTACGTTTGCCCCGGTCCTACCCTGAAGCGGATTCGTCCCAGAGCACAGGGAAGAGCCTTCCGGGTGCTCAAGAGAACATCCCACGTTACCATCGCAGTGAGCGAAAAGGAAAGCTAAGAGGAGGTTAAGTAATGGGACAAAAAGTTAATCCCCACGGCTTGCGAGTGGGCATTATCAAGGATTGGGATTCCCGTTGGTATGCCGACGACCGTAGTTTCGGCGATACCCTGGTGGAAGATTACAATATCCGCAAGTTTTTGAAGAAGAAGCTCTTCGCTGCAGGCATCAGCCGCATCGAGATCGAGCGGGACGCGGTGAAGATCCGCATCCACATCCACTGTGCCAAACCCGGTCTGGTGATCGGCAAGGCCGGCGCTCAGATCGACGAGCTGAAGAAAGAAATGGAAAAGATGCTGGGCAAGACCGTGCTGCTCACCATTGTGGAAGTAAAGCAGCCCGACCTGAACGCACAGCTGGTGGCCGAAAACATTGCCGGCCAGTTGGAACGCCGGGTGTCTTTCCGCCGTGCTATGAAGCTGAGCATCGGCCGCACCATGCGGCTGGGCGCCAAGGGCATCAAGTGCAAGTGCTCCGGCCGTCTGGGCGGCGCTGAAATCGCCCGGAGCGAAGAGTACCACGAAGGCACCATCCCGCTGCAGACCCTGCGGGCCGACATCGACTACGGTTTCGCAGAAGCCAACACCACCTACGGCCGCATCGGCGTAAAGGTTTGGATCTACAAGGGCGAAGTGCTCAAGGGCGACATTAAGAAGCCTGCGATGGAAGAACGTCAGCAGCGTCGTCCCGATGACCGCCGCCGCAGAAGACCTCGTAGAGAAGGAGGAAATCGATAATGTTATTACCCAAGCGCGTGAAATACCGCCGCCAGCAGAGAGGGCGGATGAAGGGCAAAGCGCTCCGGGGCAACTTCGTCAGCAATGGCGAGTACGGCCTGCAGGCGCTGGAGCCCGCATGGATCACCTCCAACCAGATCGAGGCAGCCCGTGTGGCTATGACCCGTTATATCAAGCGTGGCGGCCAGGTTTGGATCAAGATTTTCCCCGACAAGCCGGTTACCGAACAGCCTGCCGAAACCCGAATGGGTAAAGGTAAAGGCTCTCCGGAATACTGGGTTGCCGTGGTGAAGCCCGGCCGTGTGATGTTTGAAATCGCCGGTGTGGACGAAACCGTGGCCCGGGAAGCGCTGCGTCTGGCATCCCACAAATTGCCCATCAAATGCAAGTTTGTAAAAAAAGAAGAGGGTGGTGAGCAAGCATGAAAATCGCCGAAATCCGTGATTTGAGCACAATCGAGCTCAACGAAAAACTGAAGGACTTAAAGGGCGAGTTGTTCAATCTCCGTTTCCAGCTTGCCGTCAACCAGCTTGATAATCCCATGCGCCTGAAGGCCGTGAAGAAAGACATCGCACGGATCAAAACCGTTCTGCGGGAACAAGAGCTGAAGGCGGAATAAGGAGGATTTGACTGATGAGCGAAAGAAATCTGAGAAAGACCAGAGTGGGCACCGTGGTCAGCGACAAAATGGATAAAACCATTGTAGTTGCCATCAAGGACAACGTGAAGCACCCTCTGTATAAGAAGATCATCCCCCGCACCATCCGCCTGAAGGCACACGATGAAAACAACGAGTGCCGCATCGGCGACCGTGTCCGGGTGATGGAGACCCGTCCGCTGTCCAAGGACAAGAGATGGCGTCTGGCCGAAATCATTGAAAAGGCCAAGTAAGATTTGAAATTACGTCTTATGACTGAAAGGAGGAACGCACTGTGATTCAGATGCAAACTTACCTGAAGGTTGCCGACAACACCGGTGCTAAGGAACTGATGTGCATTCGTGTTTTGGGCGGCTCCCGCAGACGGTATGCCAACATCGGCGATGTGGTGGTTGCTTCCGTGAAAAAAGCAGCACCCGGCGGCGTTGTGAAAAAAGGCGACGTTGTGAAAGCAGTTATCGTTCGTTCAGCGAAAGGCCTGCGTCGTGAGGACGGTTCCTACATCCGTTTTGACGACAATGCAGCCGTGATCATTCGTGAAGATAAAAACCCCAGAGGCACTCGTATTTTCGGGCCTGTGGCCAGAGAGCTGAGAGATAAGGAATACATGAAGATCCTGTCCCTGGCTCCCGAAGTACTGTGATGGAGGTAGTCTGATGAGTAAAATGCACGTAAAAACCGGCGATACCGTCATGATCATCTCCGGCAAAGATAAGGGCAAAACCGGCAAGGTGCTGGAAGTCAGCCCCAAAGAAGGCAAGGTCATCGTGGAGGGCCTCAACATCGTCACCAAGCATGTGAAGCCCCGCCGTATGGGCGAGACCGGCGGCATTGTCAAGGCGGAAGGCCCGCTGTATGCCTGCAAGGTGATGCCTGTCTGCCCCAAGTGCAAGAAACCCACCCGGGTTGGCTATGTGATGAAGGGCGACAAGAAGGTTCGTGTCTGCAAGCATGCCGGCTGCGGCGAAACATTCTGAGTAAGGAGAAAACAGTATGGCAAGATTGAAAGACTACTACAAAAGCGAAGTAGCGCCTGCTTTGATGAGCAAGTTTGGCTACAAGAGTGTCATGCAGATTCCGAAGCTGGAGAAGATCGTCGTAAACGTAGCCTGCGGGGAAGCCACTTCCAACTCCAAGATGATGGACGCCGTGTGCGGCGACCTGGCAAAGATCACTGGTCAGAAGGCCATGGTCTGCAAGGCCAAGAAGAGCGTGGCAAACTTCAAACTGCGTGAAGGTATGCCCATCGGCGCCAAAGTAACCCTGCGGGGCGAAAAGATGTACGAGTTTTTGGACCGTTTCTTCAACGTGGCTCTGCCTCGGGTTCGTGACTTCCGCGGCATCAACCCCAACTCCTTTGACGGCCGTGGCAACTACTCCATCGGCCTGAAGGAACAGTTGATCTTCCCGGAAATCGAATATGACAAAATCGACAAGCTGCGGGGCATGGACATCACCCTGATCACCACAGCCAACACCGACGAAGAGGGCCGGGAGCTGCTGACGCTCATGGGCGCCCCCTTCACCACAAAGTAAGAGGAGGAAGAAAAACACATGGCGAAGAAGAGCATGATTGCCAAGCAGAAAAGAGAGCCTAAGTTTTCTACCCGTGCCTACAACAGATGCAAAATCTGCGGCCGGCCTCACGCTTACCTGAGAAAGTACGGCATCTGCCGTATCTGCTTCCGTGAACTGGCTTACAAGGGCCAGATCCCCGGCGTGAAGAAAGCAAGCTGGTAAGTCCGCTAAATAGGAGCGGATACTGCCCCAATCGGCAGGAAGATTCCTGCACACACCTTTCGTTACGGTGTGCAAACAACTGGTAAAAAAGCATTAGGAGGTTTAGCGCCATGCAAATTACGGATCCCATTGCGGATTTTCTCACCCGCATCCGGAACGCAAACGCAGCGAAACACGAAACCGTTGATGTGCCCGCTTCCAACCTGAAGAAGGCCATGGCCCAGATCCTGGTGGACGAAGGCTACATCAAGGGATTCACCGTGGTAGAAGACGGCAAGCAGGGCATCATTCGCATGACCCTGAAGTACGGCGAAAACAAGAGCCAGGTCATCACCGGCCTGCGCCGGGTCTCCAAGCCCGGTCTGCGGATCTACGCATCCAGCGCCGATATGCCCAAAGTGATGAAGGGCCTGGGTATTGCCATCGTCTCCACATCCAAAGGACTGATGACCGACCGCCAGGCCAGAAAACAGAAGGTCGGCGGCGAAGTGCTGGCTTTCGTTTGGTAAGATAAGGAGGAAAGATACCATGTCTCGTATTGGCAGAGCGCCTATTGACGTTCCCTCCGGAGTCGAAGTCAAAATCGACGGCCATCACATTACCGTGAAAGGTCCTAAGGGAACCCTGGAGCAAAACATTCATAAAGATATCACCGTGACCATGGAGGACGGCAAGCTGCTGGTGACCCGTCCCAGCGACGACAAAATGCATCGTTCCCTCCACGGCCTGACCCGCAGCCTGGTTCACAACATGGTAGTGGGCGCCAGCGAAGGCTTCTCCAAGACTTTGGAGATCCAGGGCATCGGTTACCGTGCTCAGAAGCAGGGCACCAATGTTGTGTTGAACTTGGGCTTCTCTCATCAGGTGATCATCAGCGAAACCGACGACATCAAGCTGGACGTTCCCGACGCCACCCACGTTGTGGTCCGGGGCTGCGACAAGCAGAAGGTGGGCCAGTTCGCTGCCGAAGTGAGAGAAAAGCGTCCTCCCGAACCCTATAAGGGCAAGGGCATCCGCTATGCCGGCGAATATGTCGCCCGCAAGGAAGGCAAAGCCGGTAAGGGCAAGTAATGGGAAAGGAGTGACGAGTCAATGGTGAAAAAATTTGACCGCAATAAAGCTAGACAAAAAAGACACCTGCGTGTCCGCAACAAGATTGCAGGCACCGCCGATTGTCCTCGGCTGAACGTGTTCCGCTCCAGCAAACACATCTATGCCCAGATCATCGACGATAACGCAGGGGTGACCCTGGTCAGCGCCTCCTCCATGGAAAAAGGCTTTGAAGGCAGCGGCTCCAACAAGGAAGCTGCCCGCAAGGTTGGCGAAATGGTGGGCAAGCGGGCCGTGGAAAAGGGAATCGAAACGGTTGTATTCGACCGTGGCGGCTACCTCTATCACGGACGTGTCCAGGAGCTGGCAGAAGGCGCTCGTGAGAGCGGACTTAAGTTTTAATAGGAGGGTTAATTACCATGGCAAAAATCGATGCTTCCAATATGGAGCTGCAAGAAAAGGTCGTTGCAATTAACCGTGTCTCCAAAACGGTAAAAGGCGGCCGGATCATGAAGTTCTCCGCTCTGGTTGTGGTGGGCGACGGCAAAGGCCTGGTCGGCTACGGTATGGGCAAGAGCTACGAAGTGCCGGACGCAATCCGCAAGGGAATTGAGGACGCCAAGAAGAACCTGATTCAGATTTCCGTTAAGGGAACTTCCATTCCCCACGAAATCATTGGTCAGTTCGGCGCCGGCCGGGTGCTGATGAAGCCCGCTCCGGAAGGTACCGGTACCATTGCCGGCGGTCCGGTGCGTGCTGTAATGGAAGTGGCCGGTATCAAGGATATCCGTACCAAGGCCCTGCGTTCCAACAACCCCTTCAACGTGGTTCGCGCCACCATTGATGGGCTGAGCCGTCTGCGCACTGCAGAGGAAGTTGCCGCTACCCGCGGTAAGACCGTTGCGGAAATCTACGGTTAAGGAGGTAAGATCTGATGGCTGATGTAACGATCAAATTGGTGAAGGGTCTTGCCGGAAAGAAAAAAGACCAGATCGCGGTTTGCCAGTCCTTGGGACTTCGCAAAACCGGCGATACTACCGTACAGCCGGATAACGCTGCTACTCGCGGCAAGATCTTTAAGGTCAAACATCTGGTTGAGGTTACTGACTAAGCGAACAGGAGGTGCAATCCAACATGAAGCTGCACGAATTGACCCCTGCTGAGGGTTCTACCAAAGTCGCAAAGCGGATCGGTCGCGGTCACGGCTCCGGAAACGGCAAAACTGCCGGCAAGGGCCACAAGGGCCAGAAGGCTCGTTCCGGCGGCAGCATTCGTCCCGGTTTTGAAGGCGGCCAGATGCCGTTGCAAAGACGGGTGCCCAAGCGGGGATTCAACAATATCTTCGCCGCTAAGGCTGCTATCGTCAACCTGGGAGACATCGACGCTCGGTTTGAAGCCGGCGCAGTGGTGGATGCTCAAGCATTGATGGACTGCGGTCTGGTAAAAGACTGCAAAAACGGCGTAAAAGTGCTGGGCAATGGCGAGATGACCAAAAGCTTGACCATTCAGGCAAAATCCTTCTCAAAGTCTGCTCAGGATAAAATTGAAGGAGCGGGTGGAAAGGCCGAGGTGATCTAAGGTGTTCGAAGTTTTTAGAAATGCCTTCAAATCTCCTGAACTCCGCAAAAAAATCCTGTTCACTCTTTTCATCATCATCATTTTCCGAATCGGCTCCGCCATTCCGGCTCCCTTTGTGGATGCCAGCGTGTTGGTAAATCTGTTCAGCGGCGGTAACGCCTTTGATTATCTGAATATGCTTTCCGGCGGCAGCTTTTCCAATGCCACATTGTTTGCATTGTCCATTACCCCCTACATCAACAGCTCGATTATCATTCAGCTGTTGACAGTGGCAATTCCGCCCCTGGAACGGATGGCCAAGGAAGGCGGCGAAGGACGGCGCAAACTGGGGAAGATCACCCGGTACACCACCGTGGGTCTGGCCCTGCTTCAGGCGGTGGGTTACTACTTCCTGATTCGCAACTACGGCGGCATCGCTTACACCAGCGGTATGGAAGGTTTCTTCGCCGGTCTGGTGATTGTGTTGGTGCTTACTGCCGGTGCGGCTCTGATCATGTGGCTGGGTGAACAGATCAATGACAAGGGACTGGGCAACGGAATTTCCATCATCTTGTTTGCCGGTATCGTCTGCCGGGCTCCCGACGCAGTTGGCGTATTGTGGGAGTACTTCCAGCAGGGCGGCATCAACTACTTCCTGGTACCGCTGATTGTGGTGCTGTTCCTGGTGATTGTGGTGGCCATTATCATTATGACCAACGCCGAACGCCGGATTCCGGTGCAGTACGCCAAGCGGGTAGTTGGCCGGAAGATGTACGGTGGCCAGTCCAGCTATATTCCGATTAAGGTCAGCATGAGCGGCGTTATGCCCATCATCTTTGCATCTGCGTTTTTGAGTCTGCCCAGCACCATTCTGCTGTTCTGGACTCCGGAAGCTGGTTCTTTCTGGGAAGGTTTCTTCAATGCCTTCTCCTCCAACGGCGTGATTTACGCAGTGCTGTATTTCCTGCTGATCATTGGCTTTAACTACTTTTATGTAGCAATTCAGTACAACCCGGTGGAAATTGCCAACAACATTAAGAGCAATAATGGCGCTGTGCCCGGCATTCGGCCCGGCAAACCCACGGTGCAGTTCATCTCCAAGGTGATTCACAAGATCACTCTGGTGGGTGCCTTGTTCTTGGGCGTCATCGCAGTGTTCCCCATTATTCTGGCCAATGTGACCGGCATCAACATTTCTTTGGGCGGTACTTCTATCATCATCGTGGTGGGCGTAGCTCTGGACACCATGCGTCAGTTGGAGAGCCAGCTGACTATGCGTCACCACAAAGGCTTCTTGGAATGATCGTGCGAACTGAAAGAATGTGGAGGTAAAAACAATGAAACTTATTTTATTGGGCGCTCCCGGCGCAGGCAAAGGTACACAGGCAGAAGTCATCATGGACCACCTGAACATCCCCGCAATTTCCACAGGCAATATCATTCGTGAAGCTCTCAAGAACGGCACCGAAGTGGGCCTGAAAGCCAAGTCCTACATGGACGCCGGCAAACTGGTTCCCGACGAAGTCGTCATTGAGATCATCAAGGAACGGTTGGCTCAGGATGACTGCAAGAACGGTTTTATCCTGGACGGCTTCCCCCGCACCGTGCCTCAGGCAGAAGCGCTGGACGCTATGGGCATCGCCATTGATAAAGTGGTGGACATCGAAGTAGCGGACGAAAAGATTGCGCAGCGTCTGGGTGGACGCCGGGTGTGCGCCAACTGCGGCGCCAGCTACCATACCGAATACAAGCCCTCCAAGGTGGAAGGTGTCTGCGACAAGTGCGGCGGACCCACCGTACAGCGCAAGGACGACGAACCTGCCACCGTGCTGGACCGGCTGAAGGTATACCACGAACAGACCGAGCCCCTGAAGGACTACTATGCCAAGAAGGGAATCCTGGCTGTGGTGTACGGTGCGGAAGAAGTCAGCGAAACTTCTGCCCGCACTCTGAAGGCTCTGGAGGACTGAGCCTGCGATGATCCAATTAAAAACCCCTCATGAAATCGAACAGATGAGGGAGGCCTGCCGCATTTCTGCCGGGGCGCTGGCAGAAGCGGGGAAGTATATGCAGCCCGGCGTCACCACCAAGGAGATCGACCACGCCGTGCACAAGTATATTGTGTCCATGGGCGCAAAACCGAACTTTTTGGGGTATGCAGGGTATCCCGGCAGTGCCTGTATCAGTATCAACAACCAGGTGATCCACGGCATTCCTTCCAGCCGAGTTGTGCTGAAGGAAGGGGACATTGTAAGCGTGGATACCGGCGCTTACTACAACGGCTTCAACGGCGATAATGCCTACACCTTTGCGGTGGGCAAAATCAGCCCGGAAGCGGAGCAGCTGCTGAAGGTCACCCAGGAGTGTTTATACAAAGCAATCGACGCAGCCAGAGTCGGCAACCGGATCGGCGACATCGGTTACGCCTGCCAGAGCCATGCGGAAAAGTTTGGCTACGGGGTGGTGCGCACCTATGTGGGCCACGGCGTGGGGCGTCAGCTCCACGAAGATCCGGAAGTACCCAACTTTGGCAAACCCGGCAGAGGGGTCAGATTAGCGGCTGGAATGACCCTGGCCATCGAACCCATGATCAATCTGGTTGGGGACGATGTGGTCACGCTGGAGGATGGCTGGACCGTGGAGACTGTGTCCGGCAGTATCTCAGCCCATTTTGAACACAGCATTGTGGTCACCGACTCGGATCCAATTATCTTAACCCGGATCTAAGGAGGAACTATGGAGCTGGGAACCATTGTGTATTCCAAATCAGGACACGACGCCCACCGGTTTTATGTGGTGGTGGAAAAGTCAGGCGGCTGGGTTTATATCGCAGACGGGCGGCGGCGGAAGCTGGAAAAGCCCAAGCGGAAAAACCCCCGGCACCTGGCCAAAACCGCCAAGCAGGTGGCGCTGTCCGAGGTGGATACCGATCAAAAATTAAGGCGGTTGTTGTGGGACTACAACAATACCGAGCCTGAAAACCGGTAAGGGAGGTAAATGCCATGTCGAAAGATGGAGTTATCGAACTGGAGGGCAAAGTGGTGGAAACCCTGCCTAACGCCACCTTTAAGGTGGAGCTGCCCAACGGGCACACCATTTTGGCGCATATTTCCGGCAAGCTGCGGATGAACTTCATCCGGATTTTGCCCGGGGATAAGGTGACGGTAGAAATGTCCCCCTACGACTTGACTAAGGGGCGCATTACCTGGCGCTCAAAGTAAACCGCTTTTACACAGTTGAAACCATGATAAGGGGGTAATTTCAGATGAAAGTAAGACCTTCTGTAAAGCCCATGTGTGAAAAGTGCAAGATCATTAAGCGCAAAGGACGCGTCATGGTGATCTGCCAAAACCCGAAGCACAAACAGCGTCAGGGCTAAGCGCACATGAACGCAACGATTTAGAGTATTTTGGAGGTGCAACAATATGGCTCGTATTGCTGGCGTCGACCTGCCCAGAGAAAAGAGAATCGAAATCGGTTTGACTTATATCTACGGCATCGGCCGCAAGAGTGCAGATGACATTTTGGCGGCTACCGGCGTAAATCCGGACACTCGGGTGAAGGACATCACCGAGGACGATCTGGCTAAGCTGCGTGACTACATTGATAAACATTACGAGGTTGAGGGCGACCTGCGCAGAAGCACTGCCCTGAACATCAAGCGTCTGACCGAAATCGGATGCTACCGTGGCCTTCGCCACCGCAAAGGTCTGCCGGTCCGGGGACAGCGTACCAAGACCAACGCCCGTACCCGCAAGGGCCCCAAGAAGACCATTGCCAACAAGAAGAAGTAAGGAGGTATTCTAAGCTATGGCAACAAAAGCAGCTTCTAACAAGAAGCAGATTCGCCGCCGCAAGGTGAGCAAGAACATTGAACGTGGTGCTGTCCATATCCAGTCTACCTTCAACAACACCATTGTCACCATTACTGACACCCAGGGCAATGCCTTGAGCTGGGCCAGCGCCGGCGAAATGGGATTTCGGGGCTCCAAGAAGTCCACTCCCTTTGCCGCTCAGACCGCTGCAGAAAAGGCAACCCGTGCCGCCATGGAACACGGTCTGAAGACGGTGGAAGTGTACGTCAAGGGCCCCGGCTCCGGACGGGAAGCCGCCATCCGTGCGCTGCAGGCCTGCGGACTGGAAGTCACCCTGATTAAGGACGTGACCCCCATTCCTCACAACGGCTGCCGCCCGCCCAAGAGAAGACGTGTCTAAGTTAGGAGGCTAATGAAGTGGCTAGAGATAGACAACCCATTTTGAAGAAGTGCAAAGCGCTGGGCATCGACCCCGCTGTGATGGGCGTCAATAAGAACACCAAGCGCAACCCCAAGCCCAACCGCCGGAAGGTCAGCGAATACGGCATTCAGCTGAATGAAAAGCAGAAGCTGCGCTTTATCTACGGCATTTTGGAAAAGCAGTTTGCCCACTACTTTGAATTGGCAGAGAAGAGCAATGGGCAGACCGGTGAAGTGCTGCTGCAGCTGTGCGAATGCCGTCTGGACAACGTAGTGTTCCGTCTGGGCCTGGCATCCACCCGTCGGGAAGCCCGTCAGATGGTGGTGCACAACCATTTCACCTTAAACGGCAAAAAAGTCAACATTCCTTCCCTCCAGGTGAAGGTCGGCGACGTGATCGGCGTGACCGAAAAGACCCGCGGCAGCGATAAGATGAAATCCATTCGTGAAACCCGCGGCGCAGTTCCGGTTCCCAAATGGCTGGATATGGACAAAGACAAGCTGGAAGGCAAGGTCGTTGCTCTGCCCACCAAGGAAGATCTGGACTTTGAGGTTGATGAGCTGCTCATCGTGGAATACTACTCCAAATAATCAGCCGGCGTTTCCCGGAGTAAAATCCGGGTACCGGTTTCGGCAGATGGGAGTAGCAGCCTAACCATGAGGAATGTACAACCGCAAAGAAACTTTTTCCGTGTTTTAGGAGGGTTTAGATGTTAGGAATTGTGAAACCGAAACTCGAGATCGAAAAGCCGAGCAGCGACGGCAGCTACGCAAAATTCGTTGTGGAGCCCCTGGAACGGGGTATGGGCATTACACTGGGCAACAGCCTGCGGCGTGTCCTGTTGTCCTCCCTTCAGGGCGTTGCCGTGACCTCGATTAAGATTGACGGCGTTCAGCACGAATTTTCCACCATCCCCGGTGTGAAAGAGGATGTAACGGAAATTGTTCTCAACATCAAAAGTCTGACTGCCAAAATCTCCGGCGAATCCCCCAAGACCCTCTATATTGAAGAGGAAGGCCCCAAGCAGGTAACCGCCAGCGATATCAAAACCGATTCTGAGGTGGAAATTCTCAACGGCGACCTGCATATTGCCACCCTGGAGGAAGGCGCCAAGCTCTACATGGAAGTGACCATCGACAAGGGAAGAGGCTATGTTCCGGCAGAGCGCAACAAGCAGAACCAGAACATCATCGGCATCATTCCGGTGGACAGCATCTACACCCCGGTGTTGAAGGTCAACTACACGGTGGAAAACACCCGTGTGGAGCAGATTACCGACTACGACCGGTTGAACCTGGAAGTCTGGACGGATGGCACCATTTCCGCAAAGGAAGCGGTCTCCCTGGCGGCCAAGGTTCTGAATGAGCACCTTAGTCTTTTCGTCAACCTCTCCCAAGAGGCGGCCAGCGCCGAAATCATGGTAGAGAAAGACGACAAAGACAGTGAAAAAATGCTGGAGATGACTATTGAGGATCTTGACCTGTCTGTCCGGAGCTTCAACTGCTTGAAGCGGGCAGGCATCAACACCGTGGGTGATTTGAAGAACAAGTCGATGGAAGACATGATGAAGGTACGGAACCTGGGCAAGAAGAGCCTGGAGGAAGTCAAGAAGAAACTGAGTTCTCTAGGCTTGAGTCTGAATTTTGAGGACGAGCAGTAAGGATCTCACCCACACCATTTTACCAGTAAGGAGTGACTTGCAATGAGAAAACTGGGCAGAGCAACCGACGTCCGTCGGGCCATGCTCCGCGGCCTGGTGACCTATCTGCTGGAAAACGGCAGAATTGAGACCACCGTCAGCCGTGCCAAGGAGGTTCAGGCGATTGCCGAGAAAATGATTACCCTGGGCAAAACCAACGATCTCCATTCCAAGCGTCAGGCGCTGGCCTACATCACCAAAGAGGGCGTTGTCAAGAAGCTGTTTGACGAAATCAGCCCCAAGTATGCCGACGTCAAGGGCGGCTACACCAGAATCGTGAAGATCGGCCCCCGTCGGGGTGACGCCGCTGAAATGGCGATTTTGGAATTGGTGTAATAGTGCTTTTTCAGGAAAAGATTGTCTTTCGGGGCAGTCTTTTCCTTCCTTGTCCCCGTAGCTCAGTTGGATAGAGCGACCGCCTCCTAAGCGGTAGGCCGGAGGTTCAAATCCTCTCGAGGACGCCAGAAAGTCTCGATACAGATTGTATCGGGACTTTTTCTTTTGGAAAGATTCTTTCTCTGGTTGCACGAAAACAGAAGTTGTGTTACACTGAGAAAAAAGAAAGGTGGGGTGTTGTGAAACGGTATCTGATCCTTCTTCTGCCGGGGGCACTGTTTCCCTATGTCTTTCTCTTTTTTCTCTTTGGATTCTTCCGAGGATTTTTATTGGATTGGATTGGAGAAAATCCGCTTTTGCTCTTCCTGTGGCTTGGAATTTGGTTCTTTGTGTCCCTGTTGGCAAATCTGGCCTTTTTCTTGTTGGCATTGGGAAAGCAATGGGCGGGGAAATCCTTGGCCTTGATCAGCATGGTGCTGAAGCTAATTCAGATTCCCGCTTATGTGACCGTCTTTTTGCTGAGTTGCATCTTCGCCATAACCATCTGGCTGTTTGCCTTTGTCATCGTCCTGTTTTTCTTTGACTGCCTGACCATTCTCCTCACCGGCTTCATCGGCCTGGCCGCCTCCATCCGGTGTGCCGTAGAAAAGCGGGTTTCCAAGGGCCTCTGCATCGCCAACGGCATCCTGTCCTTTGTATTTTGCGCCGACGTGGTGCTGGCAATTATCTTTTCCATCAAATCCAGACGGCCGGTCTCACAACAGCCGCTATATTCAAAGGAGGATGGTTATACTGTTTCATTGGCGGGGAATACCCCTTCAAATAAAAATTCCAAATTGAGAAAAGGAGAATGACCATGCAGTATCAAATTATCGGGGAGCCTATGCCGGTGGTGGTGTGCACCCTCCAAGCCGGGGAAGCTATGCAGACGGAAAAAGGCTCCATGGTGTGGATGAGCGAAAATATGAGCATGGAAACTAACGCCGGGGGCAGCGTGGGCAAAGCCTTCAGCCGGATGTTCACCGGGGAGTCCATGTTCCGAAACGTCTACACCGCTATGGGCCAGCAGGGGATGATTGCTTTCGGCTCCAGCTTTCCCGGCTCCATCCGGGCGCTGGACGTGACCCCCAATGCCCCCATTATCGCCCAGAAATCCGCCTTTCTCTGCGCCGAAATGGGGGTGGAAACCTCCATTCAGTTCCAGAAAAAAATCGGCGCTGGGTTCTTTGGCGGAGAAGGCTTTATCATGCAGCGGATTTCCGGCAACGGCAAGGTGTTTTTGGAGATCGACGGCAGCGCCCAGGAATATTATCTCCAGCCGGGACAGAGCCTGATTATCGACACCAGCCATCTGGTCATGATCGACGCCACCTGCACCCTGTCCATTGAAACGGTGAAGGGGTTGAAAAATAAGGTGTTCGGCGGGGAAGGTTTCTTCAACACCAAAGTCACCGGCCCCGGACGGGTCATGGTGCAGACCATGTCGGTGGCGGGACTGGCCGCTGCGCTGAGCCCCATGATTGCCAAGAGCGGTAATAACTAATCCTCGTCACATTGGATGGAATCCATGCAGATTGTGGAAAAAGGTTTGGCGGCTCTGCCTATTATGTAGCGGAGAATTTTCTGGTATACTGTCAATACGACGTGCAGTTGGAACAACGATCGCAAAGACGCTGTTCCAACTGTTTTTTTATGTAAAAGGAGGACTTTGTTATGCCGAGAACCAAAGGGCAGGAATTGATTTTTACTATATTGATGGTGTTTGTAATGGTGTACGGAATGATAATTTACAATATGTGTTTGGAAACTGGGGGAATGCAGAATAGTCATTTTCTCAATGCCTTCCATGAGATGTGGTTTATGGGACCCATTGCCTTTGTGCTGGACTTCTTTTTGTACGGCCATCTTTCTAAATGGATCGCCTTTCGCATCATTGACCCTAAGTCCAGCCAGCCCATTCTGATTGTGTTGACCATCTCTGCAGTGACAGTCTGCCTAATGTGCCCCACCATGAGCCTGGCGGCAACCCTACTGATTAAGCAGCCGGAATGGAGCCGGCTGGCAGTGACCTGGATGGAGACTACCGTCAAGAATTTCCCCATGGCCCTCTGCTGGCAGATCTTTTTGGCTGGTCCCCTGGCGCGGAAAATCTTTCGTGTGATCTTCGTGAGGCAAAAGGGAAATTGACTTTTCAATGGCAACGGAAAACTATTGGACGGAATTTGAAAAATCCCGTCCTTTTCTATGGGAATCCTACATATTTATCCTGTTTGAAAGCCGATGGGGAAGAGGGTTCTGTGCAGGGAAAGACGCTGCCGGTTGCTGTGCTTGATTTCTGTTCTGCACAACCATATTTTTTATTTGTATTCGACAATGTGTATTTGATATTGCTTGCATTTCATTAAGGTTTGGTGTATACTGAACAACGGCAAGTTTATCTGGAAAAGCAAGGGAATAGAGGGGCGGATATGGAAAAATCAGTACATTTTACTCAAAGATATTCCAATAATTTTTTGCTCATTTTTGGCATCGTTGCCTTTGTTTTGACCATTGTAAGATTGGTTTTGGGTCTAATTGTGCCGGTGGGTCTTTTGACTACTCAAGCCCATGACGATGCCTTGTTGTTTCAGTATGCGGACAATCTATTGAGTTTTAATTGGCTGGGGGATTACAACAGCAAAACTCTGGTAAAAGGGGTTTCTTATTCCCTTTTCCTGGCACTATGTAATTGGCTTCACCTTCCGTATACATTGGGCCTTGGTTTCATGAATGTAGGGTCCGCTCTTTTGATGGTGGTTGCCCTGAAAAAGAGATTCCAAAATAAAATTGCCCTTGGCTGCATCTACTTGCTGCTGTTGTATGCGCCTTTTACCTACAGCAGTTTAGTGGGCTTGCGGGCCTATCGGATGGCCATTGTACCCTTCGCTGTGTTGATTTTATTCGGCTGTTTGGTGGGTCTGTATTTGAGAAAAGAGGAGAGACCCAAATCTCTGCTCCCTTGGTCCATCGGCGCCGGGATTAGTATGGGCTTTTTCTGGTTTATCCGGGAAGACTCCATTTGGATTCTTCCTTTTGTGGCTGTTGTTTTGCTGATTATGGCGATTTGCGTCATAAAAGAGAAGGCCGGAATTGGGACGAAGGTAAAAAAATTGATTTTAACGGTAGTCCCTGTTCTGTTTTTAGTGGCAAGCATTTTGGTGGTTTGCTGCATGAATTTTGTCTACTACGGCGTGTTTACCACCAATGACCGTAGTTCCGGCGCATTTGGGAAAATGATGGGGTATCTTTACAGCATTGAAGACGAAGATGCGTCCGCAGAGGAATGGGTCTCCCATGCCGTTTTGGAATCCGCCATGGACGTCAGCCCGACTCTTGCCTCCATTGAACCTGAAATCGAAACCTACTACGCTGCTTGGAGCGGAGGAAATCCCATCAAAGGAGATATTGTTGCTTGGGCATTGCGGGATGCAGCTGAGGCCGCCGGTTATTATCAAAATGCGGTGGAAACAGAGGCGTTTTTTGCTCAGGTCAACCAGGAGCTGGAACAAGCCTTTGAAGACGGTAGACTGCAAAAGGATAACTCCATTCACTTTTCCAACAGCGCAGAAGGGATTCAGCTGGAACAAATACCGGATATGTTGTCTCTCAGCATCAAGCAAATGGCAAAAATGAGCTTGTTTTATGATACCGAGACGGGAATCCCTTACAGCAACGGCACGTTAAGTCAAATCGGGGCAGCGGAAACCCTGACCCGCACCTCCGCTGTGTATCAGCCGTTGTACCAAATGACATTAAACGGAACATTGACTTCCAAAACAGACGGTGCATTTTCGGCAGAAATTTTAGATGAAACCGGAGCTTTACTGCAAGAAATTGCATTGCCGCAGGACGGCGGAAACAGCTATCATTTTTCGTTGCATTTTGAGAATTTGACCGGTAATCAACTGCAAATCCGTGTTTATCAAAACCAGCAGTTGGTGGATGCGTTTGCAGCCGATTCTCATGAGACGGATTTGTACTCCTTGCAGCTGGAGAAAACAGAGCAGGTAACGCTGGACCCGCAGCTGGATCAAGTGACCGGAGATATTGAAATTTTTGCCGGCATCGGCAATATTTACCGAACAGTCTCTCCCGTTGTAGATATCTTCGCTCTGCTTGGATACATTATGGAAGTAGTTTTCTTGTTCGTGCTTTGGAAGCAGAAACAACCGGTTTGGCCGGAAGTGGAGCGTTGGCTGATTGTAACCGGCTTTGCCCTCAGTGCATTTGTATTGATTTTCGGCGTGGAGTTTTTCTGCGGCTGGTTGGATGAAAAGGTGTACATCAGCTTTTATGCTTGCGGCGCCTACGTACTGCTGATGCTGGTAAAGTATCTTTCCATTTATCTGGGAGTCCAAAGCATATGGAAGATCTGCAAACAAAACAGGGAAAACGGCCGCAAACTAAAAAAGAAAAAACAAAACGCTTGATTCACCGTGGATAGATAAAGAAACGGATCCAACACAGCGGAAATCAGCTTTGTTTGCTGTTTATGTTTTATTTATGGATTTGCGGTATTTTTATTTAGAATCGCAGGATAAAATATCGGCAAAGCAGGACCCCAAAAGACATTTGTCAACAAACACGCCCTATAAAGCCCCGCATCGTTGGGGCGGAAAGGAACGATTGTCTACATGAATGCACAGGAGCCAATTACCAAAACAACAGGGCAGATTTTAAAAGACAATATCTGCACCTTGTTTAACCTGTTCAACTTTTTGATTGCGGTTGCCCTGGCCTGCGTGGGGGCCTGGACCAATCTGTTCTTTATTCTGATTATTATTCTCAATGTGGTCATCGGCATTGCCCAGGAATTAAAGGCCAAAAAGCTGGTGGAGGAACTTTCCCTTCTCACCATGCCCATGTGCGACGTCATCCGCCGCCAGCAACAGCTTCACATTTCCATCCAGGAGGTGGAAAAAGGGGATATTCTGCTGTTGGAAAGCGGAAAGCAGATCTGCGCCGACAGTACGGTGATTTCCGGGGAACTGGAGGTCAACGAATCCCTCCTCACCGGCGAATCCGACCCGGTAATCAAAAAGCCGGGAGATTCCCTTCTTTCCGGCAGCTCGGTAATCAGCGGCAAGTGCCAGGCGGAAATCATCCATGTGGGGGACGAAAACTACGCTTCCCAGATTGCCAATGAAGTGAAAAAATTAAAGCAGGTCAATTCTGAACTGCTGCTCTCCATGCGGAAGGTGACCCGCTTTACCAGCTGGTTTATCATCCCCTTGGGCATTCTGCTGTTTTTGGAAGCCTTTTTCCTTCGGGGAGAAATCATGTACGATGCCGTGGTTTCTACTGCGGCGGGACTGTTGGGAATGCTGCCCAAAGGTTTGGTGCTGTTGATCAGCATCGGTTTGGCCGCCGGTATTATCCGGCTGTCCAAGCAAAATGTGTTGGTGCAGGATTTATATTCTTTGGAAAACCTGGCCCATGTGGACGTGATCTGCCTGGATAAAACCGGCACCCTGACCCAGGGCCGGATGCAGGTGGAGCAGGCCATTGTGCTGGATTCCGGTACACCGGTGCCTTTTGAAACCATGATGGGAGCTTTCCTCTGCAACACCGACGACAATAACGCCACCTTCCAAGCCATGAAGGAATATTTCCAGCCGGTGGAGGGGGTCAACGCTCCTGCGAAGATTCCCTTCTCTTCGGAACGGAAGTGGAGTGCGGTAACCTTGGACGGCATCGGCACTTTGGTGGTAGGCGCCCCGGAACGGCTCTGCAAGGGCAAGCTGCCGGAGGTGGTGACCCAGGTGATGAAGGAAGGCAAGCGGGTGCTGCTGTCCGGCTTGACTGATGAAATTGAAAACAAGACTCTGGACCCGGACAAAATCCGCCTGGTAGCGGCCATTGTCATTACCGACCCGCTGCGGGAAAACGCCGCTTCTTCCATCTCCTACTTCCGCAACCAGGGTGTGGCAGTAAAGGTGATTTCCGGGGATAACCCGGTGATGGTGTCCGCCGTAGCAAAACAGGCAGGCATTGAGCATGCGGAAAATTATGTGGATATGTCCATGATCCGGGACGAAGAAATGGACCGGGTGGTGCAGGAATACACCGTGTTCGGCCGGGTAAGCCCCCAGCAGAAAAAACTGCTGGTCACTGCCATGCAGAAGCAGGGGCACCGGGTGGCTATGACCGGCGACGGGGTCAACGACCTGCTGGCCATGAAACAGGCGGACTGCTCCATCGCCGTGGGCCAGGGAAGCGACGCCGCCAAACAGACTGCCCAGCTGGTGCTGATTGATTCCGACTTCTCGGTGCTGCGCAGCGTGTTGGCGGAAGGTCGCCGGGTGGTCAATAACATCACCAAGTCCGCCGGGGTGTTCTTTATCAAGACCATCTACTCGGTGCTGCTCTGTTTGGTGTGCATCATCCTGAATATGGATTTCCCCTTCCTGCCCATTCAGATTACCCTGATTGACCTGGTGATTGAAGGCTATCCCGCCTTCTTTATTTCCTTCGAGCCCAACGACAAGCGGATTACTGGGCGGTTTTTGCCAACAGCCCTGCGGCTGGCGGCGCCAAACGCCATTGTGATTACCTTGTCCTGCATTGCGGTATTCCTGCTGAATTGGCTGGGGGCCATGCCCCTGGACGCCCAGCAGCAGACCCTGTTGATGTATCTGGTAGTAGGCACCATCGGCATTGCTGCGGTGTGGAAGTCCTGCTGGCCGTTAAACAAGCTCCGCGGCTTTTTGGCCATCACCACTACCATTGGCTTTTATGTGGCGGTGCTGTTGTTCCACAATCTGCTTCAGCTGGCCCTGCCGGTGAGCACCACCATTTGGATGCTGTTGATTTTCGCAGCGGTTGGAATTTTGCTGGAACGGCTGCTGGCTTTGCTGATTCGCAAGAAGTTTACCAAACCCTCGCCTTTGGCGGCGTAATATTTTAATATGGAAAAGAACGGCACGGTCCTTGTTTGAGGCTGTGCCGTTCTTGTATTTTATCTGCAAAATATTACAAATAGTATTTTCTTGGGTTATTTGCTTTGTCTGTCAAAACCATGACAAACTTGTTTGATCCCGCCGATCACGGTTCCCGCTGCACCGGCAGCCAGCAATGCCCAGAAGGTAATCTTGTTGGCCAAAATCCCGGTGTTGCTCCAATCCATGAGGTTGAAGTAATCCTGCCAAGAGTAGCCGGTACCGGGATTGTCCCAAATCATGCCCGCCAGCAGCACCGCCGCCAGCACCAGCAGGCTCAGGCCGATTTTCAGCCACCAGTTGGTAGGCAGATACCGGCACAGCGCCAGGACTGCAAAATATCCGCCGAAGCAGAGCCCTGCCACCGGATAGGCGATGGCCAGCAGCCAATCTCCACCGGTCTGCCAGGCACAGACGGCAAGCAGTAAAAAAGTGGCGGCAGTGACGGCCAGAGAGGTAAACAACAAAGTGTGCTTGCTTTGTTTTGCCAGCAAGAAGGGCAGATTGGTGATGCAGGCGCCCAGCAGTAAGGCGGAAAACACAATCCAGAACCAGCTCAAGGTGTGGTCCACGGCCAAATTGCAGATGAAGCAGGGAATCAGGGCGCAGAGATACCCGCCTGCAAAAAACAGCTGGAACCCCTTCTTCAGCCCCCGCCAGCGCCGGGCTTCCTTTTTTTCTTTCCGGGCCTGGGTGTCGTCGCAGGCGGTGAGGAATTCGTGTTCGCTGATGGATAGCAGGCCGCAGATTTTGGAAATCAGGGTAATATCCGGGTAGCTGAGTCCCCGCTCCCATTTGGAAACGGTGCTGTGGTCCACATACAGCAGTTCTGCCAGCTGCTTTTGGGTGTACCCTGCTGCTAGGCGTTTCTGGGCAATGAATTGGGAAAATTCTTTTTTGTTCATCTAATATCATCCTTCACTCAGGTTTTCCGGTACCGGAGGCGTTGGCCTCTGCTTTGGTTGTACCATGAGCAAGGGGGAAAAGTCAAGAAATTTACCCTCGACTGTTGCGCCAGTGGGGAAATTGAGACGGTTGAGAGGAAACCGTCTTCCAAATTACGTTTTACAGGTAGCGCCTAACCTGTTTCATGTAGTTTCGGTAATCATCGCCAAAGGTTTCCAAACACCATCGTTCTTCCGCCCGGATAATCCAGTGCGCAGAAATCTGAAAGACCATTACCATGCCAAACAAAACCCAAGACCGAGTTAAAAGGCAGAGACTCAGAAAATAAATGAAATAGGAAAGGTACATGGGGTTGCGGGAAAAACGGTAGATACCGTTGGTGTTCAGGCCGTTGGGTGCAGGGAAAGCAAAATGGATGACGGAAACGGTACAGAGGAGCAACCCCACGCTGTACCCAATCCAGCCGGCAATAGCTTGCCGGGAAATGGACAGGGGAACCGATAAGAAAAGCAGCATGACGAAAATTGCGACATTAGAAACCTGGTAAACCCCAGTACGCAATTTTTTCCTTGCCGTAACAGGGAGGGAAACGGGCGGCCCGGAGGATGGCTTTTTTGTTCAGAAGAGCCAGCAACCCGAAACGAATCAAGAAAAAGGGAATCGAAAGCAAAAATCCATTCATACCCATCACTCCCTTCCTTTGGCTATCATATCACAAGGGACGGGAGCTGGCAAGAATGCCCCTTAGAAGGAGCATAGCCGCAACTGCGGGATGAGTAAATTAAATCCGGGGAAAAGTTTCCGGCTTCATGGCGCTGTCCGAAGGCGAAATGGGTTTCGGCGCAGGTAGGATTCTACCTAGGCTTTTGGTGTTTTCCACGAATTTTCCCCTGGGAAAAGCGGGGTTTTGTTTTGTTTTTCTCTTGTGAAATCGGCTGAAACGTTTATAATAGAAGGTGCAAGAAAAACAGGCGGAGATGAAGCAGCATGAAGGCAAGCAATCGGTATGAGGGGCTCATTCATTATGGGATGTCCCTGGTGGGGGGTATGCTGGGAGTGTACTCTATTTTGTGCTTTTCCGCCTTTTTTGGCTCCGCCCAAACCGCCAACCTGATTTATATTGTCACCAGCCTGCTGGGGGGAGATTGGCTCCAGGTACTGCTCCGTGTGGGAGGTGCGCTGCTGTTTGCGGCGGCCATTGTGCTGACAGTCTGCCTGAATAAAAAGCACCCCACTGAGATGCGGTTGGTAAGCATTGGGGTGGACGCAGCGGCGGTGGTGGTGCTCAGCCTGCTGCCGGAAGGCGCCAACCCGGTTTTGGGGATGTATCCTTTGTTTTTTGCCACGGCCTTTCAATGGAACTGCTATTCCGGGGCCAAGGGCTTTGCCTGTTCCAGCATCTTTTCTACCAACAATTTCCGGCAGTTTGTTTCCGCTGCCACCGAAGTGCTGGTGTACCGCAACCGGCAGCAAAAAGCAAAAGCCAAATTTTTCGGCTGCACTCTGCTGAGCTTTCACCTGGGGGCGGCAGCCGGCTTTCTGCTGTGGCTGGTGTTTCGTATGGATGCGGCGCTGTTTGCCATCCTGCCTTTGGCGTTTTCTCTGGGATTGGTTCTCCTGGACACCGAGGCAGCGCAGGTGAAGCTGGTTCCTCTCCGCTGGAAGCGGTTAAGATGGTATGCCCGGTTTCGGGGGCTCTTGTTTCGGGGCAGCCGGGGATAAGAAAATTGGAAACGCTGGTTCCAAAAGGACCGGCGCTTTTTTATGGAAGAAAAAATGAACAAATTCCAAAATTCTGTTCAATATCCTTGACGGGACTAGGGAAATATGCTACAATAGCGCCAATCCAAAATCATTTTTTGTGAAATTCGCCTGCACCGGATATTCCGGCTGCATAATTAGGAGGGAATTGCCATGAAATGCCCAGTCTGCAAAGATGTCACCTTATTGATGTCGGAAAAACACGGTGTGGAGATCGACTACTGCCCTCAGTGTCGGGGAATCTGGCTGGATCGGGGGGAGCTGGACAAAATCATCCAGCGAGCCAAGGAAATCCAGCGGGAGTATGACCGAGATGAGGATCGTTATGAACGCCGTGATTATGATTGGGATTCCGATCGGAAGCGGTATCAAAGCCGGGACAAAGAGTACGACTATGACCGGGAATACCGCAAAGAAAAAGACCGGTACGACGATTCATATTACCGGAAAAAGAAGAAAAAAAGCAGTATGTTCGGTGAGCTGTTTGAAATGTTCGGCGGCGAAGGAGACTGAAACAAAAAGGCCCCTGAAGGAGTTTTCCCTCAGGGGCTTGCTGCGTTATTCAGTAAACATGGGGGTGGAAAGGTACCGTTCGCCGCTGTCCGGCAGCAGGGCGACAATCATCTTCCCCTGATTTTCCGGGCGGTTGGCCAGCTGGGTGGCGGCCCAAACGGCGGCGGCAGAGGTAATCCCCACCAGCATACCGGTGTTCCGAGCCAGCATCCGTCCCGTGGCGTAGGCATCCTGGTCGGTGACGGGGATAATCTCATCGTAGATTTTGGTGTTGAGGATGTCCGGTACAAATCCGGCACCAATGCCTTGCAGCCCATGGCGACCGCTCTTGCCTTGGGTCAGTACCGGGGAACCTGCCGGTTCCACACCCACTACCTGAATGCGGGCGTTTTGGTTTTTCAGGTATTCCCCCACGCCGGTCAAGGTGCCGCCGGTGCCCACCCCTGCCACAAAGATGTCCACCATGCCGTCGGTGTCCCGGTAGATTTCCGGGCCGGTGATGCGGCGGTGGGCTTCGGGGTTGGCGGGGTTGGTGAACTGTCCGGGGATAAAGCTGCCGGGGATGGAAGCCGCCAGCTCATTGGCTTTTTGAATGGCTCCGGTCATGCCCTTGCTGCCTTCAGTGAGCACCAGTTCGGCGCCGTAGGCCTTGAGCAGATTGCGCCGCTCCACGCTCATGGTTTCCGGCATGGTCAAAATCAACCGGTATCCCCGGGCCGCCGCCAAGGCCGCCAGTCCAATGCCGGTGTTGCCGCTGGTGGGCTCAATGATAACAGCCCCCGGTTTGATCAATCCCTTTTCCTCTGCATCGTTTAACATGGCCAGGGCCACCCGGTCTTTGACGCTGCCGGCGGGGTTGCACCGCTCCAGCTTGCCCAGCAGAGTGGCGGGCAGGGGGGTGCGCTGGTACCCGGTCAGGTCCAGCAAGGGGGTATTTCCAATAAGACCGGTAAGATCTTTTACAATGCGCATGGCGCTTCCTCCCGTTTCAGAATCTGGTTTTATTATAGGTTGCCAAGGAGGGATTGTCAAATTCTCCAAAAGGCAGATTTGATTATTTCTGGCGCAGCTGGGTGCGGCGGATTTTGCCGCTGATGGTTTTGGGCATTTCGTTGTTAAATTCTAAAATTTGAATCCACTTATAGGATGCCATGTGGTGGTTGCAAAATTCCCGGATTTCTTTGGCCAGTTCCGGGGAAGGTTCATAGCCTGCCGCCAAAGAGACCACCGCCTTGATGGCCTGTCCCCGGTCTTGGTCTGGCACGCCGATGACGGCGCATTCCAGCACCGCTGGGTGCTCCATCAGTACATTTTCCACCTCAAAGGGCCCTACCCGAAACCCCTTGGTTTTAATTAGGTCATCCACCCGGCCGATGTACCAGTAGTATCCATCTTCATCCACTGTGGCGGTGTCACCTGTGTGGTATACCCCGTCCCGCCAAACCGCTTGATAGAGGGTGTCGTCTTGGCAGTATCCGGTGAAAATGCCGTACTTCATTCCGCCTTCCGGGGGAATCACTACCACTTCCCCCGGTTCATTCACGCCGGCAAAGCTGCCGTCTTCTTTTTGCAGCTGCACCTGGTACATGGGGGAAGGTTTCCCCATGGAGCCCGGCTTGGAAACCCGGCCTTGGAAATTGGCTAATATCAGGGCGGTTTCCGTTTGCCCGAACCCTTCCATCAGGTGCAGTCCCGTCTGTTGTTCCACCTGGCGGAAGATGGGGGCGCTGAGGCTTTCTCCGGCGGTGGAAAGGTGCTGCAAAGCGGACAGGTCGTAGCGGTCCATGCCACGCTTTACAAAGTAGCGGTAGACGGTGGGGGGAGCGCAGAAGGTGGTGACGCGGTACTTTTCCATGACCCGCAGCAGCTTGCCGGGGGAGAACACATCGAAGTCATACACCATCACCCCGCTGCCGCAGAGCCACTGGCCGTAGAGCTTGCCCCAGCTGGCCTTGGCCCAGCCCGTTTCCGCCACCGTCAGGTGCAGCCCGCCTTCCACTACGCCGTGCCAGTATCGGGCGGTGATGATGTGGGAGAGGGGATAGGTGTGGTTGTGGGTGACAGCTTTGGGATAACCGGTGGTTCCGGAAGTAAAGTAGATCATCATGGGGTCGGTGACTTTGGTTTCCACCCGTTCCAGCACCGGGGATGCGGCTTCCATGGCCTTTTCCAGCTGGATGCACCCTTCGATGGATTTTCTGGGGACAAAAATGGTGTGCAGTTCCGGGCAGCGCTGCTGGGCCAGGAGCAGATCGTGGACGGTATCTCCTTCCGGCGTTGCCACTGCAGCGGTGATTTCCCCTTTCCCGATGCGGTACACCAGATCTTCCACCGTCAGCAGGTGGGTGGCAGGAATCATCACCGCTCCCAGTTTGTGAAGGGCGGGAGCTACATACCAGTATTCCCAGTTGCGCTTTAAAATCACCAGCACCCGGTCCCCTTTGCGGATACCCTGGGCGGCAAAGGCGTTGGCTGCCCGGTTGCTCAGCTCCATGATGTCCCGATAGGTGAGGCGCTTTTCTTCCCCAGCGGTGTTGCACCACATAACAGCCAGGCCGTCGGGATTTTCCTGACCCAGCACATCCACCACATCGTAGCCGAAGTTGAAATTTTCCGGGTATTTTAAGGAAAACTGGGTGGGGATTCCGGTTTGATCCAGGGTTTCTCGGCAAAAGTTCGAGTACAACAGCATAAAATCGCTTCCTTTCAGATAAACAATATTATAAAGAAATTATTAATAAAAATGGATAAATTATGAAAATGACAGTGGAAAAATAAGACTGCGGATAGGCAGCCTTATTTTTGTGTTGTCACGCCGTAGCAGGACGGGGGGAGAGGGCGGATTTCATCCGCCGGTAAATTTCCGGAAAACGATGCTTTACCGAAAAAGGCTTTTGGTGTTCGTCCACAAAGCAGTGGGAGGTGTGGCCGGTTACCGCCAATTCCCCGGTTTGGGGAAAGCGGATTTGGTAGGAAAATTCCATCCGAGCCCCATTGAATTTTTCCAGTTGAATGTCCACCTGGAATTCCTCGTCAAAGTGCAGAGATTTGTGGTATCGGGCATAGGCATCCACCACTGGGATGATGGCGCCCAGCTCTTCCAGTTTCCGGCAGTCGCAGCCGATCTGCCGCATAAAGTCGATCCGGGCTTCTTCAAAATAGCGAATGTAGTTGGTGTGGTGGACGATACTCATTTGATCGGTTTCATAGTAGTTGGCACGGCGGTGGTAGGGAATGATCTTCATGGAAAAACCTTCTTTCAAGAGTTCCAGCGCCCAACAATGACGCTGGAATTTTGCCCGCCAAAGCCGAATGCGTTGGACATGGCGTAGTCCACCTTTTTCTCGCGGCTTTGCAGGGGGATGTAGTCCAGATCGCAGTCCGGGTCGGGATGTTCCAGATTGATGGTGGGGGAGAGCAGGCCGGTGCGGATAGCCTGGATGCAGGCGATGAGTTCGGTGATGCCACCGGCTCCCATCATGTGGCCGGTGGCTCCTTTGGTGGAGCTGACCAGTGGGATATGCTCCCCGAATACCCGCTTAATGGCAAGGGTTTCCGCTGCGTCCCCTTTGGGGGTGGCGGTGCCGTGGGCGTTGATGTAGCCGATCTGTTCCGGCTTCAGCCCAGCGTCCTTCAGGGCCAGCTCCATGCACCGGGCAGCGCCCACTCCCTCGGGTTGGGGGGCGGTGATGTGGTAGGCATCGCAGCCGTTGCCGCAGCCCATCAGCCGGGCATAGATGGTAGCGCCTCGCCGGACGGCGTGGGCCTCCGTCTCCAGCACCAAAGCGCCGCCTCCTTCGCCGATGACAAAGCCGTCCCGCATGGCGTCAAACGGACGGCTGGCGTGGGCGGGGTCCTCGTTGTTCCGGGACAGAGCTTTGGCGTTGGCCAGGCTGTATACCACTAAGGGGCAGAGCACCGACTCCGCTCCCACTGCCAGCATTACCTCTGCCCGGCCCAAGCGGAGACAGTCGGCGGCGGCGGATACGGCGTCTCCTCCGGAAGCACAGGCGGTGCTTACCGTCAGGCTGGGGCCTTGGATGTTGTGGGTGATGGCGATGTGGGCGGCGGCGATGTTCCCCAAAATTTTGGGGATGAACCGGGGCCCCACCTTTTTGTGGGAAGCGCCGGTGAGGGCTTCCTGGGTGTAGGCGATGGTGGCGATGCCGCTCATGGCGGTACCCATGGTAATGCCGGTGTTTTCCGGTTCCACCGTCAGTTTGCTGTCCCGGAGGGCTTCTTCGGCGGCGATGTAGGCAAACTGCATGAAGGGGTCGGTTTTCCGCACCAGGTCGATGGGCATATGGTCTCCCGGATTGAAGTCCTTCACCTCTCCGGCAATCTGCACCGCCAAGTCGCTGGAGTCAAAGGAATGGATAGCGTGGATGCCGGATTTTCCTTCCACCAGTCCCTTCCAAAAGGCCCGCACCCCCAGTCCCAGGGGGGTGACTGCTCCCATGCCGGTGATTACAATGGATTCTTTCATGCTGCATCCCTCCGTTTGCATTGAGTTGATTTGCTGTCAAAGCTGGGGCAAATTTATGTAATAATTTTGAAAATAAAGGGAAATCGGGAAAACATCAGCAAATATTATTTGAAAACTGCATATCGTTATGCTATAATCAAATTATACAGAGACAGTAGCCGGATGTCAATCCAAGGGTTAATGCGTTTTTACGCCCGGATGGTTTTGATTTATCCGAAAACTGCATAACTTGATTCAGAATTGGAGGAGTGACAGTTGGATCTGAATCAGCTCAACTGCTTTCTGGCCGTGGCCCGGACCTTAAACTTTTCCGAAGCAGCTCGGCAGAATTTTCTTTCCCAATCCACCGTCAGCCGGTACATCGGGGAGCTGGAAAGGGAACTGAATGTAAAATTGTTCCTCCGCTCCCGTCGGGACGTTCAGCTTACCCGGGAGGGGAATGCCTTTCTCTCCTATGCCAAGGAAGCGGTGGAAGCCATCCGCAAAGCGGAGATGCAGATCCGCCAGATGCAGCAGGGAAGCCGGGGACGGATTGCCATTACCATTGATGCGGTATCCGGCTGGTTTGCCCAGCAGTGTTTGGAATTGTTTGTGGCGGCCTACCCCGGCATTACGGTGGACATTACCGAATTGGGGGGACGGGACAACCAGCTCCTCAGCGACACTTCCTATGACTTTCACTTTATGCTCCGGGATATGCTGCCGGAGCGGGAAGAAATCTGCTCCATCCTCACCCATCAGGACCATCTCTGCCTGGTGGCCAGAAAATCCCAGGCCCTGCCGGAAGGGGAGGCAGACCTGCGCAAACTGGCGGAGGAAAAGTTTATCCTTCTGTCGGAAGGGGAAAGCCCTATCCTCTATATGGAGATTATGGACCTGTTCCGCTCCCTGCATCTGTCCCCGCCGGTGATGAACTGCTATGACACCGTCAAGACCCTGCTCATGGGAGTGCGGGCCGGATTGGGCATGACCATCCTACCGGCTCAGCTGGCCCAGATGTATTCTTCGGAGGAATTTTCCCTGATCCCCATTGGGGGCGTGGAGACTGGGCTCAGCTATGTGATGGCCTATCAAAAGGAGATCGCCAACCCCGCCGCCCAGCTTTTCCTGGAATTGGTGCAGCAGCAGGCCCAGCAGGAGGATGAAGAACAATACTATTTGTAATATAAGGCTGTGATTTTACATTGAGAAGAAAAGATCGCCAGCAAACCGAGAAATTTGCCTGGCAGGTGGCGGACGAAGCCCCCTTTGCCTGCCTGAGCATGGTGACGCCCCAAGGGGAACCCTATCAGGTGCCCATCTCTCCAGCCCGGCAGGGAGACTGTTTTTATTTTCACTGCGCCCTGGAAGGGAAAAAGGTGGACTGCCTTGAACAGCACCCAAATGTTTGTCTTTCCTTTGTCACCGGGGTGGAACCCATCCCGGCGCAGTATACCACCCGGTACCGCTCTGCCATTGCCTTTGGAACAGCTAAGCCGGTAACGGAGGAAGGAGAAAAGATGCTGGCGCTGGAATTGATCTGCCGGCGGTATGCTGCGTCTGCCATGGATGGCTATGTTCAGGAAGCCAATCGCCTGTTGTCCCGCACCGGCATTTGGAAAGTTCAGGTGGAGGCCATAACCGGAAAGGAAAAGAAATAACTCCCATGGGTTTTCGTTTTGTTACTGTCCAAGGAGGGATGGGATGGCTCAATTATTGCTTATAGGCTCTGTGGTGATTTTGGCCTGTATTTTATGCAGCAAACTCAGCAACCGGTTCGGCATACCGGTGCTGCTGGGGTTTATCGCTATGGGGATGCTGTTTGGCAGCGACGGTATTTTCGGTATTGAATTTAATGATTTTGCCTTGACAGAACAGATCAGCGGTGTGGCTTTGCTGTTTATTATGTTTTACGGCGGCTTTGGCACCAACTGGAACGAAGCAAAACCGGTGGCGGTTCCATCCATAGTATTGTCCGGTATGGGTACTCTGCTGACTGCCGGATTGTGCGGCGTTTTCTGCTGGTTGGTGCTGAAGATGGACCTGCTTACCGGCCTGCTGCTGGGGTCGGTGTTGGCTTCCACTGATGCGGCCAGCGTTTTCTCCATTCTCCGGTCCCGGCGGCTGAACCTGAAGTACGGCACCGCTTCCATGCTGGAAATCGAAAGCGGTTCCAACGATCCCTTTGCTTATATGCTCACCGTGGTCCTCCTCTCCATTCGCAGCGGGGAAGGGAATCTGGGGGAAATTGTCTGGCTGGTGGTTTCCCAGCTGGCCTTCGGCATCCTTCTGGGGGTGGCGGTAGCCTTGGGGGCTGTGTTTATCATGCGCCACTATCGCTTCAAAACCTCCAACAATTATATGCTCTTTATTTTTGCGGTGGCTCTTTTGGCCTATGCCCTGCCCCAAGTGTTGGGAGGAAACGGCTATTTAAGCGTTTACCTTACCGGCATTATTTTGGGCAACAGCAGCATTCCGGACAAGAAACCCTTGGTGAATTTCTTTGACGGCTTTACCAGTCTGATGCAGATGATTCTGTTCTTTGTGCTGGGCTTGCTGGTGACCCCTTCCCAAATGCTGCATTGGATTCTGCCGGCGGTGCTGGTGGTGGTTTTCCTGACCCTGATTGCCCGTCCGGCTGTGGTGGCGCTGTTGCTGACGCCGTTTCGCTGTAAACTGCGGCAGCAAAGTTTAGTGGCTTGGTGCGGGCTTCGGGGCGCCGCCTCCATTGCCTTTTCCCTGACCGTGCTGGCCAGTGACCCTTCTTTGCTGGACAGCTTTTTCAATACGGTGTTTTGCGTGGTGCTGCTGTCCATTTCCATTCAGGGAAGCCTAGTGCCCTTGTTAGCTAAAAAGCTGGATATGATTGATGCAGAAGGGGACGTGCTGAAAACCTTCACCGACTACACAGACGAAACAGAGGTGCAGTTTATCCAAATCAACGTCACTCTGCGCCATCCCTGGGCCAATAAGATGGTGAAGGATGTGCAGGTGCTGCCGGATACGCTGTTGGCCATGATTCTTCGGGACGGGGAAACGGTGATTCCCAAAGGCGACACGGTGATTCTGCCGGGGGACGTGGTGGTCATCAGCGCCGTGGGATTTTCCGAAGGCGGAAAGGTACACCTCAACGAATTGCGCCTGCGACCCAATCATCCTTTCTGCGGAAAGCAACTGAAGGACTGTGAATTTGAACCAAATTCTCTGGTGGTGCTCATCCGCCGGGGGGAACAAACCATCATTCCCAAAGGGAAAGAAGTGGTGTACAGCGGGGATGTGCTGGTGATCAACTATCCGGAAGAGATTTAAACAGATCTGCGCCGCTCTTGGATTTTCCACAAAACTGTACCCTGCGGATTTGTGGAAAATGCCCTTTGAAAAAATTGCCAATTTGTGATACACTATAAATATGACAACGTGCCGCTTCTCCTTTGCGACAGATGCCTGTTGCAGGAAGCGGTGCGTTTTTTGCAGAAAGGAGCGGTTTTTTGATGATTCAAACGGGTTCCATGTTGCTGTACGGCAATCAGGTGTGCCGGGTGTGCCAGCAAAAGGAAGAGGTGTTTCACGGCACACGGCGCAATTATTATCTTCTCCAGCCCATTTACGACACCAGCTCCCTGATTCGCGTTCCGGCAGATAACCCCAAATTGATGGGAAAGATGCGGCAGATTCTCAGCCTGGATGAAATCTATCAGCTGATTCAGCAGATTCCCAAACAGGAAACGCTGTGGATCGCAGACGACCGGCAGCGCAGCGACGCCTGGAAAGAGATTCTGTCCACCGGGGACCGGCAAAAGCTGGTGGGAATGATTAAAACCCTGTACGAGAAGAAACAGGAAATTGAAGCGGCGGGACGGAAGTTCCACACCGCAGATGAAAATGCGCTGCGCCAGGCGGAGCAGATGATTCACGATGAATTTGCGTTGGTGCTGGACGTTCAACGGGACCAGGTGGCTCCCTTTATTGCCCGGCAGATTGAAATTCAGGAAAAGTCAGAAGTCCAGGAATAAGGAAACAGGGTGCAAAAAAGGCTGTTGTCGGAAAATCACTCCGGCAGCAGCCTTCTGTTGTGATAGAGGGAAAATGGCTCTCCTTCAGCCAAGCAGCCAGCTTTCCAGTAGCAGGATGGCCAGCAGTCCTACATTGGCCAGGGTAAACCAAAGAAAATACCGTCCTTTTTTGGCGGGATACTCCTGAGCAACTTGTTTGTAGGAAATCAGGCTGGCCATGGAGGCGATTAAGGTGCCCAATCCGCCCAGGTTGCAGCCTACAATCAGGGCGGGCCACTGCTGGGTAAACCCGGACAAAAGCAGCGCAGCCGGTACGTTGCTGATGATTTGACTGGCTAGTACCGAGACCAATTCTTCGTAACCGGATAGGATAGAAGAAAGGAAGGTTTGAAATTCTTCCAAGGCGCCCAGATTTCCGATGAAGACGAAAAAGGCCAGAAAGGTGGCCAGCAGGGAATAGTCGATTTTAGCCAGTAAAGGGCGGTCAAAAATCAGAAGGAACAGGGCGGTGACTGCGGCAATGGCTAAAGGCGGGAGCAAATCAAACAGCCCCAGCAAACAAAGGAGAAAACCGATGCAAAAGCAGGCCAGCTTTTTGAGGTCCTGTTTTTGGTACTCCATCGAAACCGCCGCCACCGGCTGGGCAGGGCGGAACAGGCAGAAGGCAGCCAAACAGATGCCGGACAGCAGCACATAGGGGAGCATTAGCCCGCAGAAACTCCAAAAATCCATGCCGGATTGGGCGTAAAGATACAGGTTTTGAGGGTTGCCCATGGGGGTGAGCATACTGCCCAGATTGGCGGCCAGAGTTTGAAGCACCACGGTGGGAATCATCAGCTGCTCCTGTTTGGCCAGTTTCAGCACTACCATGCCAAAGGGGACAAAGGTAATCAGGGAGACGTCGTTGGTCATCACCATGCTCAGGAAAAAGGGAAGGAATACCAGTACCAGCAGCATAGTGCGGGTGCTGCCCACTCGGCCCAGCAGACGGCTGCCCAAAGAAAGGAAGACCCCGGCCTGCTGGAACCCTTTCATCACCGCCATCAGGCTGAACAGCAGTGCAAGGGTGTCCCAGTCGACGTAACCGATGTAGTTTAAACTGGGGGGCACGAAAAAAGCGGAAACCACCGCCAGCAAAGCAGCGGCGCAAAGCACGGTTTCCTGCTTGAGAAACCCAATGGCTTTGTGGAATATGTTTGTCACAGAAACTCCTCCGTGTCCGGTTTCACAATATAAAAATGCACCCGACAGGGGTTATCGGGCACATTTTTCGCAGCGGCAGGTTGATTACTTTCCCTGGCTGTCCGCTGCGAAGAAAACTCAAAGAAAAGCCAGCAATACAAAATTCAGGATAAACAGGGCTGTGACGATCCAGAGAATGGGGTGGACGTTCTTGGCCTGCTTTTTGCAGATTTTAGCGATGCAGTAAAAGATAAATCCTGCCGCAATGCCGTAAGAGATGCTGTAGCAAAGGGCCATGAACACGCCGGTGAAAAAGGCCGGAACCGCCTCATCAAACTCATTCCATTGAATTTCCTTGAACGCCGAGATCATCATAATGCCAACCACCACCAAGGCCGGCGCCGTGGCCGCAAAGGGGATGGCGCTGACAAAGGTTGCTAAAAAGGAGCTGGCGATGAAGCACAAGGCAACTACCACGCTGGTCAGCCCGGTGCGTCCCCCTGCGCCGATACCGGCGGCGCTTTCCACATAGGTGGTGGTGTTGGAAGTGCCGAAAATTGCACCGATGGAGGTGGCGGTGGCATCTGCAAACAGGGCTCGGTCCATTTTGGATTTGAAGCCGGGGGTGGTTTCGGCAGTGCGTTCATCTTCTTCGCTGAAAATGCCGGTGCGCCGTCCGGTGCCGATAAAGGTGCCGATGGTATCGAAGGTGTCGGAAATGCTGAAGGAGAAGATGGTGACCGGCACCAAGGGGATTTTCACCGGATCGCTGAACAGAGAGCCCAATCCTTCTGAGGTAAAGATTGCGCCGAAGGTGGAGGGCAGCTGACGGCAGGCTTCGGTAAAGCTCACCGTTTCGGTGGTCACGGTGACGCCCATGGGAATGCCCAGCAGGGTTGTGACAATGATTCCGATTAAGATGGCGCCTTTGACTTTGCAGATCAGCAGAACCACGGTTAAAATCAACCCAATAAGGAAAAGCCACAGGGAAGGCTGGTTCAAGGTGGCCATGGCAGGCACGCCGGAATCAAAATCAAATTGAATAATCCCCACGTTCAGCAGGCCGATGTAGGCTACATAAATCCCAATTCCGCCGCTGATTGCATTTTGAAGGCTGTGGGGGATGGCCTTGATGATGTATTTGCGGATTTTCGTCACGGTAATCAGGATGTTGATTAACCCGCAGATAAACACCATGGACAATCCCTGCTGCCAGGTAAATCCCAAGGTAAAACAGACGGTGTAAACGAAAAATGCGTTTAATCCCATGCCGGGGGCCAGCGCATACGGCACATTGGCCACCAAGCCCATGACTAAGGTTCCCACTACGGCGGAGATAATGGTGGCTAAGAACACAGCGCCCCATTCCATCCCGGACTTGCTTAACAGGGTGGGGTTAATGGCCACAATATACGCCATGGCAAAGAAGGTGGTGAGACCGGCCATGACTTCTTTGCCCACCGTGGTTTTGTTTTTCTTCAACTGAAACAATTTTTCCATATGAGATCGACTTCCTTTTTTCTCTTCTTTGTTTTACCGCCGGCAAATAGTTTCGAATTGTAAGCCCATGCCGGCATAAAACGGGAGATGTAAAACAAATTCCTTCTCATTTTAATACAGAAGAAGGGTAAAATCAAGAAAAAGCGACAAATTTTGGGTGCGGCAGAATGATGGCGGGGAAACATACAGGCTTTGTCGCAGCCCCGGAAGAATCGGCTTTTCTGTCAACCGCTGCGTTGGTACCATCGGGCTGCCAGGGATGCAGGTGTTTGCCGTTTTGTTTTCCGCCCGAGGAAAAGAGAAAGCATTGCAAAACAAAAAAAGAACCGCCAACATTCTTTTGGAACATTGTCGGTTCTTTTGGTGGGAGCGGGTGGATTCGAACCACCGAAGTCGTAGACAACAGATTTACAGTCTGCCCCCTTTGGCCACTCGGGAACACTCCCATAAATAATGAAATTGTAAAATGGAGCTGGTGGACGGACTCGAACCCCCGACCTGCTGATTACAAATCAGCTGCTCTACCAACTGAGCTACACCAGCAGAGAATGCTTTCTGCTCGGTTTTCTGCGTCCGCCCGGCCTGATCTCCTTTTGGAAACTGGTCGAGGCGACAGGATTTGAACCTGCGGCATCTTGGTCCCAAACCAAGCACTCTACCAAGCTGAGCTACGCCTCGTTGTTAGGGGCGGTTCTGACCTGCCCTCATCAGACAGCTTACCCATTATACCTAAATTTTTTGAACTTGTCAACCGTTTTCTTAAAAATTTTTGCCGTTTTTCTGCGAAGAGTTTGCTTTCGCAAAATCTTTTGCCAATTCTCTTGTATTGTCGCCTTTTTTGCTGACGGTGCGGTACCCCCAGCCGTCCAAACCGGACCGGCGCAGCGCCCCGAACATCCGCAGCTTGAAGCCGTGGTCCTCCCGCTCCTGTTGGGCCAGCCACAGCTTCATCTCTTCCCGCTTGGTGTGACCGTCCACTGGGCAGCGGGATTTGGTCACCGGCAGCTCCAGTTTGTTGGCCACCCGGCGCACCTGGGCTTCCGGGGCAAACACTAAGGGGCGGATCACCCAGAGGTCCTTGATGGAAAGGTAGTTTTTCGGGGCAAAACAGCCCAGCCGCCCTTCAATGAAGAGATTCATCATAAAGGTTTCCACCACATCGTCAAAGTGGTGGCCCAAAGCCACCTTGTTGCAGCCGTACTCTTTGGCAGTGTCGTGGAGAGCGCCCCGGCGCATTTTGGCGCAAAGGCTGCAAGGGTGGGGTTCGTGGCGGATATCAAACACGATGGTGCCGATGTCGGTATCCTTCTGGATGTACTCCACTCCCAGTTTTTGGCACATCTGGGCCACTTTGGAATAATCGGTGCGCACGCCCCCAAAGCCGGGGTCCAGGGTAATGGCTTTTAAGGTGTAGTCAATGCCGATAAACCGCCGCAGCAGAGCCAGGCCCTGGAGTAAAACCAAAGAATCTTTGCCGCCGCTGACGCCCACAGCCACAACGTCCCCATCCTGGAGCAGATCAAATTCATGAACGGCTTTTCGCAGATAACCCAGTATTTTTTGCACGGCGCAGATTCTTCCTTTCTATATAGTAGAGAGCATGGAATTTCAAAGCCGGTTTAGTATAGCACAGTTTCCCCCATCTGTCCAGAAGCAAAACTGAAATGAACTGCAAGATCATGAGAGAATCAAAGAAAAATCAAGAGATTTTGAGAGAATTACGGTACTATTTTATAAAAATCAAAAAAAGCGCCTTGACAAAGAGAAATTTCCCGGATATAATAGCACTTGCGTCATTAAAAATTAGGATTACATCCTGTTGGATACCATCAAGATTGTATGGAGGAATGAATATGTCTACTACCATGCCTAAGGCACAGGAAATCAGCCGCAAATGGTACGTGCTGGACGCTACTGACAAGAGCCTGGGCCGTGTGGCTGCCGCTGCTGCCACCCTGCTCCACGGCAAGCACAAGCCTGTTTTCGCCCCTCACTGCGACTGCGGCGACCACGTCATCATCATCAACTGCGACAAGGCGGTCCTCACCGGCAAGAAGCTGGAGCAGAAGTTCTATCGCCGTCACACCGGTTGGATCGGCGGCTTGAAGGAAGTCGATTACAAGACCCTGATGGCTACCAATCCGGAAAAGGCCATGATGCTGGCTGTAAAGGGAATGCTCCCCGACACCACCCAAGGCCGCAATCAGCTTCGCCGTCTGCGCGTAGTGAACGGCGCTGAGCACAACTTTGCCGCTCAGAAGCCCGAAGCCTACGAATTTTAATCAAGGAGGAACACCACTATGTACGAGACGAAACCTTTCTTTTACGGCACCGGCAGAAGAAAAAGCTCTGTAGCTCGTGTGCGTTTGTACCAGGGCAGCGGCAACATTACCATCAACGGCCGCGGCATTGACGACTACTTCGGCCTGGAAACCTTGAAGCTGATTGTGCGTCAGCCCTTGGCCCTCACCGATTCTCTGGAAAAGTTCGACATCGTCTGCAACGTCAACGGCGGCGGTTTCTCCGGACAGGCCGGCGCTGTGCGTCACGGCATTGCAAGAGCTTTGCTGCAGTATGACGAAAGCCTGCGCCCTGCGCTGAAGAAGGCCGGTTTCCTGACCCGTGACCCCAGAATGAAGGAACGGAAGAAATACGGTCTCAAAGCAGCCCGTCGCGCGCCTCAGTTCAGCAAGCGTTAATCGACTGCTCAGACTATATCAAAATGGCTCAAACACCCCGGAAAATCAAGGTTTTCCGGGGTTTTCCTGTATCTATGGCTTTGATTCTGTTTCGCTGATTTTCGCCGGCTTTGATCAGATTTGACCTCGTTTTTATGTGTTAATAATGGGGCAACCGGGCATTTTGAACCCCTTATGTGTTAAAAAATGGGGCAACTGCGAACGAAAATCGGGCCGATTTTGAGGTTCATTTTCCCTTCACTCGTTGCCGTCTGATGGCAGAATTTGGTTTGTATTTTTGAGCAAGAAGCTACTGATATAGTTTCACCGGATTTGGTTGGATTTGACCAAACCTGATATAGTTTATCGGATTTGCACATTGGAAAATCCGTTGATGCTCCGGTATCCTGTAAGTGTAAGGAGAGGTGAACGATGATGAAGAATAAAAAACGCTATCTCTATCTGAATTATGAAGAAACCCGTCTTGTACTGCAAAGCCTCATTCGTTTCAAGAACAAATTACAGCAACAGGGGCGATACACGGACTGCGTGGACGAACTGATTTTGAAGGTATCAGACACACTGTAAAACTTAATATCGCATTGGTTACATATGCCGCTTATTCTTTTCTACAAAGAGTAGGCGGCTTTTTTTATGCCCATACATAGCCGTCCGCTTCGCCGCAGACGGCTAAATCTAAGAAAAGGAGGAACCTATTTATGGCGAAAACAAAAGTAATCTCCGTAGCCAACCAAAAAGGCGGGGTTGGGAAAAGCACCAGTGTGTACTGTATCGGCGCAGGGCTGGCCTTAGACGGCAAAAAAGTCCTGCTGATCGATGTTGACCCACAGGGTGATTTGAGCAAGATGCTGGGCCAGAGAAAGCCCCATGACCTGCCCCGCGCCCTCGGTGATGTAATGAGTGATGTGGTATCCGGCAAAGAAATTGCCGAACACACGGAGATCATGCACCACCATGAGGGCTTTGACTTTGTGCCGGGAAACCGTGCCTTGTCTGCCGTGGAAACCGGTCTTGTAAATGTGATGAGCCGCGAAACGGTGTTAAGGCAGTATGTGGACAGCGTAAAAAAAGACTATGACTATGTACTGCTGGATTGCCGCCCTTCCCTGGGTATGCTGGTCATCAACGCTCTGGCAGCTTCGGACTATGTTCTTATCCCTGTTCAGGCGGATTATCTGGCGGCTGAGGACATGACGGAGCTGGTAGGCACCGTACAGCAGATCAAGCGGCAGATCAATCCCAAGCTGAAAATCGGCGGCGTGTTCCTGACGATGGCCAACGAAACCAACTTCCGACGGGATACTGTCCGGGCGGTAAAAGAAAACTTTGGGAAGCACCTGCCCGTCCTGCAAACGGTCATCCCGGCAACGGTGCGCCTTGCAGAAGTCAGCACGGCGGACAAGAGCATTTTCAAGCACGAACCCAAAGGACAGGCTGCGGCGGCTTACGGAGGTCTGGTAAAGGAGGTGCTTGCGATTGGCGAAAAACAACGTGGCAGATCTGCTCAGTGTAGGTAGCCTCTTTACGACCCAGGCCGAGCGTGACGAAGCCCAGCGGGAAACCGTCCGGGATATTCCACTGGAAGAAATCAGCGACTTTCCCAACCATCCTTTTAAGGTGCGTATGGATGCAAGCATGATGGAAATGGTGGACAGTGTAAAGCAGTATGGTGTGCTGGTGCCTGCGCTGGTGCGTCCGAAACCGGATGGCGGCTATGAAATGATTGCCGGACACCGGCGCAGAAAAGCCAGTGAGCTGGCAGAACAGCAGACGCTTTCCTGCATAGTCCGGGATATGACCGACGATGAAGCCACCATTGTCATGGTCGATTCCAATCTGCAAAGGGAGCAGATTTTGCCATCGGAGAAAGCCTTTGCGTACAAGATGAAACTGGATGCAATGAAGCGGCAAGTTGGAAGGCCCAAAAATTCGGCTCCAGTGGAGTCGAATTTAAAAGGTACGCGCTCTAACGAAGAATTAGCAGCACAAAGCCCAGATAGTCGAGCACAAATCCAGCGCTATATCCGTTTAACCCACCTTATTCCCGACATTTTGGATTTGGTAGATAACTCTGTTTTGCGGGAAAAGGATACTTTGCAGATTGCCCTCCGTCCTGCGGTGGAGCTGTCCTACCTTACCGAAAAAGAGCAGCAGGATTTGCTTGAAATCATGGAAAGCGAGGATTGCACACCTTCCCATGCCCAGGCGATTAAAATGCGGCAGTTTTCTCAGGAGGGCAGATTGGACGCCAATGTGCTGCTGTCCATCATGCAGGAGGAAAAGCCCAATCAGGTGGAGCAATTCAAAATGCCCAAGGAGCGTATTTCAAAATTCTTCTCGCCGGGGACGCCCGCGAAGAAAATGGAGGATACCATCGTGAAAGCACTGGAACTGTACCGCAAGCGACAGCGGGATATGGAACGCTAACCGGGCCGCCAAGGGGGAAGTCTGCCCATTTTTCTGCAAAAGGCATTCCGGCGTTCTCCCCCTCTCCACACCTCACCCCCTCTAAACCTGCTGTACCAGCCGAAAAAGAGAGATAGGCTTTATGACGGTTAGAGGTATGGAGACAGGGGCCGAGGCTCAAATGTCAACACACGGCTGGATTTCTTTTCAGCCGGTAAAATCACACAGAAAGGATTTGAAGGTAACAATGAAAATCAAACAGTTATTCAAAAAGGCCGCAGCGATGGTCATGGCTGCGGTCACAGTTATGTCCCTGTTGCCTGCGACTGCGTTTGCGGCAACGGGCGATGCGGGTACGATCACTTTTACCCGCACCTATGACTCCAACGGAAATGTCATGTACTACAATTCCGGCGCAGTCATCAATGGCTACAGTGCCGGAGGAACCGGAAAAAACAAGTACCGTATGTTTGTGGATGGCTCCACGGCGTTCTGCATTCAGCCCGGCGCTCCGCTTCACACGGGGGACACGCTGAAAGAAAGTTCTTCAGCAACTTGGAATGCTCTTTCAGCCAGTCAGAAAAAGGCTGTGGGCCTTGCGCTGTTGTATGGCTATCAGGGCAACCGCGACAGTCTGATCGGCAGCGATGATGAAAAGTGGATGGCTACGCAGACCCTTGTATGGGAGTTTGTGACCGGGTGCCGCAATTCCACCGGTTCTTTTTCGCAGACGGACACCACGGTTTACTCCCTGCATTTTGGCTCTAATTATCCCAACAGCGGAGCCGCGGCAGCCTACGATCAGATCGTATCCATGCTGACCAGACACAACACGGTTCCGAGCTTTATGAATGGTTCTTCCAGAGAGCTGGAATACAAGGACGGAAAATATACGCTGACCCTGACGGATACCAATGGCGTTCTGTCCGAGTATGACTTTTCCAGCTCTGATCGCAGCGTGAGCGTTTCCAAGTCCGGGAATATGCTGACAATCAGTTCTGCCGACCCGTTCAAAGGTTCGGTACGCATTACGGCGACCCGAAATAACATTCCTGTTGTCAGTGAGAGTGCCAAGCTGATCGCATATGGTGATGACAGCCTGCAAGATGTTGTTACCGGCGTGGAGAATACAGATGGTGTGAGCGCCTATCTGAATGTGGAAACACCTACCGGAACGATTGCTCTGAAAAAGACTTCTGAGGACGGCAAGGTTGAGGGTATCACCTTCACGGTAGCCGGAAACGGGATCAATCAGACGGTCACAACCAATGCGGCAGGCGAACTCCTGATCGACGGCCTGACCCCCGGCGTTTATACCGTGACCGAGCAGAGCTATGAGAAGTATGAGCCGCAAAGCGTTCAGCGCGTGACGGTCATCGGAGGCCGAACCACAACCGTGACTTTCAATAATGTGCTGAAGCGCGGCGACCTGACCGTGACCAAGACCAGTGAGGACGGTCTGGTGGAGGGTTTGAAGTTCCACCTGTATGGCACTTCTCTTTCCGGGATTGCCGTGGACGAATACGCTGTGACCGACAGCAGCGGCAAGGCGTATTTCAAAGATGTGCTGATCGGCTCCGGCTATGTGTTGGAGGAAGTGGATACCCCGATCCGTTATGTGGTTCCCGACAGCCAGACGGCGGCAGTGGAGTGGAATGCCGTCACTGAAAAGAGCGTCACCAATGTGCTGAAAAAGTGGAGCGCCACCGTGACCAAGAGTGACCGGGAAACCGGCACGGCACAGGGTAATGCCTCCCTTACCGGTGCTGTTTATGGTATTTACAAGGGCGACCAGCTCATCGACACTTACGCCACCGATGCCAATGGTCAGTTTGTCACAGCATATTATGTCTGTGATGATGACTGGAGCATCCGCGAGATCAGCCCGTCCGAGGGCTATCTGCTGGACGAAACTTCCTACCATGTAGGTGCGGAACCCCAGCTTTATACCGTGGAATACAACTCCACCGCCAATGATGTGAATGAGCAGGTCATCAAGGGCAGTATCGCTCTCATCAAACACACAGACGATGGCGAAACCAAGCTGGAAACCCCGGAGGCCGGTGCAGAGTTCTCCGTTTATCTGAAATCCTCCGGCAGCTATGACGCCGCCAAAGACAGCGAGCGTGATTATCTCGTTTGCGATGAAAACGGCTTTGCACAGACCAAAGAGCTGCCTTATGGTATCTACACCGTCCATCAGGTATCCGGCTGGGAGGGCCGTGAGCTGCTTGCCGACTTCGATGTGTATATCGCAAAGGACGGGCAGGTTTACCGCTACCTTGCCAACAATGCAAACTTTGAGAGCTATATCAAGGTCATCAAGGTAGATGCAGAGACAGGCAAGACCATTCCTTATGCGGGCGCGGGCTTCCAGCTTTACCGTCCGGACGGCAGCAAGGTTGAAATGACCTTCACCTACCCGACACCGACCACGATTGATACCTTCTACACCAATGACGAGGGCTATCTGGTGACGCCTGAAAAGCTGGAGTATGGTTCCGGGTATTCCCTTGTGGAAGTATCCGCACCGTATGGCTATGTACTGAACGCTGACCCGGTTTACTTTGATGTGACCGCTGATAACGCAACAGAGGAAAGTTCTGTGACAGTAGTGGAAGTTACCAAGCCCAACATGGCACAGAAAGGGATCATCAAGATCAGCAAATCCGGCGAGGTGTTCGCCACAGTGATAGAAAGCGACGGAATTTATCAGCCGGTCTATGAGGTGCAGGGCCTGCCCGGTGCGGTCTATGAAATCACCGCCGCCGAAGATGTGGTTACGCTGGACGGCACCCTCCGTTATTCTGCAGGAGAGGTGGTAGATACCATTACCACAGACGAAAACGGGGCAGCAGAAAGCAAGCCGCTGTATCTCGGAAAATATGAAATCCGCGAAACTACCGCACCTTTTGGTATGGTGCTAAATACCGAAGTCCGCACCGTCGAGCTTGTCTATGCCGGTCAGGAGATCGAAGTTACCGAAACATCCGCCAGCTTCTACAATGACCGCCAGAAAGTCCTTGTCTCTCTGGATAAAGTCATGGAGCAGAATGAGAAGTTCGGCATTGGCATGAACGGCGAAATCACCGCTGTCACCTTTGGCCTGTATGTCAAAGAGGATTTGACTGCCGCAGACGGTTCCATTATCCCGGCTGGCGGCCTGCTGGAAATCCTCTCGGTGGATGAAAACGGGTGTTCTGCCTGCAAGACGGATCTGCCTTTTGGCAGCTACTGCCTGAAAGAAATCTCTACCGACAGCCACTATATTCTTTCCGATACCGAATACCCGGTTGTATTTGAATATGCCGGACAGGATACGGCCCTTGTGGAGATCAGGGCAAATGATGGCGCTGCCATTGAAAACGACCTGATCTATGGTGAAGTACAGGGCATGAAAAAGGACGACAGCGGCAACGCCCTGGGCGGTGCGCTGATTGGCCTGTTTGCCGCTGATACCGAAGAATTTACAACCGATACTGCGATTCTGACTGCCACCTCCGCAGAGGACGGCAGTTTTTCTTTTGCCCAGGTTCCTCTCGGTAACTGGATTGTCCGCGAAATCAAGGCCCCGACAGGCTATGTGCTGTCAGAGGAAGCCTACCCGGTAAACATCGAAGCGGATTGCGCCGTGATTGAGGTGGAGATTGAGAACACGCTGATTCGCGGTACGGTACAGCTTACCAAGGTGGATAAGGATTACCCGGATAACAAGCTGACCGGTGCGGAGTTTGAACTCTACCGTGACTTAAACGGCAACAAGGAGCTGGACGCTGAGGATGAAAAGCTGGGAACGCTCATGGAGGTCAGCACAGGTATTTATGAGATGAGCGAACTGACCTACGGAGGCTATCTGGTCAAGGAAACCAAAGCGCCGGAGGGCTTCTATCTGGATGAGAGTGCTTACTATTTTGAGATCACCGAGCATGGCAAGACCGTGGCTGTGGAAAATGAAGCCGGAAAAGGCTTT
>DBRF01000018.1 GCA_002305795.1 Ruminococcaceae bacterium UBA1375
CAATATGTTTGACAAACCTACACGTCGTACCGTAAAAGTTTCACCGCTTCCTTTGCCGTTTCCGCCAGCCGGCGGCAGTCCTCCCAGGACAAATCCTCCCCGATGCTCAGCCGCAGGGAGCCTTTGGCTTCCTTCTCGCTGCGTCCTAAGGCCAGCAGTACATGGCTGGGCTTTCCGCTGCCGGAGGAACAGGCGCTTCCCGATGAGGCGGCAATGCCCTGGGCGTCCAGATACAGCAGCAGGCTTTCCCCTTCCACCCCGGGGAAGGAGAGGTTCAGATGGCCGGGCAGCCGGGGATCTGCGCCGTTGATCAAGCATCCCGGCAGGGCGGAAAACTGCCCTTCCAGCCAGTCCCGTTTGGCGGCAACTTCCCGGCAGCGCCGGGCCTGATTTTGCCGGGTCAATTCCAGAGCTTTGGCCAGCCCCACCGCTCCGGCTACGTTTTCCGTCCCGGCTCGGCGTCCTTTTTCCTGTTTTCCGCCTTGGATTAAGGAGTGCGGCGACAGTCCTTTTTTGCAGTACAATACTCCCACCCCCTTGGGGCCGCCCAGCTTGTGGGCGGAGAGGGTGAGCAGGTCGATGTTTTGAGCCTGCACATTGATAGGAAGCCAACCCGCTGCCTGCACCCCGTCGGTGTGGAAGGGGACGCCCTTGTTCCGGCAGACCGCCCCAATTTCCTGCACCGGCTGGATGGTGCCGGTCTCGTTGTTGGCGTACATGACGCTGACCAAGCAGGTGTCCTCGTCAATGGCGGCTTCCACCTGTTCCGGCGAGACAAATCCCTTGGGGCTTGCCGGGAGGTAGGTAACCCGATACCCCTGGGTTTCCAGGAATTTGCAGCTTTCCAGCAGGGCTGGGTGTTCAAAGGCCGTGGTAAGGATATGGAGCTTTCCGGCCTCTTTTCCCGCCAGAGCCATCCCCTTTACCGCCCAGTTGTCCCCTTCACTGCCCCCGGAAGTGAAACAGATTTCCTCCGGCAAAGCTCCCAGACAGCGTGCAACGCTTTCTCTGGCTTGTTCCAGCGCCGCTTTGGCCTGCCGCCCCAACCGGTAGAGGGAGAAGGGGTTGCCGTACTGCTGGGAAAAGTAGGGGAGCATGGCTTTTAGTACCGCCGGGTGAACCGGGGTGGTGGCAGCGTGGTCGGCGTAGATGAAAGAAGACATAAGGGACATCCTTTCCGGGAAAATTTACAGCTTCTTTCCTTATATTACGAAATCCAATCCAAAAAGGCAAGGGCAGAGGGAAAATTGGGCAAAGTCAGATAAAAAGCAGGCACGTTTTTTGCGGGGTGGGCGTTTTGATAAAGTGTGTTCCCGGAGGCGCTCCGTTTTTCAGCCGGTTTCAAACCGTACCAGATGTTTCCGGGAAAATCCTGCCGCCGATTTGACAAATAACAAAAAAATCGCTATGATAATACAGTAACCCGTTCCGTTCGTTTTATCAAAACGGCCGGTTCTTTTTTCGCCTGTCTCACACCGGGAGTGGCGAAGGATAAAGGTACAGCCGCCTGATGTTTTCCAAGGGTTTTGCCAAACGCAGAATGCTTGCAGAGCAAAGGGCAGGTCGATTTTGATATGAGGTGAAACTCTTGAAATTAACTGGAGCAGAAATCATTTTGGAATGCTTGTTGGAGCAGGGTGTGGACACGGTGTTCGGCTATCCCGGCGGTTCGGTGCTGAACATCTACGATGCGCTGTATGAATACAGCGACAAAATCCGCCACATCCTCACCGCCCACGAACAGGGCGCCAGCCATGCCGCTGATGGCTACGCTCGGAGCACCGGCCGCACCGGCGTGGTCATTGCCACCTCCGGCCCCGGGGCCACCAACCTGGTCACCGGTCTGGCCACCGCCAACATGGACTCGGTGCCGGTGGTAGCCATCACCGGCAACGTGGGCTGTTCTTCTCTGGGCTTGGACTCCTTCCAGGAAGTGGACATCACCGGGGTCACCATCCCCATCACCAAGCACAACTACATTGTCAAGGACATTACCAAGCTGGCGGACACCATCCGGGAAGCCTTTTATCTGGCCAATTCCGGACGGAAAGGCCCGGTGCTCATCGACGTTCCCAAGGACGTTACGGCGGCCCAGTGCGAGTACACCCCCAAACAGCCTCAGCCCATTCCGGTGGAAAATCACACCACCGCCCACGAACTGGAGCGGGCGGCAGCTTTGATCATGGAAGCCAAGCGGCCCTTCGTCTACACCGGCGGCGGCGTCATTGCTTCGGAAGCGGCGGAACCGGTGCTGGAGCTGGTCAACCGCATGGACGCCCCGGTGTCCTCTTCTTTGATGGGACAGGGCAGCTTTGACAACACCGACCCCAGGTATATGGGAATGCTGGGGATGCACGGCACCGTCACCGCCGCCAAGGCCATTGAAAACTGCGATTTGTTCGTGGGCCTGGGCACCCGGTTCAGCGACCGTGTCATCGGGGACAAATCCACCTTTGCCAAAAATGCCAAGATTCTGCAAATCGACATTGACCCTGCGGAAGTGAACAAAAACATCGGCGTGGATCTGGCCCTCATTGGGGATGTGAAGGCGGTGCTGGAACAGTTGCTGCCCTTGCTGCCCCAGCAGAACCACAGTGAGTGGATGGAGCAGATCCAATCCTGGAAGCAGGAGTATCCTTTGGTGATGAAGGCGGATGACCCGGAAGCAGTCACCCCCCAGGACGTGATCGAAACTCTGGATGAGCTGACCAAAGGCGACGCCATCATTACCACCGAAGTGGGACAGCACCAGATGTGGGCGGCACAATTTTACAAGTTCCGCCATCCCAGGAGCCTTGTTTCTTCCGGCGGCTTGGGCACCATGGGCTACGGCTTCGGCGCCGCCATGGGAGCACAGGTAGGCAATCCCGACAAGCGGGTCATCAACATTGCTGGGGACGGCAGCTTCCATATGAACTGCAATGAATTGGTCACCGCCTATAAGTTCCAGATTCCCATGATTGAAATGCTGTTTAACAACAATGTGCTGGGCATGGTGCGGCAGTGGCAGCGGCTGTTCTACGGCCGCCGGTTCAGCCAGACTACCTTGGACCGAGGCACCGATTATATGCTTTTGGCCCAGGCCTACCACATCAAGGGACTGCGGATCACCAAAAAGAGCGACATTCGCCCGGTGCTGGAGGAGGCCCTCTCTCTCCACGAGCCGGTGCTGATTGAATGCGTCATTGACCGGGACATCAACGTGCTTCCCATGGTGCCTGCGGGGGCGGACATCACCAAGCCCATCACCCACATCACCATTGAAGAAAAGGAAGGGGGCGCGAAGTGATGAAATCCAAAACCTATGTGCTTTCCATTTTGGCGGATAACCATTCCGGGGTGCTCCTTCGTATCTGCGGCCTGTTTGCCCGCCGGGGATACAACCTGCTGAGCATCTCCGCAGCGGAGACCCAGGATCCCCACATCAGCCGTCTCACCATCGTCACCGAAGCGGACGACCAGACCTTGGAGCAGATCATCAAGCAGGTGCAGAAGCTCCACGAGATCCACGAGGTGCTCAACCTGTCCGGGGACATTTCGGTGAAGCGGGAACACGTTTTGGTGCGGGCCGGATGCAGCGAAGAAACCCGGGACGGCTTGATCCAGGTAGCCAACCTGTACCGTGCCAAGGTGCTGAACGTGGCCGAAACCGAGCTGATGCTGGAACTCACCGGCAGCCCCAAAAAGATTGATTCTTTCCTGCGGCTGGTGAAGCCCTACGGCATTATTAAAATGGCCCGCAGCGGGTTGATTGCTCTGGAACGGGAACTGTAAGGCTCAGAATAAAGAGGCGAGATGCAATGAAAATGAAAAAGGTACTGGCTGCCTTGTTGGCGGCAGGCTGTCTGCTCACCGGATTGGCGGGCTGCTCGGTGACTACCAGCAAACCCCTTTCCATGGACGTGACCCAGGCGCTGGAAGATTACGCCGAAGAAAACCTGCGGTTTGCAGAAGAGCAGATGGACGGCAGCGGCGTGAATTTAGAGATCACGGTGGATGGGAACAGCTTGATCTATACCTATACCAACGAAACCCAGATGGACAACAGCGATGGTTCCGTCACCAGCCAGTTGGATGCGGCGGCAGAGAGCAATGCTGATTCCTTCCAGTCGGTGGTGGATCAAATCGCTCAGGACATCAACCAGCAGGACATCCAGCTGAAGGTGGTTTACCTCAATGCCGACGGCACGGAATTGGGCAGCTACAGCTATTCTTCGGCGGACTGATTTTTGTCATTGGGATGCAAAAGGAATTTTTGGGAAAAGGACCGTTTAAAAATTTTTAAGGAGAATTTTTATGAAGCGATTCAAAGCAATTTTGGCAGCGGCTTTGGCCGGCTGCCTGCTGATGGCATTTACCGCTTGTACTAACGGGAACAATAGCACCGTTGACACTAACAATGCTTCCCCTCAGGTCAATACATCGGAGTCTGCGGACACCAATTCGCAGGAAGAATCTCCTGCTTCCGATGTCGGAGAAGGAAGTGCCACAGAGATTTTAAAAGCCTTCGCCGAAGGAGAGGAAGGACAGTCGATGATCTCTTCCATGGAATCTGCTTCCGGTGGAGTTTGCACCGGCTCTTTAGAAGTGGAAGGAAATACCTTAGTAATTATCTGCACCTATGACATGGAGATACCGGAAGCAGGTCGAGAGACAATGGTCTCCGCTCTGGAAAGTGCTTTGGAAGCCTTTGATTCTGTTTTCCAGCCTGCGGCGGAGCAACTCAGCCAAGCGGCAGGTGAACCGATTCAGTTTCGTGTAGAATATCGCGATAATCAGGACGAAGTGTTGGCAAGCCGCACCTTTGGCGCAGCTGATCAAACAGAAGCATAATTTCTTCCCTTTCCTTTTGCATCACAAAAAAGACGCACTGAGAATTTTCCCAGTGCGTTCTTTGTTTTGTCAGTTGGTTTTATTTCAGCAGATTCTTGATCCGTTCCACGGCCTCCTGGGTGTTTTCCCGGTTGCCGAAGGCGGTCAGGCGGAAGAAGCCTTCCCCGTTGTTGCCAAATCCTGCACCGGGGGTGCCCACCACATTGGCCTGCTCCAGCAGCAGGTCGAAGAAGTCCCAGCTCTTCATATCGTTGGGGCACTTCAGCCAGATGTAGGGGGAGTTGGTGCCGCCGGTGTACCAGATGCCCAGTTCGTCCATGGCCTGGGCGATGATTTTGGCGTTGTCCAGATAGTAGCCGATGGTTTCCTTGATCTGGGGCAGTCCTTCTTGGGTGAACACGGCCGCAGCGCCCTTCTGAACGATGTAGGGAACCCCGTTGAACTTGGTGGTCTGACGGCGCAGCCACATCTTGTTCAGGGGAGTCTCCTGCCGCACCAGGGCCTTGGGTACTACAGTGTAGCCGCAGCGGGTGCCGGTGAAGCCGGCGGTCTTGGAGAAGGAGCAGAACTCAATGGCGCAGGTCTTGGCGCCGGGGATTTCAAAGATGCTCCGGGGCAGGGTGGGGTCGGTGATAAAGCACTCGTAAGCGGCGTCAAAGAGGATCACCGCTTCCCGTTCATTGGCGTAGTCCACCCACTTTTGCAGCTGCTCCTTGGTGTACACAGCGCCGGTGGGGTTGTTGGGGGAGCAGAGATAGATGATGTCCGCATTCACCGATTCCTCCGGCAGGGGCAAAAATCCGTTTTCTTCGGTAGCATTCATATACTGGATCTTCCGGCCGGCCATGACGTTGGTGTCCACATACACCGGGTACACCGGGTCGGGTACCAGCACCAGGTTGTCGGTGCCGAAGATGTCCAGGATGTTGCCCACGTCGCTCTTGGCGCCGTCGCTGACGAAGATTTCGTCCAAATCCAGCTTCACCCCGTGGGAAGCGTAGTAGCCTTGCAGGGATTCTTTCAGGAAATCATAGCCCTGTTCCGGGCCGTAGCCATGGAAGGTTTCCGCTTTGGACATATCCTCCACCGCAGCGTGAAGGGCGTCGATGACGGCGGGAGCCAAAGGACGGGTCACGTCCCCGATGCCCAGACGGATGATCTTCTTGTCCGGGTTGGCGGCGGTGTATTCGTTGACCTTGTGGGCAATGGTGGAAAACAGGTAGCTGTCTGCTACTTCCAGAAAATGACGGTTAATCTGCATAGTTTGTAAACCTCCTAATTGCACTTAATCCCCTAACGCAGCTTTCACAAATTCCCGGAACAGGGGATGAGCCCGGTTGGGACGGCTCTTAAATTCGGGGTGGTACTGCACGCCGATGTAGAACTTGTGCTCCGGAATTTCCACCGCTTCCACCAGGTGTCCGTCGGGGCTGGTGCCGGTAAAGCGCATACCGCCCTGGCGGTAGCTGTCCCGGAAAGCGTTGTTGAATTCGTAGCGGTGGCGGTGGCGTTCGTTGACCTCTTTCTGGCCGTAAGCCCGGGACATAATGGAGTCCTCCGAGATCTTGCAGGGATAAGCGCCCAGCCGCATGGTGCCGCCCTTGGGCAGATTGCCCTTCTGGTCCGGCATCAAGTCGATGACCGGGTAGGGGGTGGCGGGGTCAAATTCTGCGGAATGTGCGCCGGTGAGCCCCAGCACATGGCGGCCGAATTCAATGACAGCCACCTGCATTCCCAGGCAGATGCCTAAATACGGTACGTTGTGGGTCCGGGCATACCGGGCGGCAATGATCTTGCCTTCCACGCCCCGATGGCCGAAGCCGCCGGGTACCAGAATGCCCTGAACATCCCCAAAGATTTCCGGGGCGGTCTCTTCGGTGACGTCCTCCGAATCCACCCATTTAATTTCCACCTTGGCGGCGTTTTCATAACCGGCGTGGTTTAAGGATTCCACCACCGACAGATAGGCGTCGTGGAGCTTGACGTATTTGCCCACCAGGGCGATGGTCACGGTTTTGTCCCGGTTGGCGATCCGCTGGAGCATCTGGTTCCATTCGGTCATATCCGCCGCAGGCGCATCAATGCCCAGCTCCTTTAACACAATGTCGGACATATGGCTTTCTTCCAGCATCATGGGGCACTGGTACAGCACCGGCAGGGTCAGGTTTTCAATGACGCATTCCTTTTTCACATTGCAGAACAATGCGATTTTGTCCCGGATGTCTTCGTCCAAAGGCTGATCCACCCGGGTGACGATGATGTTGGGGGCAATGCCCAGGCTTTGCAGTTCCTTGACCGAGTGCTGGGTGGGCTTGCTCTTAAATTCGCCGCTGCCGGTGATATAGGGCACCAGGGTGACGTGGATGTAACACACATTTTCCCGGCCCACGTCAAAGGCCACCTGGCGGATGGCTTCCATAAAGGGCTGGCTTTCAATGTCGCCTACGGTGCCGCCGATTTCGGTAATCACCACATCGGCGCTGGTTTTCCGTCCCACGGTATAGATAAATTCCTTGATTTCGTTGGTGATATGGGGGATGACCTGGACGGTTTTGCCCAGATAATCGCCGTTGCGTTCCTTGTTCAGCACGTTCCAGTACACCCGGCCGGTGGTCAGGTTGGAGAATTTGTTTAAGTCCTCGTCGATGAACCGTTCATAGTGACCCAGATCCAGGTCGGTTTCCGCACCGTCTTCGGTGACGAACACTTCCCCGTGCTGATAGGGGCTCATGGTGCCGGGGTCGATGTTGATGTAGGGGTCCAGTTTCTGGGCGGCCACCTTCAGCCCCCGCTGTTTGAGCACCCGGCCCAAGCTGGCGGCGGTAATGCCTTTGCCTAACCCGGAGACTACGCCGCCGGTTACAAAAATATATTTGGTCATACTTCTACCTCCCCTTCAAAAGCAGTGACTGCTTCGCCGGTCATGTAAACCGTTTCCTCGGTGTAGCGGATTACCAAATCTCCGCCGACCAGATGCACGGTAATGTCTTCGTTTTTCGGGCAGTAGCCGTTTTCCACCGCCGCCACCGCCGCTGCGCAGGCTCCGGTGCCGCAGGCCCAGGTTTCGCCGCTGCCCCGTTCCCAAACCCGCATCTGCAAGGTGTGGGGGTCCAGCACCCGGATGAACTCGGTGTTCACCTGTTCCGGGAAAATGGGGTTCTTTTCAAAGCAGGGCCCCAGCTCTTCCAGATTCAGGCCGTCCACATCTTTTACAAATACCACGCAGTGGGGGTTGCCCATAGAGACACAGGTAATGTCCCATGTTTTTCCCCCGATCTCCACCGGCCGGCCGATGACACGCTCCCCCTCCAGCAGCACCGGGATTTCTTTGGGGGTAAGAATGGCTTGGGCCATATCCACTGTGGCGCCCACCACCTGGCCGTTTTCCCGGAGCAGGCGGATTTGTTTCACGCCGCTGAGGGTGTCGATGGCCACCGTTTCCCGGTCGCCAGGCACCAGGCCTTGGTCTACCACAAATTTTGCCACACAGCGCACACCGTTGCCGCACATTTTGGCTTCACTGCCGTCTTGGTTGAAAATCCGCATTTTTGCGTCTGCCTTATCGCTGGGGCACACCAGGATGATGCCGTCCCCGCCGATGCTCTTTCTCCGCTGAGATAAGCGGATGGACAATGCTTCGGGGTTGTCAATGGACTGGGTAAAGGCATTGAAATAAATGTAGTCGTTGCCGCAGCCATGCATTTTGGTAAAAGATAGCTTCACCGCAGGATACTCTCCTTCTTCGCATTATTATACAAATTACATTATACTGGATTTGGCCGGTAAATACAACCGATTTTTCCTTTTCCGGGACAAAATCGTTCTTCTGCCCGAAAGGAGGGCTTCCGGACAGAAGATTCTTAGCTTGTATGAAGATTTTAATCTGCGTATTGGGCACAGACATCCCTGGCCACTTCATAGCGGGTGGTGCGTTGGTTCATGGCCTGCTGTTCCAAAAAGTGATGGGCCTGTTCTTCGGTAAAACCGCCCCGTTCGATGAGCAGGCATTTGGCCCGGCTGATGATGCGGTCTTGCTGCAAGGTGGCTCGCAGTTTTTCGTTTTCCTCTTGGAGCAGCCGGATTTTTTGGACGCAGGAGGTCATCAGCCGCACTGCCTGGGCAAAGCTGCCCCGGTTGATGGGCTTGGCCAGCACCAAAATCCCGTCCCGTTGGGTCTTCACAGACATTTCTTCCGCAATTTCATTTTTGACCAACAGCAGCACCAGACATCCGCTTTTCCGAGACAGATAGCTTCCCAGTTCATGACCGAATTCGTCTGCCAGAGGGGTGTTGACGATGACCATGGGATAATTCTGATTTTGGACAAGGCGGCGCACCTCGCTGCCGCTGTAAGCAAGCTCGATCTGCTTGAGCCCGCATTGATGCAGCAGCGCCAGCAAGGGTTCTCGGTATTTGTCGTTACTGTTAATCAACAAAAGTTCTTTCAACCCAAAGTCTCCTTTTTACGGCGGGGAGGGGTGAAACTTGTGTCAGACATAGAGGAAATAGTTGCGCAGTTCGTAGTCGTGGCGGTTGGGGGAGGCTACGGCGTTGTCCCATTCCTTCTGCTTGTTGGCCAGGTAGCTTTCCAGCAGCCCGGCGTCCAGATGTTTCTTGACAAATGCGCTGTTCCGGGCACAATCCAACGCTTCCCCCAGATTCTGGGGCAGAAGCTCCAAACCGGCGGTTTCTTCCGGCGTAGCGGTGAACAGATCCAGGTTGGTGGGGGCGGGAAGAGCCAGGTTTTCTTCGATTCCCTCCAAGCCCGCATGGATTAACAGGGCGAAGGCCAGATAAGGGTTGCAGGCGCTGTCGGGACTGCGCAGCTCCATCCGGTTGTGGCCGGGAGACGCCGCTGGAATGCGGATGAGCTGAAACCGGTTCTGGTGGCACCAGGAGATGTATTTGGGCGCTTCAAATTCCCCGAACCGGGCATAGGAGTTGGACAAGGGATTGAGGAAGCAGGTAATGTCCCGGATATACTTTAAGATACCGGCGATGAAGCTCTCCGCCACCGGATTGTGCTGTTCTCCCCCCAAAAAGATATTTTCACCGTCTTTGAGCAGGTTTATGTTGACATGCAGCCCGCTGCCGGGAAGGTGTTCCATGGGTTTGGGGAGGAAGGAGCCGTATAGGCCGTTGATGTTGGCGATGCTGCGCACCGCCAACTTAAAGGAAATCAAGTCGTCGGCTGCTCCCAGGGCGTTGTTGTCCCGGAAATCCACCTCGTTTTGGCCGGGACCGTGCTCGTGGTAGGAGCATTCCGGCTTAATGCCCATCTGCTCCAGATTCAGGCAGATTTCCCGACGGATGTTTTCTCCCCGGTCCAGGGGCGCCACATCCAGGTATCCCGCCCGGTCCTGGACCTCCAGGGTGGGATTGCCTTTATCGTCCTGCAAAAAGAGGTAAAATTCGCACTTGCTGCCGATTTTGCACTGGTACCCCATCTCTTTGCACCGGCGCACTGCTTTTTTTAATTGATAGCGGCTGTCCCGTTCAAAGTGGCGGCCGTCCCGGTAGCGGATGTCGCAGAAAAACCGAATGACTCCCGCCCGGCTGGGACGCCAGGGAAGGGCCGCCATGGTGGTGGGGTCGGGGAAGAGGAACAGGTCTTCGCTGTCAGCTCCCGCAAATCCCTGCACCGAGCAGGCGTCCAGGCAGATGCCGTATTCCAAGGCGTGCTGCAAGCGGTCCGCTTGGATGGATATATTTTTCACATTGCCGAAGATGTCGCAGAAGGTGAGCCGGATAAACTTCACATCGTTTTCCCGGACGTACTGCAAGGCATCTCTGGCGGCTTGGGATAGCATAGGAAAACTCCTTTCCAAATCAATCGCATTTGACTGTAAACTTCAAAATGGTGGCAATGGTTACCCATAAACCCAGCAATAAATACCCGATCAGGATGCAATAAACGCCCCAAAGCGGCAGCCCGTTGTAATGAAAGCCGGGATTGGACAGGACAAAGACCGTCCCTTTGATTCCGGTATACCAAAAAAAGATGGTGAGAAGGGAAAATAAAATTCTGGAGAAAAGGGGTTTTTTCTTCATCACAGCAGGGCAGCCTTTCTTACAGTTTAACTTCTCCTATTTTATCAGAAAAAAAGCGGCAATGCAAACATGGAAAGAGAAGCAGAGTAAAAACTTTTTGAGGAAAGACCGGCGGGGCAGGAAGCGGGTGAAAGGATTCTCTTCTGGTTTTGAAAATAAGGGAATTCAAACAAAAGGCGCCTTTCCCTGTGAACAAAGAGGAAAGACGCCGATGAAAACACACTCAGCACTGGTTGCGGGTGTAAAGCTGTTTGTAGGGGTTGTTGGAGTTGGGGGTCAGCACATAGAAGCTGCTGTCCAGAATCTCCTGCTCTTCCCGGCCGAAGGCTTCGCAGAATTCGTGGATAAAGGGCTTGATCTCCTTGAGGTCTTCCTTGGTGGCCTGGCTGGCCAGAATCTGCTTGGGCAGGTTGGGAGGGAGCTTTTCGGTGCGCAAAAAGATTTTCCCGCCGTGCATACCGGTCCCCACAAAGTTGCAGTTCTTTTCAATGGACTGGTGGTTCAAATCCAGCACAATGATGTAGCCCCCAGCCTGGTATTCGCCCAGAAAGCTGCCGGTGATGCCGCCCACCACCAGAACCGGGACCTTTTCCTGGAAGGCCTTCATGTGGATGCCGGTGCGGTAGCCGGAGTTGCCTTCAATGAAGATTTTGCCGCCCCGCATGGCGTAGCCGGTGGCGTCCCCGGCGTTGCCGTGGACATAGATGGTGCCTTCGTTCATGGTGTCCCCGGTAGCTTCCTGGGAATTGCCGTGGACATGAATGGTGCAGCCGTCCAGGTAAGCCCCTAAGGCGTTGCCGGGGGTGCCGTTGATGACAATGGTTTTGCCGGAAAGCCCTGCGCCAATGTAGCGCTGGCCCAGGCAGTTTTCAATCATGACGTCGGTGTCCGGGGTGGAACGAATGGCTTCGTTTAAGGTCTGAAAGTGCATCTCTGCACCGGGACGGATCATCATAAGGTTCAGCCTCCTTCTCTTATTCCTTGGCTCCCGCCAGCTTGACCTTCCGCTCTTTTTTGGCAAAGGCCATGAGCTGGGGAGAGTGTTTAATCAAATCAAAATCAATCTCATCCAAAGGAGTCTGCTCCCGGATCAGGCTGGTGTAGATGCCGGCCCGCTTGATGACATCCCCGATGAGGATGTAGCCTTTCAGCTTGCCGTCCTTCACAAACAGCTTTTTGTAGCCTTCGCAGTTTTGTTCTTTGTACACTTCGCCGTCGTAGACACCGGCGGTAATCATGTGCAGTCCCAGCATGCCCATGGCGTTCATGGGAATTGCCTTATCGTAGTTGGCTTCGCCTCCCGCCATTTCGATACCGGCGGTTTCTCCCTGCATGTAGGCGTTGGGCAGCAGAGCCAAAATTTGGTCTTGGTCCGAAGCGATGTTGTGGCTGACGGTGCAGTCCCCGGCGGCATACACGTCTGCCGCACTGGTGGCGCAGTGGACATCGGTGAGGATGCCCCGGTTCACGTCAATCCCCGCCTGCTGGGCCAGTTCCACATTAGGACGCACGCCCACGGCGATGACCACCACGTCGTATTCCACTTCGGCGCCGCTGTTGAGACGGGCCACGCCTTCTTCAAATTTGGCCACGGAGTCGGAAAGGTAGAACTTGACGCCCTTCTTTTCGATGTACTCCTGCACCAGCTTGGAGCCTTCTTCGTCCAGGATGGAGGGGAGGATCCGGTTGGCCAAATCCACCACCGTCAAAGAAGTTACCTTTTCAAAGATGCCTTCGGCGCACTTCAAGCCGATCAAACCGGCGCCTACAATCAGCACCTTGGAGTCGGGGGTGATGGCTTCTTCCAAAGCCAGAGCGTCGTTTAAGGTCATAAAGGTGAATTTCTTTTCCACTTGGTCCAGCCCTTCCATGGGAGGGATAAAGGGACGGGAGCCGGTGGCCAGCAGCAGCTTGCCGTAGGTGACGGTTTCCCCGTTGTCCAGCTCCAGGGTGTGTTCCTCCGGGTGGAGGGCGGTGGCTTTGACGCCGAACAGGGTGTCTACTTTGTTGTCTTCATAGAAGGAATCCGGACGGTACTTCATCCGCTGACGGTCGGTTTTGCCCCAGAGCAGGTAGGAAATCAGGGGGCGGGAATAGGTGTGGTGAGGTTCGTCGGAGACGATAAGGATGCTGCCTTTGGTATCTACTTGACGGATGCCCTCCACACAGCCGATGGCGGCGGCGGAGTTGCCCACGATGACATAATTCTTTTCCATTTTGGCTCCTCCTTATCGTTCTTCGTACACAATGGCGGCATTGGGACAGCCTTTGACGCAGGCGGGTTCGCCGCAGGAATTGTTCAGGCAGAGCTCGCACTTCTGCACTGCGGTGCCGTTGCCCGGCATAATGGCGCCGTAGGGGCACATCAGCACACAGGTGTAGCAGCCCACACACTTGTTTTCATCCAGATGGATGACCCCGTCCTTGATACTCAGTGCGCCGGAGATGCAGCCCTTGACGCAGAGAGGTTCTTCACAGTGGCGGCACTGGACGGCAAAGTTTACGCCGTCCCCTTCCTCCACCTGAATCCGGGGGTTGATTTTTACGCCCTTTAAGGCTTTGACCATATCTGTTTCCCCGGAATTGGCAAAGGCGCATTGATATTCACAGAGATGGCAGCCCAAGCACCATTCTTCATTTACATATACTCGTTTCACAGCCAGATCTCCTCCTTATTCCCCGGCATACTTGATGCCCAGAATCTCCAGTTCCTTCTGATTCAAGCCAACGCCCCGGAGCATTAAGCGGTTGCCCCGCAAGCTCTCGATGGAGTTGATGCCCATGCCGCCCATGATTTCTTTGATTTCGTGGGTCCAGGCGTTGACCAGGTTCACCAGCCGCTGAGAGCCGATGTTGGGGTTGAGACGCTTCACCAGTTCGGGGCGCTGGGTGGCAATGCCCCAATTGCACTTGCCTTCCTGGCAGCTGCGGCAGAGGTGGCAGCCCATAGCCAGGCAGGCGGCGGTGCCGATGTAGCAGGCGTCGGCGCCCAAAGCGATGGCCTTGACCACGTCGGCGGCAGAACGGATGGAGCCGCCCACTACCACGCTGACGTTGTCCCGGATGCCTTCTTCCCGCAGACGGGAGTCCACGCTGGCCAGAGCCAGCTCAATGGGAATGCCCACGTTGTCCCGGATTCGGGTGGGGGCAGCGCCGGTGCCGCCCCGGAACCCGTCGATGGCGATGATGTCTGCGCCGCTGCGGGCCACGCCGGAAGCGATGGCTGCGACGTTATGCACCGCAGCGATTTTCACGATCACCGGCTTATTGTATTCGGTGGCTTCCTTTAAAGAGTACACCAGCTGGCGCAAATCCTCGATGGAGTAGATGTCGTGGTGGGGGGCAGGGGAGATGGCGTCGCTGCCTTCCGGGATCATACGGGTGCGGCTGATGTCGCCCACGATTTTGGCGCCCGGCAGGTGGCCGCCGATACCCGGCTTGGCGCCCTGGCCGATCTTGATTTCCACGGCGCAGCCCGCTTCCAGATAAGCCTTGTGCACCCCGAATCGGCCGGACGCCACCTGGACGATGGTGTTGGGGCCGTACTGATAGAAGTCTTCGTGCAGGCCGCCTTCGCCGGTGTTGTAGCAAATGCCCAGTTCGGTGGCGGCTCTGGCCAGGGACGCATGGGCGTTGTAGCTGATGGAGCCGTAGCTCATGGCGGAGAACATAATGGGGGTGTTCAGCCGGATCTGGGGGGTCTGGTTGTTGACAATGTTACCTTCCTCATCCCGGACGATTTCTTTGGGTTTCTTCCCCAGGAAGGTTACCGTTTCCATGGGCTCCCGCAGGGGGTCGATGGAGGGGTTGGTGACCTGGGAAGCGTTCAGCAGCAGCCGGTCCCAGTACACCGGCAGGTTGGTGGGGTTGCCCATGCTGGACAGCAGCACCCCGCCGCTTCCCGCCTGACGGTACAGCTCGGTGATGATTTGGGGCGTCCAGTTCCCGTTGGGACGGAAGGTGTGGTCGCTTTTGACGATTTTCAGCGCCCCGGTGGGACAGAGGCTGACGCACCGGTGGCAGTTGACGCATTTGGAATTGTCCGCCCGCATCACACCGTCTTCGTCCATGTAGTGCACTTCGTTGGCGCATTGCCGCTCACAGACCCGGCAGGCAATGCATTTGTCCTGGTCACGGACCACTTCAAATTCCGGGTGGATATAATTGATACCGTTATTGCCCATTTTGCAGCTCCTCCTTCTTACACTTTCGCATCGGGGTTCAGCCGGACGATTACCGGTTCGCCGCCCTTGGGGGACCAGACCCGGTCCACTCTGGGTTCAATGACCCGGATGGCGCATTCTTCGCTGGCGATGTACACCATATCGGTGTCGTCCTTTTCACCTACCACCATGCTCCGCAGTTTCAGCCGGTCGTTGAGGGCCATCATGCCCCCTTCAAATCCAACCAAAATGGAGAAGGGACCGGTGATCAGCAGGCTGGCAAAGGTGTTGCGCAGGTAGGTGAGCTGTTCTCTTTGTTTTTGGGGCATCCGCTCAATGGTGCTCCAGAAGGGAGCGGCGATGACGCTGGCTACCTCTTCCATGGTGAGCTTCTTCTCGTTGGCTAAGTAGTCGATGATGTAGGTAATCACCTCGGTGTCGGTGAGAAGGTTACATTTGTATCCGAACATTTCAATGTACCGGCGGTTGGCGTCGTAGGAAGAAATTTCTCCGTTGTGGACGATGGAAAGTCCCAGCAGATCGAAGGGGTGGGCGCCGCCCCACCAGCCGGGAGTGTTGGTGGGGTACCGGCCGTGAGCAGTCCAGCTGTAAGCGTCGTACTCTTCCAGCCGGTAAAACTCGCCTACGTCTTCCGGAAAGCCCACCGCTTTAAAGACCCCCATGTTTTTGCCGGAGGAGAACACATAAGCGCCGTCCAGCTGGGTGTTGATGTGGATGACGCAGCGTTTGGTAAATTCCTCTTCGGACAGTTGGCTCTGCATCAGCTTAATGTGCAGGGGGGTGACGAAGTACCGCCAGATCAGAGGTTCGTCGGTAATGGCGGCAACCTTCCGGGTGGGGATTTTCGACAGGTTAATCACGTCAAAGTGCCGTTCCAGAAATTTTTCGCAGCGGGCTTTGCTGTCCTCATCGTTATAAAACACATGGAAGGCGTAGGCATCGGGGTATTGGGGATAGATGCCGTATCCCGCAAATCCGCCGCCCAGGCCGTTGGAACGGTCGTGCATGGTGGCGATGGATTTGATGATTTCCCGGCCGTTGACCTTCTTGCCGGATTTGGAAAAAATACCGGAGATTGCGCAGCCGGAGGGGATGCGTACCTCTCCTTCTTTGTGGAGAATATTTTGGCTCATCATCTGGTTGGCCTCCTTCATCTCAGTAAACGGAAAACAAAAAAGACGTTCACCGATTTCCGCCTCGCTGTCCGATTTTGGACAAACGAGAAGAAAATCCGTGAACGTCGTTGTTCAATGCGAGCTTAATTATAGACCATTTCTCTTTGGCTGTCAAGAGGAATTTTTTTTCTTTTTTATTTTTCAAAAGCCAAAACCGGGATTTGAACCTAAAAAATTAAGCTGAAACCGATGTTTTGTTTTGGTTTGCAGGTGTTTTAAGCCGGCGCCTATTTTTTTGAAAAAAAGTATTGACAACTTTCAAGCAGGTGGTTATACTGTTGGTTGTAAACAGCAAGGGCGCTGTGGAGGGTGTTTCCCTTCCACAGCGTTTTTTGTTGGAATGAATCACATCTTGGGCTTTTCTTAAAAAAATTACGTTATTCACTCTTGTTTTGACTGAATATCAATATTGTTCTTTACAAAATACAGTGAAAATGGTAAGATGAGGGAGAAGGCCCTCCGTCGATTCGAGAGATCGGACGGCGTAGCCAATGTGGTATGGAGGTAATCGAGCATGAGCAATGTAGCAGAAATTTTCGGCAGCATGGTGTTCAACGACCAGGTGATGCAGGAGCGTCTGCCTAAGAATACCTATAAAGCGCTGAAGAAAACCATTCAGGACGGTACGCCGCTGGACATTGATCTGGCCAATGTAGTGGCTCACTCTATGAAGGATTGGGCTATTGAAAAGGGCTGCACCCATTTTACCCACTGGTTCCAGCCTATGACCGGCATCACCGCTGAAAAGCACGACAGCTTCATCAACCCTGTAGAAGGCGGCCGGGTGTTGCTGAACTTCTCCGGCAAAGAACTGGTTCGGGGTGAACCTGACGCATCTTCCTTTCCCTCCGGCGGCCTGCGGGCTACCTTTGAGGCTCGGGGCTACACCGCTTGGGACCCCTCTTCTTATGCGTTCATCAAGCAGAACACCCTTTGCATTCCCACTGCGTTCTGCTCTTACACCGGCGAAGCGCTGGACAAAAAGACCCCGTTGCTTCGTTCTATGGAAGCCATCAACAAACAAGCTCTTCGTGTACTGAAGCTGTTTGGTTCCGATGCCACCCGGGTGGTATCTACCGTGGGACCGGAACAGGAATATTTCCTCATTGATGAAAAGGTGTATAAGCAGAGAAAAGACCTGATTTACACTGGCCGCACCCTGTTTGGCGCTCCCACGCCCAAGGGACAGGAATTGGAAGACCATTATTTCGGCGCCATCAAGGACCGGGTTGCGGAATACATGGCAGACTTGGATCAGGAGCTCTGGAAACTGGGTGTTCTTGCCAAGACCAAGCACAACGAAGTGGCTCCGGCCCAGCATGAATTGGCTCCCATCTTCAGCGTCACTAACGTGGCCACCGACCATAACCAGCTCACCATGGAAATGATGCAGAAGGTTGCCAAGCGCCACGGCATGGTTTGCCTGCTCCATGAAAAACCATTTGAGGGCATTAACGGTTCCGGTAAGCACAACAACTGGTCTATTTCCACCAATACCGGCGTAAACCTCATTGATCCCGGCGAAACTCCTGCAGAAAATGCACAATTTTTGCTGTTCTTGGTGGCGGTTATCAAGGCTGTGGACGAATACCAAGACCTGATGCGGATTTCCGTGGCCAGCGCCGGCAACGACCACCGTCTGGGCGCCAACGAAGCGCCTCCGGCCATCATCTCCATCTTCCTGGGCGATGAGCTCACCGAGATCCTCAACTGCATTGAGGAAGGCCGGGTATACCAGGGCCGGGATATGGGCGATATGGAACTGGGTGTGGATCTGCTGCCCAAGTTCCCCAAGGACAACACCGACCGGAACCGGACCTCTCCCTTTGCTTTCACCGGCAATAAGTTTGAATTCCGGATGCTGGGCAGTGCTGCTTCCATCAGCGGTGCCAATGTGGTGCTGAATACCGCTGTGGCAAAGGAATTGGATGAGTTCGCCACCACTTTGGAAAATGCAGATGACTTTACTGCAACTCTGAACGATCTGATCCGCAAAACCATCAAGGAACATGATCGTATTATCTTTAACGGCAACGGTTATTCCGATGAATGGCAGGAAGAAGCTGCCAAGCGTGGTTTGCTGAACCTGCGTACCACCGTGGACGCAGAAAAGACCTTTTTCCAGCCTAAGAATGTGGAACTGTTCACCAAGTACGGTGTCTATACCGAAAGCGAAATGAAGTCTCACTACGAGATCAAGCTGGAAACCTACTCCAAGGTGCTGAACATCGAAGCTCTCACCACTCTGGATATGGCCCGCAAGGACATTCTGCCTGCTGTGAACAAGTATATCAAGCAGCTCACCGATGCCCTGCTGAACAAGAAGCAGATCGGCGCAGAAGTGGGAACCGCTATGGAAGAAGATCTGATTATGAAGCTCAGCGCCATGTGCGACCGCTGCTATGCGGCTGCCAATAAGCTGGAAAAAGATCTGGACTGTGTGCCTACTTCCGACGTTTTGACCGAAGCAGAATTCTACAAAGACACCATTCTGCCGGATATGGACGCTGTGCGTGCCCCGGCGGATGAAATGGAACTGTACTGCGACGAAAGCGTCTGGCCCTTCCCCACTTACGGTAAACTGCTGTTTAGTGTGTGATTCTCCTTTTTCATCCTAAATAAAAAGAAGACGAGGTTTTTCCAAAACGGAGAAGCCTCGTCTTTTTGTTATTTTTGAGATCTGGAATAGTTTTGCTGAAGACTGCCTCGCAATGGACAGAGGTTGAGAACTATTATTTAGTTAAAGTTCCGTACATCTCCGGCCGCCGATCCCGGAAGACCCCCCAGCTCATCCGAAGTTCTTCATCCTCCCGGGGATGGATCTCCGCCAATAGGATTTCTTCCTGTTCTCGGCTGCCCTGGGCCAGAATCTTTCCGGTGGCGTCGGTGAGGAAAGAGGAACCATAGAAAGTGAGGGAAGAAGATTGGCGGTTGTTGCCTTCCGAAGGGGTGACGGTTTCGGTGCCAACCCGATTTGCGGCTATCACCGGCACCAGGTTGGCGGCGCTGTGCCCCTGCATACACCGCTGCCAATGTGGCATACTGTCGGTTTCCAAAATGGGTTCGGAACCGATGGCGGTGGGGTAGAGCAGCACCTGCGCTCCCATCAGGGCCATGCACCGGGCTGCTTCCGGGAACCACTGATCCCAGCAAATACCCACACCGATCCGGCCCACTGCAGTGTCCCATACCCGGAACCCGGTGTTGCCGGGGGTGAAGTAGAATTTCTCTTGGTAGAAGTGGTCGTCCGGGATATGGGTTTTCCGGTAAATACCCAGGATGCTTCCGTCGGCGTCAATCACCGCTACCGTGTTGTAAAGGCTCAGTCCATCTTTCTCATAAAAGCTCACCGGCAACACCACCCCCAGCTCTTTGGCAAGAGGGCGCAGCGCCTGCACGGCCTGGTTTTCCTCTAAGGAAGTGGCATAGGAATACAGGTCATAGTTTTTCTCTTGGCAGAAATACCAATGCTCAAATAATTCCGGCAGCAGAATCAGCTTGGCGCCTTTTTGGGCGGCCTGCCGAACCATAGTCAGGGCAGTGTTTAAGTTTTCTTCCGGGGAACGGTTGCAGCGCATTTGAATGGCAGCAGCCAGATAAGAATTCATCGAGATCCCATCCTTTCGACGGTGTTTTTTTCATTGTATCATATCTTTTCGCAAAGGGCAAATAATAGGGAAGGTTAGGTGGTTTTGGAAGTTGCCGGAATGCCGGATTGGGTATTGCTGCAACTTTTTTCGCAGGGAGAAGAAAGTTTGCCGCCCATTAAAAACCGCTTCTAACCTTTCATAAAGAATCAACGCTAGAATAAATTCTGATGCTGCGGCTTGTCGAAAAAGTTTGATAGCACTCCTTCTCCGCCTTACTGCATTTGCCCCCCTCCTAAGGGATAATGGAGAAGCAGTTTTGTTATTTTCCATTTTCATTTCCGATTAGAAGAATTGTGGAATGCCCCCTTCAGGGCGATGCCTGCGCAGTAGCAGCTATGCCGAAGTTGCTGATAGCTGGCCAGGCTTCAAGAGACCGGGCTGAAAAAATGATTTGCCATAGGTTCAGACCTTTTACGTTTGCTGTGTTTGACTTTTTTGTGGGAAAAGCGACCTGATTTTTATCTCTGGCGCTTTTCCCAACTACCTTTTCTGACGTACAAATCCTTCCAGATTGAGCGCTTGATGAATGCACCGGTAACCATATGCGCTCCTGTTTTGCTGAAAAAGAAACTTTATTTTTCCACCACAACACATATATTTTCCGGCTTGCTGTGCGCCGGTTTTTATGCTTTGATTGTCTCTTTCAATACATTCACTTTCAGCTGCAGTTCTCTAATGTATGAAAAGAGGAATTTAAGGTAAGGTGATAATATCTTAAATCAATTTATGTAAGTTTGAGTAAAAGATACGGATTGTTATTGAAAAAGCGAAATAATTACTTAAAAAGGTGAATAGTGAATATATCGAACAATATAAAAATTACGAAAAAAGAAACCGGTTGAAACCGCTCCGACGATGTGCTACAATGAAGCAAGATTCCATTGGAAGGGGGACGTATTATGCAGCCGGACCATACCTATGTGGTGTGCGCTTACGGGGACTCGCCTTATCTGCGGGAATGTTTGGATTCCCTGAAAGCCCAGACCCGCCCCAGCGCCATTTTAATGACCACCTCCACCCCCAGCCCATACCTGGAACAGATGGCAAGGGAATACGGCGCAAAGTACATGGTTCGTCAAGGAAAAAGCTCCATTGGAGCGGACTGGAATTTCGGGTTGAGCCAGGTGAATACCCCTTACGCCACCATTGCCCACCAGGATGACACCTACGCCCCGCAGTACGGGGAATGGGTGATGGCGCAGCTCACCGCCTATCCCGATTCCTTGATTTGCCATACCCGGTATCAGGAAAAAATCGGGGATCGGGTGACGGCAGACACGGTAAACCTGAAGATTAAAAACCTCATGAGCCGGTTCGTCAATCTCTTTGCCCCCCGGTGCCGCTGGCTGCGGGGACGGGTGCTGGCCTTGGGGGACTTTGTTGGTTGCCCGTCGGTGAGTTATCATTTAACCAACCTGAAGGACTTCACCTTCGATGACTCCCTCCACGTCACCCTGGACTGGGACGGCTGGCGGCGGATTTTCCAGCTCAAAGGAAGAATCTGCTATGTGAAGCAGTGCGCCATGACCCACCGTCTCCACGAAGGAGCGGAGACCAGCGCCGCCATTGCCGACCATTCCCGGCAGCAGGAAGATTTACTGATGTTTCAGCGGTTTTGGCCCAAACCCATTGCCGGGTTTTTAGCCAAGCGGTATCAAAAGTCTTTGAAGACGAAAAAGTAAGCGGGAAGTAGTTGCCGCAGTTGGAGGTAGTATGCAGACACTTTATTCTTCTCCCAAACAGGACGGTTTTTATTATCCGGCGGAAGCTGCCCCTCATCAGGGGTGTCTTCTGATCTGGCCCCATCGGGGGGACAGTTGGAGTTACGGGGGCTATGCGGCCCGGGAAACCTTTGTGAAGATCTGTGAGGCCATTGCCCAAAGCGAGGAAGTCACGGTCTGCGCCCCCGCCGCCCAGTACGACAACGCCCGCTTGGCACTGCCGGACCACATCCGAGTGGTGGAGCTGTCCAGCGACGACAGTTGGGCCAGGGACACCGCCCCCATTTTTTTGATTGACGGCCAGGGTCGCCGTCGGGGCGCGGATTTCGATTTCAATGCCTGGGGCGGGCTGTACAACGGCTGTTACTTTCCCTGGGACTTGGACCGGCATTTGGGCCGGAAAGTCTGCGACCTCTATTCCATCGACCGCTACGACCTTCAGGATTTTGTGCTGGAAGGGGGGAGCATCCACAGTGACGGGGAAGGCACCCTTCTGACCACCGCCGCCTGCCTGCTCAGCCCGGGGCGGAACCCCTCTCTCAGCCAACAGGAGATTGAGCAAAAACTGCTGGACTGCTTGGGTGGGGAAACCGTGCTTTGGCTGCCCCGGGGCATTTACAACGATGAGACCGACGAGCATGTGGACAATGTGGCGGCCTTTGTGAAGCCGGGAGAGATGGTTCTCAGCTGGACGGAGGAGGAAGGCGACCCCCAATCTCCCCTCTGCCAGGAAAACTGGGAATACCTCCAAGCCGCCCGGGACGCCAAAGGGCGGAAGCTGAAGGTTCACAAGCTGCCCCTGCCTAAACCGGTGACGGTATCGGAAGAAGAGTGCCGGGGGCTGGACTGCGTGGACGGAAAACCTGCCCGCACCCCCGGAGAGCGGCTGGCCGCCAGCTACGCTAACTTTTATCTCTCCAATAAAAACGTGATTATGCCCGCTTTTGGCGACCCCATGGATGAAGTGGCAGCCAACATTTTGGCGGACTGTTTCCTAGAGCGAACGGTCATTCAGATCCCCACCCGGGAGATTTTGCTGGGCGGGGGCAACATCCACTGTTTGACCCAGCAGATTCCGGCGGGAATTGACTAAACAGAAAGGAATGTTTCAACGAGAAAGGAATGCCTATGGTACATCTTGGCGGCGGCTGGGACGAGCTGCTTGGGCCGGAATTTGAAAAGCCCTATTATCAAAAACTCCGGGCTTTTTTGAAGGAAGAATACGCCCATTACAACATCTTCCCTCCCATGGATAAAATCTTCAACGCCCTGCAAAGCACCCCTTACGACAAAGTGAAGGCGGTGATTCTGGGCCAGGACCCCTATCACGGCGCCGGACAGGCCCATGGTCTTTGTTTTTCGGTGCAGAAAGGGGTCAAGCCCCCGCCGTCTCTGCAAAATATCTTTAAGGAGCTCAATTCCGACATCGGTATGCCCCTGCCCCCTTACGGGGAGCTCACCGGCTGGACCAAACAGGGGGTGCTGCTGCTAAACACTGTGCTGACGGTGCGGGAAGGCCAGGCCAACAGCCACAAAGGCAAGGGCTGGGAGCAGTTTACCGACCGGGTCATCACCTTGCTGAATCAGCGGGAAACTCCTATGGTGTTTCTGCTGTGGGGCAGCCCCGCTCGGAAAAAGAAGGAACTGATTACCAACCCCATCCATCTGGTGCTGGAGACGGTGCACCCCTCCCCCCTGAGCGCCTATCACGGCTGGTTTGGCTGCAAGCATTTCAGCCGCTGCAACGAATTTTTGAAAGAACAGGGCATGGCCCCCATCGACTGGTCCGCCCTGTAAAAAACCGCCTGCCACTTCTGGATTGAGTGACAGGCGGTCATTTTTGTTCAGGAATGTTCAGAAGCGGTAACCGGAACCCGTTCCGGCGCTTTCTGTTTTTTCAGCAGTCCCTGATTCAAATTGGCGGTGTGTTTCAGTTTGTGAATGACCAGGTAGTAGTCAATCACCAACATAATGGTAGCTCCGGCCCAGGCGGAAACTTCGGCGGTCATAACCCCCCAGAAGCCCATGAACAAAGGCAGGGTCAGCACTAGGGAGATGCGGATGGCCAGCTCCAGTCCGCCGGAGAGCATGGGCATGACGGTGCGGCCCATGCCCTGCAATGCAGAGCGGTAGGGCCACAGCAGGCCCAGCACCCACAAGAACAAGCTCAAAAATACCATGTAGTTGGAGGCTTCCTGGATGATTTCCGTTTCCCCGAAGCCCACAATCAGTCCGGCGATGGGCTTGGAGAAGAAGATCATGCACAGGCACAGCCCGGTGCAGATAATCAGGTTGATGCCGATGCAGCGCAGCACCCCTTTGCGGATTCGGTCCAGCTTGCCTGCGCCCAGGTTCTGGCCGGAGAAGGTGGTCATGGCCATGCCGAAGGTGGCATTGGGCTGCTGGATGATGTTCACCACCCGGCACCCGGCGGCATAGGCGGCGGAGTACAGCGCCCCCAGGCTGTTGACCACCCCTTGGAGGATCATGACGCCCAAAGCGGTGACCGAGTTCTGGAAGGCCATGGGAATGCCCATTACCAGCATTTTCCGCATCATGGAAAAATCCAGCCTGAAATCGGTTCTGGACAGGCGGAGGATTTCCAGCCGCCGCATCACCACCAGGTTGTAGCACATGGCCATGACCTGGCTGATGGCGGTGGCAATGGCGGCCCCTGCCACCCCCCAGTGGAACACCATGACGAACAGCAGGTCCAGGCCGATGTTCATCACGGTGGAGAGGATAATGGCAATCAGGGGGTTGCGGCTGTCCCCCACCGCCCGGAGGATGGAGGAGGTCATGTTGTAAAACACTAGACACCCTACGCAGCCGTATACGATACGGGAGTAGAGGACGGCGTCCTCCATGTAGATGTCCGGGGTCTGCATCAGGGTCAGAATCCCTTCCGAGGAGAGGGCGGCGGCTAAGGACACCACCACCACGCTGACGGCGGACAGGCAAACCGACATGGCGATGCTTTTGCGCATCCCCTCCATGTTTTTCGCCCCGAAATACTGGCTGATGAGAATGGAGAATCCCTGGGTCAAGCCGGTGATAAAGCCGATGACGAAGAAATTCATGGAGCTGGTGCAGCCGATGGACGCAAAGGCGTTGACCCCCACGCCCCAGCTCACCACGATGCTGTCCACCAGATTGTAAAATTGTTGTAAAATGCTGCCCGCCAGCATGGGCAGGGCAAAGGCCAGAATCAGCCGGGTAGGGCTGCCTTTGGTCATATCGCGAACCAATCAAGATTTCCCCTTTCTGCTATTTGGATTGGTACGGCAACTATCATACACGATTGGCGGGATTTGTCAATCTATTTTTGTTATAAAAAAGGTGTGTTTTCGTTGGGACGGGGAAAAAAGAAAACCGCCTTTCCGTTTTGTTGGAAAGGCAGATGAAAAATGTTTTCTTATTCAGGTTTGCTCCAGGGTGACTTCCGCGTTTTTGATGAGATTTAACAGGGAGCTGGTAAAGAGGGGATAGTTGGCTTGGAGCTGTTCGGTGGACAGCAGTGTTTTTTCCCCAGGGAGATCCTTGGAAAGCTGAAGCATCAGCTGGGAGAGATCCGCCCGCTGCATTAAGCGTTGGGCATCCGCCAAATAGGGATATCTGGCTTTGTCCACCACAAACAGGGTGGAGAGGTTTTTGGGATTGAGCTCGTAGAGCATTCGAAAGGCCAGGTAAATGTCCATCATCAGGTAAAGGCTCAGGGACTTGGTGAGTTTGGTGTCGCCAATCCGCTCCAATAAACTGAACACAATGTTCAAGCTGTTGATCATCAGCCGCTTGTTCAAGGTAGGGAGGATACTGCCCCCCCGCATACGGTTTTCCTTGCCCAGCACGTCTGCTTCCGGCAGATCGTCCACCAACAGGGTAGCGCCGGTGCGCTCAGGGGAACGGCCCAGCAGGTAGTCGCAGGAAACACCGTAAAAATCTGCGGTGCGCACCAGAAAATCCAGTCCGCATTCCCGAATGCCTTTTTCGTAATGGGAGAGCAGGGATTGGGAAACATGCAGCTCTGCGGCAGCCTGCTTTTGGCTCAAGCCCCGTTCTTTTCGCAAAAGCGAGAGAATTCGGGGGAAATCGCTGTTCACCGGCATTTCTCCTTTCGTCTGGTTTTCACATATAGTAGATTATAGTATAAAGGATACTGTTTGTAAAGGCATTTTGAAGAAAAATTTTGAAAGTTGTCGGCTTTGTGCAAGGAAAATGGATGATTTTCTTAATCTTTGTCGGGAAATCCCAATAAATTCCAAGGGAATCGGCCTGATAAGAAGTACAAAGGGAAAGGGGACAAAAGGGTTTGCAAAAGCAAGGGGAATTTGGTATGATAAGGGCATAGGAAAAATCTGTGCAATCAACGGCCGAAAACGGGAGGAATACCATGCAGAGTTACCATATTTATCTGATCCGCCACGGCATGACCGCCTCCAATTTGGAAGGACGGTTTGTAGGCAAAACGGATCTGCCCCTTTGCCCGGAAGGGATTGCCGGACTGGCGTCCTTAATGGAATCGGGGGAATATCCCAACGTGGGGCTGGTATACACCTCGCCGTTGCTGCGCTGTGTCCAGACCGCCCATCTGCTTTATCCCCAGATGGACCTGATTACCATTCCCCAGCTGCGGGAATTTGATTTCGGGGACTTTGAAAACAAAAGCCTGGATGAGTTAAAAAACGATTCCCGCTTTCTCACCTTTATGGAGCATAAGATGAAATCCCCGGCGCCGGGAGGCAGCGAGGGGATGGCCCAGTTTGAAAGCCGGGTGCTGGAGGGCTTTGAAGTTTTGCTGAAGGACATGATGAAAAAGCAGATCTTCTCCGCTGCGGTGGTCACCCATGGCGGCGTGATTATGACCTTGCTAGGGGGCTGCGGCCTGCCTCGGACGAAGCCTTCTTACTGGAGCTGCCAGCCCGGGGAAGGATACGGAATCCTGCTGAATCTGGCGGTCTGGAGCAACGCCAAAAGTTTTGAAATCGGTGGAAAGATCCCTTACCGGGGAGAGCCGGAACAGGAAGCCCAGTATCATTTGGTGGATCCGGAGTATATCCGTTCCTTGGATCAATCCATGGGCGGGAAGGATTCATGAAACAAATGAAGGGAGTTTTTACCCAGAGTTTTCGGGCGCTAAAGGAAAACTTTCCCAAATCCATCTGCCTTTGCTGCATGGAGCTGAGCATGGCGTTCTGCGCCGTGATTGTCGGCGTGCTGGTGAGCCTTTTGTGGAACGATATTGCTGGAATCTTCGGGGCGCTGGTGATTTGGGTGTTGCTTGGCGCACCCCTCAGCGTGGGGGCCAAGCGGCTGTATTGGCTCCAAGACGCCCGGGGCCGGTTTTGGGAAATGCAGCAGCTCTTTTTTTATTTTTCCTCCTGGCACCGGTATTTCCGCCTGCTGCGCCAGGAGCTGTACCAGCTCATCTGCTGGATTGGGCTGATCCTGTTCTGCTTCGGCCCGGCGCTGAGTCTGCTGTCCGGTTTGCTGCCCCTGGGACGGGAAGGCTTCGGTCAGCCTTTCTATGAAGTGCTGCTGGTGGTGGAAACCCTGCTGCTGCTGGCGGGGCTGCTGGTATTTTTCTGGCTGGGCTCAAAGCTGTTTTTGGTGCCATATCTGTTTTTTGAGCGGCCCGGCCACAGTTATTTGCAGCTGTTCGGACTTTCCTCCCGCGTCATGAAGGGCCATGCCCGGCACTGGATTTTGCTGCTTGGGGTTCATTTGGCCGGAGTGCTAAGCTGCATTTTGATCGTTCCCGTTTTGCTGGTGCCGCCTTACTTGCGGCTGTGCAGCCGGGAGGCGGCCCGGCAGTGGGTGCAGCAATGGCTGGAACAGGAAAAAGCGGCTCGGGAAAGCAAAGAAAGCGCAGGAGAAGAAGGAGTGTTTGGAGTTTGAAGGATTGCAGTGAAATCAAGCGGGTGGTGGTAAAGGTGGGCACCTCCACCTTGGCCTACTCCACCGGACTGTTGAATCTGCGGCGGATTAAGCAGCTGGTGGAGGTCATCTCCGATTTGAAAAATACCGGTTTGGAGATCGTACTGGTGTCCTCCGGCGCCATCGGCGTGGGGGCGGGGGAGTTGGGCTTTTCCGGCCGCCCCCACGACATGCCCACCATCCAGGCCTGCGCCTCGGTGGGACAGTGCGAATTGATGCAGGTATACTCCAATTCCTTTTTGGAGTACAACCACCGGGTGAGTCAGGTGCTGATGACCCGCTACACCGTGGACCGGGAAATCAGCTGTCGGAATTTGGAGAATACCCTCAACCGGCTGCTGCAGCTCAAGGTCATTCCCATTGTCAATGAAAACGACGCCATTTCCACCGAGGAGATCGAATTTGGCGACAACGATACCTTGTCCGCCATTGTGGGAAGGCTGTGCGAAACCGACCTGCTGGTGATTTTAAGCGACATCGACGGTTTGTTTGATTCCGACCCCCATAAAAATTCCGACGCCAAGCTGATTCCCTATGTGGAGGAGATTACCCCGGCGATTCAGGGCTTGGCAGGGGGCCAGGGCAGCCATTTGGGCACCGGCGGCATGGTGACTAAAATCCATGCGGCCCAGATGGCTATGGATGCAGGGTTCCCCATGTTGATTATGAACGGCAGCCACCCGGAACAGCTTTACACCATTCTGGACGGCCAGCCTGCCGGCACCTGGTTTGAGCCCAACCTGCAGCAGCGCCAGCAGCGCCAAGAACGGCTGAAAATGAAAAGCCGTTATCCCAACCAGGGAAACATTACGTTATAAAATGAAACCAAGGAGGAATTACCATGGCATACGATATTACGGCAGCGGCCCTGGCGGCAAAACAAGCCTCCCAGGCAGCCTCCCTGCTGTCCACCAAAGAGAAAAACGACGCCCTCACCGCCATCAGTCGGATTTTAGTTCAACAGGCGGACAGCGTGTTGGAAGCCAACGCCATTGATTTGGCTCAGGCAAAGGAAAACGGAATGCCTACGGTGATGCAGGACCGGCTGCTGCTCACCAGGGAGCGGATTGAAGGCATCGCTTCTTCGGTGCTGGACGTGGTGAAGCTGGAGGACCCCATCGGCCAGGTGGTGGAAGGCTACCGCACCGAAAACGGGCTGAACATCCAGCGGATCCGGGTACCCATGGGGGTCATCGGAATCATTTTTGAGTCTCGGCCCAATGTGACGGTGGACGCCGCAGTGCTCTGCCTGAAAGCGGGCAGCGCCGTGCTGCTCCGGGGCGGCAAGGAAGCCTTCCACTCCAATCTGGCCTTTGTCCGGCTGATGCAGCAGGCGCTGGAAGAATGCGGCCTGCCCAAAGAATTGATTCAACTGGTGGAGGACACCAGCCGGGAAACCGCCACCAAGATGATGAAGCTCAACGGCCTGCTGGACGTGCTGATTCCCCGGGGCGGGGCGGGCTTGATCCGCTCCTGCGTGGAAAACGCCACCGTGCCGGTGATTGAAACCGGAACCGGCAACTGCCACATTTATGTGGACGCTTCCGCCGATCTGGATATGGCGGTGAACATTGTGTTTAACGCCAAAACCAGCCGCCCCAGTGTCTGCAATGCGGCGGAAAGTTTGCTGGTACACCGGGACGTGGCCCAGGCCTTCCTGCCCATCTGCCAAAAGAAACTGGCGGAAAAGAACGTGGAGATTCGGGGCTGCGAAGAGACCTGCAAGATCTTGGGAGATCTGGCAGTGCCTGCCACCGAAGAGGACTACGGCAAGGAATTTTTGGATTACATCATCTCCTGCAAGGTGGTGGGAAGCGTGGAGGAAGCCATCCGGCACATCAACCGTTACTCCACCGGCCACAGCGAGTGCATCGTCACCAAAGATTTGGACAGCGCCGATCAGTTTACCGCAGCAGTGGATTCGGCCGCGGTGTATGTGAACGCTTCCACCCGGTTTACCGACGGCGGCGAGTTTGGACTGGGGGCGGAAATCGGCATTTCCACCCAGAAGCTCCACGCCAGAGGGCCCATGGGACTGAAGGAACTGACCACCGTAAAATATGTGATTCGGGGCAACGGCCAGATTCGCTGAGAAGGCTGTTTTCCTAGAAAGGAGACTGGGTTTATGGCAAAGCAAGAGATTCAGCCCAAGCCGGCAGAGGCAGCGTCGGAACGGGCGGTGGAAAAACGCTCCTTTCATCGGGGCGCTTTGGTGCTGGGGATTTTCACCCTGCTGTTTGCCTTGGTGGGGCTGGTCACCACCATTGTATGGCTGGTGGGGCTGATCGGCAATGCAGTGAATAACACCTGGGAGAAAGAGGCTCTGGCAGAAGTGGTGGAGCCGTTGGTCATCATCGACGTACCCGCCTATGAATCGGTGAATTATCTGGATGAAGTGGAAGTGATCCGGGCCGGGGTGTGGCAGTTTTTGCTGGACCATCCCGACACCTCCGGCTACCAGGAGGATTCTTTCGGCAACATTACGGTGCCCCAATCAGATATTGAAGCCAGCATCCGCCAGATTTTAGGGGAACACGCCAGTATCCGCCACCAAAGCGTGGAGGACAGCTATCTCTCCATTGTCTACGATGAAGAAAACCAGGTGTACTACCTTCCCACCACCCCCTCGGTGCTGCCCTATTCCTGCGAGGTGCTGAGCATCTCCAAGAATCTGGACATCTATACCTTGGAGGTGGGGTACATTCCCCCCGGCCCCTTCTGGGATGTGGGGCGGCATTTAGACGAAGAGCCCCAGAAAACCATGATTTACACTCTGCAAAAGGTGGATACCGACCAGTATGTGGTGCTCAGTGTGGCGTTCCCCTCCACCGAAACCACCGTCTCCCAGGTACAGGTGGAGGAAGGTTTAACCAGCGATACCACCCAGTACGATGATGCCGCTGCAGTGGTGCCGGTGAGCTGATGAAAACGGCGTTGATTACCGGGGCTTCCGGCGGAATCGGGCAGGCCATGGCCATGGCTTTTGCCCAGGCGGGCTATGCCGTGGCGGTACACTGCCGCAGCCAAAAGCAGGCCGCCCAAAAGCTGAAAGACCGGGTTTTGGCGCTGGGGCAGGACTGTGAGGTGTTCTGCGCCGATTTGACCAAAAAGGAGGATGCCGATACCCTCTGCCGGGAGGTGCTGGCTCGGTTCGGCCGGGTGGATGTGCTGGTGAACAATGCCGGGGCGGCGGAGGAAATTCTCTTTTCCGATGTAGAGGAGGAGCACTGGGATTACATCCTGGACTGCAACCTGAAATCCGCCTACCGGATGATTCACGGCCTGCTTCCCGCCTTTTACCGGCAGCAGGGAGGAGTAATCCTCAATGTTTCCTCGGTGTGGGGGCAGGTGGGCGCTGCCTGCGAAGCAGTGTACTCCGCTGCCAAAGCGGGGCTCATCGGCCTGACCAAGGCTTTGGCCAAAGAATTGGCGCTCAGCGGGATTCGGGTCAACTGCATTGCCCCCGGCGGCATCGACACCCCCATGAATGCCGGGTACACCGGGGAAGAGATGGAGCAGTTTTGTAACTCCATTCCCATGGGGCGGCTGGGCCGTCCGGAAGAAGTGGCTGCGGCTGCGGTGTTTCTGGCCTCGGATTCGGCGGGCTACATTACCGGCCAGGTGCTAGGGGTCAATGGGGGCATGATATAAAGATTGTCTTCGGCAATCATTGTAGAAACCCAACGGATTTTTCAAGATAATAGAAACAAGGCGTACTGCAATGCGGTACGCCTTTCTTTTTGGATTTATTCCCGGTATTCCTTCCGGTATTCCCTGGGGGACATCCCCACAATCTTTTTGAAGGCGGTGGAGAAGTTGTGGCTGTCGGAAAAGCCCATGTTGGCGGCAATGGCGGTAATGGGCACGTTAGTGTTGGTGAGCTGTCGCTTGGCAATCTCCATTTTTTGCACCAGGATGTAGTGCTTGATGCTTTCCCCAGTCATGGCGGTAAAGAGGGTGGAGAGGTACTTTTCATTGTACCCCAAATGGGTGGCCACCTGGCTGACCCGGATGTTTTCGTGGATGTGCCAGTTGAGGTAATCCAGGATTTTCCCCTGAAGATCGTCCTTTTTTACTGCCGATTGGGAAGCGGGACGTTCCCGCAGGCATTGGTGTTGCAGCAAACACAGCACCACCATGGTGTCCGCCGCGGCAATGTGGGGGTCGTCATAAAGGCGGTGGTGTTTGAGCAGCAGCCGCATTTGGTTCCAGACCACAGTGGTGTCGTTTAACACCCCGTGCTCCGGCACCGCAATGATTTCATCGGAAAAGGAAGCGGAATTGGGGTCCATCTCTTGGGGCAGAAGCAGTTCGGAGTCGGTAAAGTGGACCCAGAAAAATTCACACTGGCTGTGGAGATAGCCGTGCTGGTCGCTTCCGGGGGCCAGAAGCAGGTATTCCCCTTCTTTTACGGTAAATTCCCGCTGCCCGTCTGCGATATAAAGGGTGCCTTTTACCACGACCATCAGTTCGTAGTCAGTGAGCAGACGGGACAGGTGGATCCAGTTGGGATCCGGCGAACAAAAGTAACCGGCCATATGAAAAAGCAGGGGGGCGCAGCGGTTAATGCGATGGACTTTCACAGTGCATTTTCCTCCGATACAGGTAGTCAAAAGGTGTAACTATCTAAGAAATTTGCCGGAATCTTCTGACAAAATCAAACTTATCTAACCAATCGATATTTGCAGAAAAGCGGTCGCTTGCTATAATTAAAGAGCAAAAACCATCGACCGCCGGGACATCTTCTTTGTTTTTCAGTATACAAAATTCCGGTAAAAAAAGCAAGAAAGGATGATTGCATGAAGTGGAAAAGACTGTTGGCCGGTGTTCTTTCCGCCGCTATGGTGGCGGCAGGGGCACAGCTGCCGGTGGGCGTCTTTGCCGCACCTTTCAGCGGCAGCGAAGCCGACACCCAGCTCAGCCTCTCCTTTGAAGGAAACCTGACCGACGCTTCCCAAAACAACATTTCCGTTACTTCCAACAAGCCCGTGACCTATGTGGAGGGCATCCAGGGGGGACAGGCCCTGGATCTGGACGGCTCCACCTACCTGGACTTGGGAACTTCCGGCGCCCTCCAGCCGGAAAACATGACCCTCTCCTGCTGGATCAAGCCGGACGCCCCGCTGAATGGGGAAAATATCCTGCTCTGGTTTAAGGACAGCGGCAACTGGGCCAGCGAAGGCTGGTACGTCTCCATCAACACCGACAACACCTTCTCGGTGCGGGTTTCCACCGGTTCCACCGGTGCCGCCGCCCAGGAAAGCACTGCGGCCGGGACTGCGGCGGATTTCTTCCCGGTAGGGGAGTGGACCCATCTGGTAATCACTTTTGACGGATCCACCAACACCTGCTCCATCTACCGCAACGGCGTGGCCCAGACGGTGACCACCAACGGCAATTCCTGCGGCATTCAAGAAACCACCGCCCACAAGTACATCGGATTTAACAGTCCCGCTTACGGCGGCGGCTATGCCAACTTCGCCCTGGACGAATTCAACGTGCTGAACAAGTGCGCTACTTCCCAAGAAGTGGTAGCCATGTATGCCCAGCAGGGGGGCAGTGTGGACTACGAGACCCTGGCTCAGGCAGACCTGGACGCCATCTCCTTTGCCAACACCAGCGGTATCACTAACAATCTGAACCTCCCCACCCAGGGCAGCAACGGCAGCACCATCACCTGGGAAAGCTCCGCCCCCGACGTGATCTCCACCAGCGGTGTGGTCACCCGGCCGGCAGTGGGCAGCCCCGACGCCACCGTGACCCTGACTGCCACGGCAGTGAACGGAACTGCTTCCCTGACCAAGGAGTTCACCTTTACCGTGGCGGCGCTGACCGATTTTTCTCAGCTCACTGATTTCGCTGTCTCCGACGTGCAGCTTACCGATGAGTGGCTGCTGGAAGATCTGGATCTGGAAATCGACTACCTGCTGAGCTTGGATGCGGATAAGATGCTGGTGGATTACTACAATCTGGCCGGTGTCACCACCACCTCCAACGGCACTGCCGTTTCCTCCATCGTCCCCTATTCCGCAGGCACCCACGCCGGTGCGGTGAACTGGGAGGACACCAATTTCCGGGGCAACGCAGCGGGCCATATGCTTTCCGGTCTGGCCTATGCCTGGGCCAATACCGTCAACGACCCCGACCGGCAGGATGTCCATCAGCAGATTGAAGAAAAGCTGAGCTACATGATCGAAAACATGAAGCGCTGCCAGGACGCTTACGGCAACGGGTATCTGGGGGCTTTTGAGGAAGAAAACTTTACCCGTCTGGCCAACGGCCTCACCACCGGCGTGGATGGACAGTCCATCTTGGTACCCTGGTGGACTATGGATGCCATCCTTTCCGGTCTGATCACCACCTATGAACAGTTGAGCACAGTGGATGCCGGCAATGAAACCGCCGCTACCGCCCGGGAAATGGCTCAGTGGCTGGGCGAATGGTGCTATGAAACCATGGACGGCTTCACCCAGGCCCAGCGGGACCGCACCCTGACCATCGAATACGGCGGCATGAACAATGCCCTGTACAACCTTTACCACATCAGCGAAGGGTATGAAAACCGGGATCACTTCATTGCCGGGGCTCATTACTTCGATGAAAAGAGCCTGTTTGACCAGTTGTATCAGGGCATCGACTGCCTCAGCGGCCGCCATGCCAACACCACCATCCCCAAAATCATCGGCGCTATGAACCGGTACATGACCTTGAACGGCAACACCGCTTACACCGATGACTTTGCGGACAACGCCGCTGCCGGGGATATGAGTTACTACCTCACCGTGGCGGAAAACTTCTGGGACATTGTGGTGAACCATCACACCTACATCACCGGCGGCAACAGCTGGCAGGAACACTTCCACGATGCCGATGTGCTGGATTCTTACCGGGATGGTTACACCAACGAAACCTGCAATGTGTACAATATGCTGAAGCTTACCCGGATGCTGTTTGAAATCACCGGCAACCAGAAATATGCCGACTTCTATGACAACACCTACACCAACTCCATCCTCTCCGCCCAGAACCATGAGACCGGTATGTCCACCTATTGGCAAGCCATGGGTACCGGCTACTTCAAGGTGTATTGCGAGCCTACCGAGGACTTCTGGTGCTGCACCTGCACCAGCATGGAGAGCTTCACTAAGCTCAACGACAGCATCTACTACCACAACGACAACAGCTTGTATGCGGTGCTGCTTTACGGCTCCGACGTCACCTGGACGGACAAGAACCTGGTGCTGAGCCAGACCGACTCCGCTTCCGTGGATCCGGAGGAAATCTACACCGCCACCTTTACCGTGAACAAGCTGGACGACGCCCAGGCTTTCGGCGATTTTGATCTGCGCATCCGTGTTCCCGACTGGAGCGCAGGGGATCCTGTGGTGAAGGTCAACGGCGAAGAAACCAGTGATTACGGCACCTCCGGCGGCTTCATCATCCTCAACCGGGATTGGGCTGACGGCGACACCATCACTGTAGAATATCCCATGACCCTGGTGGGCTACGATCTGCCTGACGCTTCCGACACCATGGGCCTGAAGTACGGTCCCTGGGTGCTCAGCGCTGATTTGGGCGAAGTGGGTGTGGATACCTACTCCCTGCCTTTCTGGGGCTATGCAGTGCATTACGCCACCTCCACCGGTACCGAACGGCAGATCATCTCCATGACTACCGACGGCCAGACCCCTGAAGAGTTTATTGCCGATGTGGCCAACCACTACACCGTGACCATGGATGAGGACGGCATGGTTCATGTAACCCTCACTGAAACCGATGCCGCTACTTTGGATTTCACCCCCCACTACGCCAAGGATGATTCCCTGCGCTACGGCATCTATTTCACCATCGGTGAGATGGACAGCCCCGCCATGCAGCAGACCATCCGGGAAAATAAAGAAGCCAATGCGGCCTCCACCCATCTGGTGGATTCCATTGTGGCCAACGACGACCAGCGGGAAACCAACCACAACATGCAGACCAACGGCAGCTCCGTGGGCAGCTACAGCGGCACGGGCTACCGGCAGGCAGATGGGGAAGGCGGATACTTCTCCTACGATCTGGCGGTGAACAGTGAAGTGGCCAACCGGCTGATGGTGCAGTTCCACAGCCAGGATGCCGGCAACACCTTTGCCATCTACGTTGACGACACCCTGCTGGAAACCGTGACCTTAGACGCAGAGGCCTCCGGATTCTTTACCAAATACTTTGATATTCCGCTGGAATTGACCCAGGGCAAGGAACAGGTGACCTTGAAGTTTGCCTGCGTGGACGGTTCCACCGCCGGTCCCATTTACGGCACCTGCGGCATTGTGGAAGAGTATGACAGCGACGCTTCCTTTGATTCCATCACCGCCGGTGATACCGATATCTTGGCTTTGATGGACGAAAACAACATCGCCTCCCTTACTTTACCCGAAGCGGCAGAAACTTTGGGTGTGAAGTTCACTCCCAGCAATGTGAATGCTGTGGTTACCGTCAACGACATTGTGATTGACGACACCCAGGTGCGGAACCTGGAACTGACGGAAGGCACCAATCTGTATGAAGTGATCCTCACTTCTGAAGATGGAAACAATACCATCGCTTACACTTTGGTGATCTACAACGGCACTGCTTCCGGCGAAGTGGACACCGCTCTGTTGGATCAGACCATCGAAACTGCTCAGAACACCTCCGCTGTGGGCGCCGATTCTTCCGCCCTGGAAGCCTTCCAAACTGCATTGGAAAACGCTTTGGCAGTGCAGGAAAATCCTGCGGACCAGGCTGCGGTGAATGCCGCTGCCGCCGCTCTCCGGGACGCCATGCTGAATCTGGAAGCCACCGCTTCCGGTGTGGTGGGCAGCTACTCCTTTGAAGGCAACCTGACGGATGAGGTCACCGGCGAAACCGGCACCACCACCGGCAGCTTGGCCGGAACAACCGGCGGTAGTGAATCCTATGTGGACGGCGTGGCAGGCCAGGCAGTGGAACTGTCCGGTGCCGGCGGCTACAAGCTGCCCACTATCATGGACAGCGATACCTACACCGTCTCCTTCTGGATGAAGGCGGATAAAACCACCAACTACACCCCTGCCGTATTCCTGAGCCAGAACGCCGACAACTGGGTAAGCATTACCCCCAAAGGCTGGCTGACCTACGACGGCCCCATGGTTTGGAGTTGCACCAACAGCAGCACCTACGCTGACCTGGTGCCTTCGGATGGAGCAAGCCACCTGACGGTGGGCGAATGGACCCATGTGGCATTGGTAGCCGAAAACGGCGTGGGCACCATCTACGTCAACGGCCAGGCCATTGCCAACGGCCCGGTGCAGCAGGTGCTCAGTGAAGGTGCAGAGGTATATCTGGGCGTAAACTTCTGGGATGCTGCCTTTGACGGCGCCATCGACGAGCTGTATATCAGTCAGCAGGTGGAGGATTATTCCACCATCGCCGCCCAATATTGGACCGGTATGCTGCAGATGACGGCGGATGAAGCGGCAGCTTACGACGAATCCCTTTACACCGAAGCCTCCTATCAGACATTGACCGAGGCTCTGGACACCGTCAACGGATTGTTGACTGCCCAGGATGTTACAGTCAGCCAGTACCGCAGCGCATGGACTGCTTTGGAAGAAGCGATAAGCGGTCTGGTCTATGAAAACGTTCCCGGCGACCTCAACGACGACAATGTGGTAGACGTGCTGGATGTCATGACCCTGGCGCAGATTGTCACCGGCAAGATCGACCCGCCGGAAGGCATTACCATTGATTTTAACACAGACGAACAGGTCAATGTGTTGGATGTGATGATTCTGGCGCAGGTGGCCAATGGTAGTCTGACCTTGTAATCAAACGCAACTTCCATCCTTCTATTGCCCGGCAAGGCTATCGGCCTTGCCGGGTTTTTGCGCCATTCTATTGTTTTTGTGCTATAATAAAAAAGCTGGGCGCCCTCCTTTCTCCATGCTGGTAAGCTCTCCCACAGGGTCTGCTGACGGGGGAACCAGGGTGCAGCCGCAAAAATCGACGATGAAAGAAAAAGAAGGGAATTTTATGACAGATGTTCGGGTATTGCAGCAGCTCATTGACCAAAGCCGCCGCATCGTCTTTTTCGGCGGGGCAGGGGTATCCACCGAGAGCGGCATTCCGGATTTCCGCAGCGTGGACGGGCTGTACCATCAGAAGTACGACTATCCCCCGGAAACCATGCTCAGCCACGATTTCTTTGTCCGGCACCCGGAGGAATTTTTCCGGTTTTACCGGGATAAAATGCTGCCGCTCCAGGCAAAGCCAAACCCTGCCCACCAAAAGTTGGCAGAATTGGAGCAGGCTGGGAAGCTGATCGCCGTGATTACCCAGAATATTGACGGGCTGCACCAAAAGGCGGGGAGCCAAAAGGTGTATGAGCTCCACGGCTCCGTCCATCGAAACTACTGCACTCTCTGCGGGAAGTTTTACGATGCTGGATTTATCCGCAACACCCAGGGTATTCCCCGGTGCGATTGCGGGGGAATTATCAAGCCGGATGTGGTGCTGTACGGGGAGAGCTTGGACAGCCGGGTGATGGAGGGGGCAGCCCGTGCCATTGACCAGGCAGACCTGCTGATTGTAGGGGGCACTTCTCTGGTGGTGTACCCCGCCGCCGGGTTTGTGGCCAACTACCGTGGGGAAAAGCTGGTGCTGATTAACCGGGACCCCACCCCCTACGACAGCCGGGCGGATTACCTCTTCCGGGACAGCATTGGGGAGCTGTTCTCCCAAATCCAGGTGTAAGAAAAAACTCTGTACTTCGCAAAGAGGTACAGAGTTTATTTTTTGGGAGATTTTTCGGTGGACTGCTTTTTGTGGAACAATTCCTTGAACCCTAAGGGAATCAGCACTGCCCCAAAGCACCACTTCACCCATTGAGTCCCCATCCACATGGCCGCCAACCGCCCCAGGACTACCCCGGCGCTGCCAAACAGCATCATGGGAAGAAGGGTGGGAAATTGCAGCAGCCCCTCCTTTCGGTACCGCCACATGGCCAATAGGGCGCAGGGAAGGAAGAACAGCAGGTTGACGATCTGGCATTGGAGAAAGTCCAGTCCGGTGAACAGGGTCAGGTACAAAAACAGCACAAAACCCCCGCCCAACCCCATGGCGGCCACCGTGCCGGAAAGGGCGCCTGCCAGCAGGGAAAACAGCCAGTTCATAAAAACATCCGCACCCCTCCGTAAATCAACAGCACTCCAAACAGCCGCCGCAGCAGGTCAGTGGGGATTTTGGGCAGCAGGAAACTTCCCAGCAAACTCCCGCCTAGCCCGCCCAGGGTTAGGGGAAGCAGCATTCCCCAATCCGGGAACACTCCTTGCAGCAGCATTCCGGCGCTGCTGACGGCGGAAAGGGGCAGCATGAGAGCCACTGCGTTGGCGTGGGCCTGTTTCTGCTCCAGCCCTTGGGCTTTCAGGGCCGGCACCGCCGCCAACCCTCCCCCGGAGCCCAGCAGGCCGTTGAGAAATCCGGCGGCTGCGCCCCAGATCCCGCGAAGTTTCATGTGGCATCACTCTCCCTATCCCGGTTAGTGTTCCGCCGGTTGGAAAGATTATGCTTTTGGAAGGCGCAAAAAACGGCCCCCTGTTTGAGGGAGCCGCAAGGATGATTTACTTGGTGCCGAAAATCCGGTCGCCGGCGTCGCCCAAGCCGGGGACGATATAGGCGTCCTCGTTCAAGGTTTTGTCCACGGCGCCGCAGTACACCTTCACGTCCGGATGCTGGTTGTGGAGGCTTTCCAGCCCTTCCTGAGTGGCGATGATATACATCATTTTGATCTTTTTCACGCCCCGCTTTTTCAGGTTGTCCACCACGGCGCAGGCAGTGTTGCCGGTGGCCAGCATGGGGTCCAGTACCAGCACTTCCCGGCGGTCCACGTCCACCGGCAGCTTGGCGTAATACTCCACCGGCTCTTTGGTTTCGGGGTCACGGTACAGGCCCAGATGGCCTACCTTGGCAGCGGGGACCAGCTTCAAAATGCCGTCCACCATGCCCAGGCCTGCCCGGAGGATGGGGATGACCGCCAGCTTGCTTCCCGCAATGACGTTGGTGTCCGCCACCCCCAGGGGGGTTTCCACCTGCACCTGCTTTAAGGGCAGGTCACGGGTAGCTTCGTAGCCTTCCAACAGGGCGATTTCTTCCACCAGTTCACGGAATTCCTTGGGGCCGGTGTTTTTGTCTCGCAGCAGGGAAATTTTGTGCTGCAGCAGAGGATGGTCCAATACAAATACGTTTTCCATAGAGTTCCTTGCGCCGGAAAAACCGGCACATCCTTTCTTAAAGTTATTTATTAGTCCAGCTGTTCCAGAGCCATCATTTTTTCCACCCGGACGGCGTGGCGGCCGCCTTCAAAGGGGGTGTTCAAAAAGATGTCCAGCAGCTGAAGCGCTAAACCGGGGCCGATGACCCGTGCGCCGAAAGCGATGATGTTGGAGTCGTTGTGGCGGCGGGTGAATTCTGCGGAAAAGCTGTCGTGGCAGAGGGCTGCCCGGATTCCTTTCATCTTATTGGCCGCCATGGAAATGCCGATGCCGGTGCCGCAGATGATGACGCCTTTGTCGCATTCACCCCGCTGGATGGCCTGGCATAGGGGCTTGACGATGTCGGGGTAGTCGCAGCTTTCCGGGGAGTTGGTGCCGAAATCCTTGTATTCCAGACCCTTTTCCTCCAAATGACGCAGCACTTCCTGTTTCAGAGAAAGGCCGCCGTGGTCACAGCAAACAGCGATCATAGTGGTTTACCTCCATTAAATTCCAGATTTTTTTTCATCATCAGCTCCCGCTGGGCCTGGGGCAGCCGGAGATAGTCCGGCCGAAGCTGGTCTGGGGGAAGGGTCTCGCCCCGGAGGGCGGCCCGGTAGGCGCACAGCCCCACGCCGGAAGCCCGCTGGTAGCGGTTGGCTGCTCCCGCCAGGGAGAGCTGATTCAGTTGCATGGTTTGGTGGCAGAGAAGGCTGCCGTCTCCCAGCAGCAAAATGGGCTGCGGATAGGCTTTCAGCTCCTCTTCCAGGTTGGGGATGGTGATGGCCCGGTCAGGGGTCAGGCGGAGCAGTTCGCCCTCCTTCCACTGAAACAGGGCGTTGTACACCTGGCCGCAGCGGGCGTCCATCACCGGGCAGAGCAGCCCGGGAAATTCTGGGAGATTGTAGCACAGCCCTTCCAAGGTGGATACCTTGACGCAGGGGGTGTTTTGAGCGAATGCCATTCCCTTCACAGCCGCCATGCCGATGCGCAGCCCGGTAAAGGAGCCGGGACCGGCAGATAGGGCCATGACGTCAATGTCGGCAAGGGTGATTCGGCAGCAGTCCAGCAGCTGTTCCACCATGGGCATCAGGGTTTGGGAATGGGTCAGGCCGCTGTGGGTGTAAAACTCCCCCAGCAGCTTTTCATCCTCCAGCAAAGCGGCGCTGGCCGCCTTGGCGGAGGTGTCGATGGCAAGAATCTTCATACAATAGCCTTATTTATTTCAAAAATTATCGGTTGCGTTGTTGGCCGGATGGGAGTATCCTGAAAGGGAGCTTAGAAATTCTTCCAGTTCCTTTTCTCCTTGGCAGAAGGTAATCACCCGCTGACCCTCCCCTTTTCCCGGGGCCAGATGGACAAAAAGGCTGTCCGGAGGCAGGGCGGAGAGGATGTTTTCGCTCCACTCCACCGCCAGCACCGCGCCGGTGTCCAGATAATCAAAAAAGCCGGTGGCGTCCAGATCGTCCGGGGAGCTGATGCGGTACATATCAAAGTGCACTAGGTCGGTGGGATGGCCGTAGTAGACGTTTACCAGCGAAAAGGTGGGGCTGGACACCGAATCTTCAATGCCCATCCCCTGGGCCAATCCGGCGGTAAAGGCGGTTTTGCCCATTCCAAGCCCACCCAGATAAGCCACTACCGTGCCCGGTTTCAGGGACCGGCCCAGCTGCCGGGCAATGGAAAGGGTCTCCTCCAGGGAGTGGGAGGTGTACTGCTGCATAGAAATACTCCTTTGAAAGAGCCAGGAAGGACTCTTTCGCTGGCGGCTCTTACAGTTTTTGCGAACAATCGCTACTCCTATTATAGTGTTTTTCATAAATCATTGCAAGGGGCTTTGCACATTTTCAGAGATATGCTATAATTAGAGCAATCATTTCCGTAGATTCGACGGAAAGCATCTTGGTATTTGCACTATTTTATCATGAGAAAGGAAGCGGGTCCTTTGAAATCGGATATTGAAATTGCACAGGAAGCAACTATGTGCCCCATTCAGGAAATCGGAGCGGAATTAGGCATTCAGCCGGAAGAATTGATTTTTTACGGACACTATAAAGCCAAACTCTCCAAAGAGCTGGAACAGCGCTTGCAGGACAAGCCGGAAGGCAAGCTGATCCTGGTCACCGCCGTCAACCCCACCCCCGCCGGAGAAGGGAAAACCACCGTGTCGGTGGGCTTGGCTCAGGCCATGAACCGTTTGGGCAAAAAGACGGTGCTGGCTCTTCGGGAGCCCAGCCTGGGCCCGGTGTTCGGCATCAAGGGCGGCGCTGCCGGAGGCGGCTACTCCCAGGTGGTGCCCATGGAGGACATCAACCTCCACTTCACTGGCGATATGCACGCCATCACCACCGCCAACGCTCTACTCTGCGCTGTCATCGACAACCATCTCCAGCAGGGCAACCAGCTGGGCATCGACCCCCGGCGGATTCTGTTTAAGCGCTGCGTGGACATGAACGACCGTGCTCTGCGCAACGTGGTGGTGGGCCTGGGCGGCAAGGTCAACGGCGTGCCCCGGGAAGACGGCTTCCAGATTACCGTGGCCAGCGAAATCATGGCCATCCTTTGCCTGGCCGGGGACATCTTTGATCTGAAAGAGCGGCTGGGCAACATCCTGGTTGCCTACACCTATTCCGGCGAACCGGTGTATTGCCGGGACCTGGGAGTTCACGGCGCTATGGCTGCCGTGATGAAGGACGCCATCCAGCCCAACCTGGTCCAGACCTTGGAAAACACCCCCGCCCTGATCCACGGCGGCCCCTTCGCCAACATCGCCCACGGCTGCAACTCCGTCAAGGCCACCAAGATGGCTTTGAAGCTGGGGGATTACGCTGTCACTGAAGCCGGTTTCGGCTCCGACTTGGGGGCGGAAAAGTTCTTTGACATCAAATGCCGGGCCGCTGGCTTGAAGCCGGACTGCGTGGTGCTGGTGGCTACCGTCCGTGCGTTGAAGTACAACGGCGGAGTGAAAAAGGAAGACCTCACCACCCCCGACGTGGAAGCACTCCGCCGGGGCAGCGTGAACCTAAAGCAGCACATCGAAAACCTGCAGAAGTTCGGCCTGCCGGTGGTGGTGGCCCTCAACCGTTTTGCTTCCGATTCCGATGAGGAGCTGGCTTTGCTGGATGAGCTCTGCCGGGAAATGGATGCGCCGGTCTGTCTGGCAGAAGTGTTTGCCAAGGGCGGAGAAGGCGGCTTGGATCTGGCCCGGCAGGTGCTGGATACCATCCAGACCAAGCCCTCCAACTTCCACACCCTCTACGACGTTTCCCTGCCGGTGGAGGAAAAGGTGGAAATTTTGGCCAAGGAAATTTACCGCGCCGACGGCGTGGACTTCACCCCTCAGGCCAAGAAATCTTTGGCGGACATCCAGCGCATCGGTTTGGACAAGCTGCCCATCTGCGTGGCCAAAACCCAGTATTCCTTCAGCGACGACGCTTCCAAGTTGGGCGCACCCCGGAATTTCCGAATTACGGTGCGGGATGTGAAGGTCAGCGCCGGAGCCGGGTTTATTGTCATCTACACTGGAAATATTATGACTATGCCGGGGCTTCCCAAAGCCCCCAGTGCGCTGAACATCGACATTGATGAGCGCGGAGAAATTGTAGGGTTGTTCTAATGGCACAATCAACATTGAAGTCCACCTTAAAGTCTTCCATCAAAACCAAGAACCAAACCCGCTTTGAGCGGTTTATGCGTACGGTGAAGGAGGGATTTTTAGGCACGGACAAACTGCTGCTTCTGCTCTGCATTGGCTTGAGCGTGTTGAGCTGCATCATTATGTACTCCATCTGCTACCAGGGGTTTGTCAACAGCTGGTCCATCTTTTATACCCAGGTTTTTGCTTCGATTTTGGGCATCATTGTGGCAGTGGTGATTTCGTTTATTGATTATCAGACCATCGCCCGGTTTTGGCCCTTTTATATGGCGGTGTCCATCTTTCTGGTGCTGCTGACCTTTTTCATCGGCTATCAGCCGGAAGGCAGCGACGACAAGGCTTGGCTGGACTTAGGGTTTACCTTGCTCCAACCCTCGGAGCTGTTGAAGCTGGCTTTTATCTTCTCCTTCGGTTTTCATCTGAGCATGGTGAAAAATCGGGTAAATTTCCTATCCACCTTCCTTGGGCTTTTGGCCCATGCCCTAGTACCCATCGGCCTGATCGCCCTGCAAGGAGACTTGGGCTCCATGCTGGTGTTCGTGTTTATCTATGTGGTGATGCTGGTTGCCGCCGGGCTGAGCTGGAAGCTGCTGGCCATTGCCGGGGGAATCCTGGCGGTGGCGGCCCCCGTTGCTTGGTTTTTGCTGCCGGATTACCTGCAAGAACGGTTTGTGGTGGCTTGGAATCCCGGCCTGGACCCTCAGGGGGCCGGAATGCAGCAATACCGAGGGCAGATTGCCCTGGGCTCCGGACAGCTCTTTGGCCGAGGACTGTTTGCCGATGGACTTTACAACTTCCCGGCCCGGCACAACGACATGGTGTTTGCCTATATCGGCCAGACCCTGGGCTTTGTAGGCTGCATTGTGGTGGCGCTGGCCATCACCATTATCTGTGTCAAAATGTTGTTCATCGCCAAAAAGAGCAACGATGATATGGGACTTTATATCTGCTGCGGCATTTTTGCCATCTGGCTGTTCCAGACCATCCTGAACATCGGCATGGTCATCTGTGTGCTGCCGGTGATTGGGGTGACTCTGCCCCTGGTGAGCTACGGAGGGACGTCGGTGCTTGTCTCCTACCTATCCATTGGGTTGGTGATGAGCGTACACCGACAGGCCCGGCGGGAATCCATGTTTGAATCCCGTTCCGGCACATCTTTGCGAAAATGATTGAGAAATGAGGTGACCGGCTGATGCGGGTAATCACCGGTTCCGCTCGAGGGCGGAAACTGAAAACCTTGGAAGGGATGGACACCCGTCCCACCTCCAACCGGGTCAAAGAGGCGGTGTTCAGTGCCATCCAGTTTGACCTGCCGGGAAGCGTGTTTTTGGATCTCTTTGCCGGCTCCGGCCAGATGGGGATTGAAGCCCTGAGCCGGGGCGCGAAACAGGCGGTGTTCAACGACCTAAACCCCAAAGCGGTCCAGGTGGTGAAGGACAATCTGCTGTCCACCGGATTTTCCCGGCAGGCCAGGGTACTGAACCTGTCCCTGGAAGGGTTCCTCCGCACCGACAAGACCCAGTTTGACCTGGCGTATCTGGACCCGCCTTACCGCTCCGATCTGCTGCTGACCGCCCTGGAAGGGGTGACCCTGCGGATGAAGGAGGGAGGAAAGATCCTCTGCGAACATCCTTTGGGGGCAGAGATGCCGGGGCAGGTGGGGGATTTTTCCCTGCTGCGGCAGTACCGCTACGGTAAAATCCAGGTCAGCTTGTACGGAAGGACAGCGGAAGAATAAAGAAAAAGGAAGAATTCACCATGAAATTGGCAGTGTGTCCCGGCAGCTTCGACCCCATCACCAACGGACATCTGGACATTATCCAGCGAGCCTCCCGGATGTTCGATGAAGTGGTGGTGCTGGTGGCCTATAACCCCCAGAAAAACAACCGGGCGTTTACCGTGTCGGAGCGGCTGGAGATGATCGATGCCTGCATTGCCGGACTGGACAATGTGCGCAGCGACAGCTACCCCGGCTTGGTGGCGGATTACCTGGAACAGGTAGGGGGCTGCGCCATTGTGAAGGGGCTGCGGGCGGTCAGCGACTTTGAATATGAATTTCAACAGGCTTTGGCCAACAAGCGCCTGAATCCTAAAGCAGACACGGTGTTTTTGACCACGGCAACGGAAAATATGTTTTTAAGCTCCAGTCTGGTGAAACAGATTGCAGCCTTCGGGGGAGAAATTCAAGAATTTGTACCCGCCTGCATTGCCGGGCGGATTCGGCAGCGGCTGTGTCCCGATTCGGTCCAGCCCAAGGATGCCGCTTTGTTGGAAGGAGACGCACAGAAATGAATGCCATTGAAATTTTGGATCTGATGGATGAAATGTTGGATAAGGCCTGGAACATGCCCATGTCCAACGGAAAATGTGTCATCAACGCAGACCGCATGAGAGAATTGATTGACGACATCAAGCGCAATCTGCCCCAGGAAATCAAGCAGGCCCGGCTGATTGTCCAGGACCGCACCGACATTTTAAGCGACGCCCGTAAGGAAGCGGACCAGCTGGTGAAGGCGGCGGAGGAAAAGGCCCGGCGCTTGGTGGACCAGAATGAAATCACCAAGGTAGCCAAGCAGAACGCCATGGAGATGGTGCAGAACGCCCAGGCCCAGGCCAGAAGCCTGAAAAAGGCCGCCAACGAGTATGTGGACGAATTGTTGGGGAAGAATGAAAGACAGCTTCTGGAAGCGGCCAACCAGGTGAAGCGGGCCAGAGCAGCGCTGCACACCCCCCAGAACAGCGCCCACAACAAGTGAGGAAGGGCAGTCATGGAAGAGCAAAAATTGGAGTTTCAGTTCAAGGACCGGTATGACCTGGAGGACTTAAAGCAGGTCACCCGGATTCTCCGCAGTGAAAACGGCTGCCCCTGGGACAAGGTGCAGACCCACCAGTCCATCCGCCAGGACTTTTTGGAGGAGACCCTGGAAGCCCTGGAAGCCATCGACAACCAGGACCCGGTTCTGCTTCGGGAAGAGCTGGGGGACGTGCTGTTCCAGGTGGTGTTCCACGCCCAGATTGAAGCGGAGCAGGGACGGTTTGATTTGGCCGACGTCATTCACGACATCACCTTCAAGCTGATCCACCGCCACCCCCATGTGTTCGGCTCCATCCAGGCGAACACGGTGGACCAGGTGCTGAAAAACTGGGACGACATCAAAAAAGAAGAAAAGAACCAGGATTCCTATGCCGACACCCTTCGCGCCGTGCCCAAAACCTTCCCCGCCTTGATGCGGGCCCAAAAGGTGCAGAAGCGGGCAGCTAAGGTGGGATTTGATTTTGAGTCCCAGCAGCAAACCTGGGACGCTTTGGCGGAAGAAACCCAGGAGCTGAAAGAAGCGGTGGAACAGCAGGATGTGTCAGCCATGGAAGAAGAATTGGGGGATGTTCTCTTTTCTGTGGTGAATCTTTCCCGGTTTTTGGGGCTGGATGCCGAAAAATGCTTGACAAATGCAGTGGAAAAGTTTATAAATAGATTTGCTAAGGTCGAATTTTTGGCAGTTCAACAACAGTTAGATCTCAAGCAGACCGATCATGAGACCCTAGAGTCGCTTTATCAGCAAAGCAAACGTCATTTGTCTGACAATCCAACAGATTAGGGAGGTAACCAACTATGACGAAAACAGAATTGAGCGCAGCAGTGGCAGAACAGGCTGGCCTGAGCAAGAAAGACGCCGAGAAAGCGGTGTCCACGGTTCTGGACGTAATCGTAGAAGCCCTGGAAAAGGGTGAAAAGGTGCAGCTGGTAGGCTTCGGCACCTTTGAAGTACGGGAACGTGCAGCCCGCACCGGCAAGAACCCCCGGACCGGTGAAACCATCGAGATCGCAGCCAGCAAAGTGCCGGCCTTTAAGCCCGGCCAGGCCATGAAGAATCGGTTGAACTGATTTTGCTGCCTTTGACAGAAAAGGTTGCCGCCTACAGCATTGCGGGCGGCAATTTTATTTTGCAGGAAAAGGAGGGTTTACCATGCGCTTGGATAAATACCTGAAGCTCACCCGCTTGATTAAGCGGCGCACCGTGGCCAACGACGCCTGCGATGCCGGAAAGATCACCGTTAACGGCAATGTGGCCAAGGCGTCCTACCAGGTGAAGGTGGGGGATGTTTTGGAAATTACTTTGGGCGCCCGCACCATCAAGGCGGAAGTCACCGGGCTGGAAGAGCACGTTACCCGGGAAACCGCCGGGGAGCAGTACCGAATTATAGAGGACTAAAGGGGTTTCGGCCGAACCGTTCTAAATTTCCCTGGGACGGCATACTCTTGTATTGCCGCAAAAACAGCAGGAAAGGAAGAATGCAGTATGGCCGAAACCAAATCCATGATGCCTCATCAGTTGATTCTGGAGGAAAAAAGCCGGCTGTCCCTGACCGGGGTCACCGGCATTCTCAGCTTTGACGAAGCCTGCGCCGTGGTGGAGACCACTATGGGGCAGCTTACTGTGGAGGGGCAGCGCCTGCACATCCAGAAAAGCGATGTGGAGACCGGGGATCTGGTGATGGACGGGCAGGTCAACGCCCTGAGCTACAAGCCCTTGAAAAAGGGCGGGGACGGACTGCTCACCCGTCTGCTGAAATAGTGGACTATTACTTCATCACCGACCTGCCCCAGCAGCTGGTTTTGCTGGTCCGCTTTTTCCTATACGGGATCTTGGTGGGGCTTTGGGCAGGGGTATTAAAGGGACTGCGGTGGCCCGCCTGCAAGTTGTGGCAGGGGGTGCTGGATGTGCTGCTCTGGCTGGTGCCTTCGATGGGGTTTTTCCTGCTTTCTTTGGCGCTGTATCAGGGAAGGCTGCGGCTTTCTTTGGCGCTGGCGGCGCTGCTGGGAGCGGTGTGCTGGCGGTACACCCTGGGCAGGCTGCTGCAAAAGCTGTGGCGGCAGCTGTGTTTGGCCGCATCCTTTCCTCTGCGCAGGGCGGGATCCTGGTGGAAGAAAAAGCGACAAGCTGCGGCAAAAAGAGAAAAAAGCAAAAAAATACTGGAAAAAAATTTGGGAATCCCCTTGAAAAAGACAGCCGGATTGATGTATAATAAGGCAGTAAGTCACTTTGGGTCGTTTTTCGGCCCAGCCAAGCACCAAAAAGGAGGTTCCCATGGCAGCCACAAAAAAACGTAAACGCCGGATCGTGGTGATTGTGGCGGTAATTGCCATTACCATTTATGTGGGAATTTCTATGGTCTTTATCACCAATTCTTATCGGGAAAAGAACCAGGAAATCCAGCAGGTCCAGCAGCAGATCGACGAACAGACGGTGCTCAATCAGGAGTACCAGGAGATGATTGACCAGGGTGTGGATGATGAATACATCCAAAAGCTGGCCAGGGAAAAGCTGGGGCTGGTGTACCCCGACGAGCGGGTTTATATTGATATGGGCGGCTGATAGCCGAGCCGATAAATTTTGAGAGAAAGAGATTGCCGAAGCAGGAGGAAACCGATTACATGCAGTTCGAGGTAGGGTCCATCGTAGAAGGAAAGGTCAACCGCATCACTAAATTTGGGGCATTCGTAGAGCTGGCGCCGGGGAAAACCGGCATGGTCCACATTTCGGAAGTGGCCAACAGCTACGTCAACGACATCAATGATTTTTTGCAGGAAGGGCAGACGGTTAAGGTCAAGGTGCTGAGCATTTCGGAAGACGGGAAGATTGCCCTGTCCATCAAAAAGACCCTTCCCCCGCCCCAGAAGCGGGAACCCCGCCGGGAGGGCGGCCATCGGGAAGGCGGTTCACGGGAAGGCCGTTCCGGCGCTCCCAGACCCCGTGCTTCCCAGAACAGCCGTCCCAAAGCCCAGTACTATAGCGGCGGATTTGACAAGGCGCCCACCGGCAACCAGAGCTTCGACGATATGCTCAGTCGCTTTATGGCCAGCAGCGACGAAAAGCTCAGCGGCATCAAGAAAAACCACGAGGTGTCCCGCCGGGGCGGCGGCGGAAGACGGCGCTAAAAATTTTGCTTGACAGAATTTCGGTGCTGTGATACAATACTAAGACGAAAACAAAGCAGAACCCATCTTCGTTCTCACCTGTGAGCTGAAAGATGCTTAACACAGGTTAATCTCCTCAAAAAGGCCGGGGCTATGTGTTCCGGCGGCTTTGGATTGGTTGAGAGCGCAGACGGAACGGTCTGCGTTTTGTTTTTGCGAAACGCAAATAACGCATGGAGGTGTTTTTCATCGCTAACAACAGCAAAGAGGTGCTCATCAACGAAGCTATCCGGGAAAAGGAAGTCCGGGTAGTGGATGCGTCCGGCCAGCAGCTGGGGATTATGTCTTCCCGGCAGGCGCTGGAACTGGCGCAGCAGAAGGGACTGGATCTGGTCAACATTGCGCCTCACGCAAAGCCCCCGGTCTGCCGGATCATGGATTACGGAAAGTATCGCTACGAGCAGGCCAAGCGGGAAAAGGAAGCCCGCAAAAACCAGAAAACCATCGAAGTCAAGGAAGTGCGGATGAATCTCAACATCGACGACCACGACCTGAACACCAAGATCAACAACGCCATCAAATTTTTGAAGGCGGGAAACAAGGTGAAGGTTTCGGTGCGTTTCCGGGGCAGAGAAATGGCCCACCAGGAACTGGGACGGGCGCTGCTGGAACGGTTTGCCCAGGCTTGCACCGAGTACGGTACGGTGGATAAACCGGCGAAGATGGAAGGGCGCAGCCTGTCCATGTTTATGGTGGACAAGACGAAAAAGTAAGCCCTATGCGTTAGTAAGCAAAGCAATATGAAGGAGGAACCTAGTTATGCCTAAACAAAAGACTCACAGCGGTGCGAAAAAGCGTTTTAACCTGACCAAAAACGGGAAAGTCAAGCGGGCTCACGCTTATAAGTCTCACATTCTCAACAAGAAGAGCACCAAGCGCAAAAGAGGCCTGCGCAAAGGCGGATATGCCGATAAGAGCAATGTAGCCGCCATCAAAAAGATGATCCCCTACAAATAAGGACCCATGGGGAAAACCGGAATTCAATTTTGTATGGACTATGGGAGGTAAACCGATATGGCACGAGTAAAAGGCGCTTTGGCGACCCGTAAAAGAAGAAAAAAGACCCTGAAGCTGGCCAAGGGCTACTGGGGTGGTAAATCCAAGCTGTTCAAAACCGCAAAGGAAGCGGTGATGAAGTCCGGCCAGTACGCTTACATCGGCCGCCGGCTGAAGAAGCGTGATTTCCGTCGTCTGTGGATCACCCGGATCTCTGCCGGTTGCAAGCAGAACGGCATGAACTACTCCACCTTTATGAACGGCCTGAAGAAGGCCGGCGTGGCGATGAACCGGAAGATGCTCTCCGAAATCGCCATCCACGACGAAGCCGCTTTCACCGCTCTGTGTGAAACCGCTAAGGCTGCGCTGAAATAAGAAACACCCAAACACCTGTGGGATCTGCTTTCCCATAGGTGTTTTTTGCAAGCAAAAGTAAGGATGGATGAACTGTGAACCAAATCACCTCCAAAGACAATAAAGGGGTCAAGGAATATGGGAAGCTGGCTAAGTCCCGTTCCTTTCGGGAAGAGACGGGCCGGTTTGCCTTGGAAACGGTGAAGCTGGTGCAGGAAGCGCTGGACAGCGGCGTGGAGATTCTGCGACTGTACGCCACGCCGACGCTGGCCCAGGCACACCCGGAATTGGTGGAAAAGGCCCAGGCTGCCGGAGCGGAATGCAACCTGATTTCCCCGGAACTGGAAGGGAAAATGACCCAGACCGGAAACAGCCGGGGCTGCTTTGCTGTTTGCAAAAGGCTTGACAAACTGCACCATATTGATAAAATAGGGAAGAAAGGGCGGTTTTTGTTTCTCAACGGCCTACAAGACAACGGCAATGTGGGAACCATTCTCCGCACGGCGGAAGCGCTGGGTGCAGACGGGGTGATCCTGTCCAGGGACTGCTGTGACCTGTTTGCCCTGAAAACCCTCCGCGCCGCCATGGGAAGCGCCTTCCGGGTCCCGGTGTACCGCTCCGAGAATCCCAAGGAAGACCTTCTCGCCTTGAGCAGGAATTTTATTACCTGCGCCGCCGTGGTGGACCAGGATGCCTGCCCGGTAACACAAATGAAATTTGGAGACAGCGCCGTTTTGGTCATCGGCAATGAAGGAAATGGACTGCCCGAAGACATTGCCGGCTGCTGCCGGGTTCGGGTGACCATTCCCATGGCGGGGAAAGCGGAATCCCTCAATGCCGCCATGGCTGCCGGAATCCTGACCTGGGAGATGCTGCGTCCGCCGTTTCTGCAACCGTAACGCCCCAATGGGTCTGCTGTGAAGGAGGGCTTCTTATGAAACCGGTGTATTGGATTTGGCTCAGCCAATGTTTTTCCACCGGCAGCAATCTGCCGGCGGAACTTTGCCGGGTGATGGGCGGCGCGGAAGAAATCTTCCGGGCCAAACCGGAGGAGATTCCAAAGCTAAAAGGCCTTCACAAGAACCATTTGGAAGCCCTGGCTCAGAAAAGTCTTGATAGCGCACAGCGGGTGGTGGAACAGTGCCAATCCAAAAAGATTGGGATCCTCACCTGGGGACAGGAGGAATATCCTTCCCGGCTGCGCAACATTTACGGCCCGCCCATGGTGCTGTACTACCTGGGTGACGTGAGCCTGTTCCATCAACCGGTGTCCATCGGCATGGTGGGCAGCCGAAGCAGTTCCAGCTATGGCTTGAACGTAGCGGGGGCGCTGTCCTATGAGCTGGCCCGGCAGGGAATTGTTGTGGTCAGCGGCTGTGCCGTAGGCGGAGACAGTGCCGCCCACAGCGGCGCGCTGCAGGCAGGAGGCATGACCATCGGGGTGGAAGCCTGCGGTTTGGATGTGGACTATCCCAAGGACAACACCAAACTGCGCCGGATGATTGCCCGGAAAGGGCTGCTGCTCAGCGAGCTGGAACCGGGCCGCAGGCCTAGCGCATCCTATTTCTCGGTGCGCAACCGCTTAATCAGCGGTCTCAGCGATGGCGTGGTGGTGACGGAAGCGCCCCAGCGCAGCGGCTGTCTACTCACCGCCCGGTTGGCGCTGGAGCAAAACCGGGAGTTGTTTTGCGTCCCGCCCAGAAATATTTTCAGCCGCGCCTGTTCCGGTGTGGTGGAATATCTGCGGGATGGCGCCAAGCCGGTGTTTGGGGTAGAGGATATTTTGAGTGAATTTCAGGAAGACTTGGAAAGGGCCGATCTGCGGCTTCCCACACCGCCGTCCCGAACACAACCGCCTCAACCCATTCCGGATACTTTAGATGACCCGAACCCCGTCCCTGCACAGCCAAAACCGCACTCCAATTTAGGGGAAGCGGCCCGGCAGCTTTCCGGGGTGCCCCAAAAGGTGTACCAGAGCCTAAACGGAGTGATGCAGGCCAATGAGCTGGCGGAGGCTGCCCGGGAGGATGCCGGAAAGGTCATCGCCGCGCTGACCGAATTGGAGCTGGACGGCCTGGTGGAGCATCTGGGCGGCGGACGATATCAAAAACGGTAACGATACAGGAGAATCGAGATTATGACAGAGACTCTGCAGCATCAGCAAACCGAAGCAGCTTCTGCTGAGGAAAGCAAGGTGCAGACTGCGGCGGCAAAGCCCAAACGGAAAACCGCCAAAAAGCCGGCTGCCAAAAAGGGCGCCGGAAAAAAACTGGTGATTGTGGAAAGCCCGGCCAAGGGCAAGACCATTAAAAAATATCTGGGGCGGGGCTACGAAGTGGTGGCCTCTATGGGCCATATCCGGGACCTGCCCAAAAGCAAGCTGGGGGTAGACGTTGAAAATGACTTTACCCCCCAGTATATCAACATCCGCAGCCAATCTGCCACCATCAAGGAACTGAAGGCCCAGGCCAAGCAGAGCAGCATGGTGTATCTGGCTACCGACCCGGACCGGGAAGGGGAAGCCATCAGCTGGCATTTGACCACCCTGCTGGGACTGCCGGAAGGGCTGCAAAACCGGGTAACCTTCAATGAAATCACCAAAACCGGGGTGAAAAACGGCATGGCCGCCCCCCGGACCATCGACATGGATTTGGTGGACGCCCAGCAGGCCCGCCGTGTGCTGGACCGGCTGGTGGGCTACAAAATCAGCCCCCTGCTTTGGCGGAAAATCCGCAGCGGCCTGTCCGCCGGACGGGTGCAGAGCGTGGTGGTGAGCCTGATTGTGAAGCGAGAGGACGAGATCCTCAGTTTTGTGCCGGAAGAATACTGGTCCATCGAAGCGGTGCTTCACAAGCAGGACAACTTCAAGGAATTTACCGCCAAGTTTTTGGGAAGGAACGGGGAGAAGATTGCCCTGCACAACAAGGACGAGGCGGACGCCATCTTAAAGGAGCTGGAAGGGGCTCGCTATGTGGTGCAGGAAGTGAAGCTGGGCACCCGGAAGAAATCTCCCCCGCCCCCTTTTATCACCTCCACCTTGCAGCAGGAAGCCTCCCGCCGGTTCGGGTTCCAGTCCCGGCGCACCATGCAGGCTGCCCAGGAGCTGTACGAAGGTATGGATGTGGAAGGGTTCGGTACCTTGGGCCTCATTACCTATATGAGAACTGACTCGCTGCGCCTTTCCGACGAAGCCCGTCAGGGAGCCAAGGAGTATATCCTCTCCACCTACGGGGAACGGTATTATCCCGAAACGCCCCGGATTTACAAGAGCAAAAATGCCCAGGACGGCCACGAAGCCATCCGTCCCACCACCCCTTCCATCACACCGGCCATGGCAAAAGACAGCCTGACCGCCGACCAGTTTAAGATTTACAAACTGGTGTGGGAACGGTTTATGGCCAGCCAGATGGAAAGCTGCGTCATGAAGACGGTGCGGGCTCTGATCGACGCCAACGGCTACACCTTCGGTGCCTCCGGCTACCGGGTGGAGTTTGACGGCTATACCGTGCTGTACGACGAAGCCAAGGACGAGGAAAAAACCCAGCAGGGGATGCTTCCTCCTTTGGAAGAGCAGGAAGAACTGGTGCTGCAAAACCTCCAGGGCAACCAGCACTTCACCGCGCCCCCTCCCCGGTACACCGAAGCCAGCCTGATCAAGACGTTGGAAGAAAACGGCATCGGCCGTCCTTCCACCTACGCCCCCACCATCGGCACGGTGCTGAGCCGCCGGTATGTGGAGCGGGAAGGCCGCCAGCTCAAGCCCACGGAACTGGGCCGGGTGACCAACCAGCTGATCACCGACAATTTCCACGAGATTGTGGATGTGGATTTTACCGCCAACATGGAATCCCAGCTGGATTTGGTGGAGGCGGGAAAGCTGCCTTGGAAACAGGTGATCCGGGACTTTTACGGGGAATTTGAAAAGGAACTGGAAGCCGCCGACAAAAACATCACCGGGGAAAAGATTGCCCTGCAGGATGAAATCACCGATGTCATCTGCGAAAAGTGCGGCCGGAACATGGTGATCAAGCACGGCCGGTACGGCAAATTCTTGGCCTGCCCCGGCTATCCGGAATGCAAAAACACCAAGCGTTTGGTGACTAAAGCGGAGGGGCACTGTCCCCGGTGCGGCAAGGAGCTGGAGGAAAAGACCTCCAAAAAGGGCAAGAAGTTTTTCGGCTGCTCCGGCTATCCCGACTGCGACTTTATGACCTGGGACACCCCGCTGAAAGACACCTGCCCGGTGTGCGGCAAAACCCTGCTGCGGAAAAACGGCAAAAACGGAAAGATTTACTGCTCCAACGAGCATTGTGATTTTGAAAAAGGATTGGACGAAGTATGAGAGTAACGGTGGTAGGAGCCGGACTGGCAGGCTGTGAAGCGGCTTGGCAGCTGGCCTGCCGGGGCATCCCGGTGACCCTTCTGGAAATGAAGCCCGCCGCCTTTTCCCCGGCCCACCGCTACGCCGGGTTTGCGGAGCTGGTCTGCTCCAACTCCCTGAAAGCCCAGCGGCTGGATTCCGCAGCCGGACTGCTGAAAGAGGAGATGCGCCGGCTGGGTTCGGTGTGCCTGATGGCGGCCCAGCGGCACCGGGTTCCGGCAGGCGGGGCTTTGGCGGTGGAACGGGTGGGCTTTTCCAACGAAGTGACCCGGGCCATAAAAAGCCATCCCCTGATTACGGTAAAGGAACAGACGGTGGAGGAAATCCCGGAAGGGACGGTGATTTTAGCCACCGGCCCCTTGACTCAGGGAAAACTGGCCCAGTCCATCGGAGAACTGGTGGAGCAGCAGCGGCTGGCCTTTTTTGACGCCGCCGCCCCTATTGTCAGCGAGGAAAGCGTGGACACCTCCATCGCCTTCTTTGCCTCCCGCTACGGCAAGGGGGATGGGGAAGACTACCTGAACTGCCCCATGAACAAGGAGGAGTACGAAGCCTTTTACCAGGCCCTGGTGGAAGGGGAGCGGGCTCCCTTGAGCGAGGAGGACCAAAAGCAGTTTGCGGTGTACGAGGGCTGTATGCCCATTGAAGTCATGGCCCGCCGGGGCAAGGATACCATCCGCTTCGGTCCCATGAAGCCGGTGGGGCTGAAAGACCCCCGCACCGGCCACCGTCCCTGGGCGGTGCTGCAGCTGCGCCGGGAAGACCCGGAAGGGAAGCTGTACAATCTGGTGGGCTTTCAAACCAACCTGAAATTCCCGGAACAGAAGCGGATCTTTTCCATGATTCCCGGTTTGGAGCACGCGGAGTTTTACCGCTATGGGGTGATGCACCGGAACACCTTTTTGGACAGCCCTCATCTGCTGGAACCGGATTTCTCCCTGCGCAAAGATCCCCGGATCTTCTTTGCCGGACAGATTACCGGGGTGGAAGGCTATATGGAAAGCGCCGCTTCCGGCTTGCTGGCGGGACTGCATCTGGCCCGGCGGCTGAGTCAGGAAGAACCCACCCTTCCCCCGGAAACCACCATGCTGGGCGCATTGAGCCGATATGTCAGCCGGTATCCCGGAAAGGATTTTCAGCCTATGGGCAGCAATATGGGGATTCTCCCCTCCCTGGAAAATCCGGTGCGGGACAAGCGTCTGCGGTATCAGGCGCTGGCGGACCGGAGTTTGCAGGACCTGGCCCAATGGATGGAGCAGGAAAACATTGCCCCGGCAGAGGGCAAAACACAGGAATGATTCCTGGCTTTTCGATCTTTTATCTTTGTTTCCCCCATGGGGTGGAGCCCCCATTTTTGATTTGAGAGAGGAAGTTGACTATGAAAATCGCATTGGACGGCTTTGGAGGAGATCACGCTCCTCTGGCTATGCTGGAAGGCGCCGCCTTGGCAGTGGCGGAATACGGCGTGGAAGTGGTAATCACCGGGGACGAAGCGGTGCTGAAGAAAACCGCCGTGGAGCACAACATCCCCCTGACCGGTTTGCATTTTTCCGACACCAAGGACGTCATCGGCATCTGCGAAGAGCCCACCACCCTGTTGCAGGAACACCGGGATTCTTCCCTGGGACGGGCCTTCACCTTGCTGGCCCAGGGGGACGTAGACGCTTTGGTCAGCGCCGGGTCCACCGGAGCCATTGTGGTGGGCGGCACCTTTTTGATTAAGCGCATCAAGGGCATCAAGCGGGCGGCCATCGCCTCCATGGTACCCTGTGAAAACGGCAGCTACCTGCTGGTGGACGCCGGCGCCAACACCGACTGCCGGCCGGAAATGCTCCATCAGTTTGCCATTATGGGCAGTATGTACCTGGAATCGGTGCAGGGTATCCGCCGCCCCCGGGTGGGACTGGTGAACATCGGCGCCGAGGAAACCAAGGGCGGCCAGCTGCAAAAGGACACCTACCATCTGCTGGAACAGGACAAAAACCTGAACTTCACCGGCAACCTGGAAGCCCGGGGCATTCCGCTGGGTGAAGCGGACGTGGTGGTCTGCGACGGCTTTACCGGCAATGTGATTTTAAAGCTCAGCGAAGGCTGGGGGAAATTTTTGAACAACACCTTGAAGGATTTGTTCCTCACCGGGCTTGCCGGAAAATTCAGCGCCGCTTTGCTGCTGAAGAAGATCAGCGGTCTGCGCAAGCGGATGAACTACAAGGAATACGGGGGAGCGCCGCTGCTGGGGGTCACCAAGCCGGTAATCAAAGCTCACGGCTCCTCCGATAAATTGGCTATTTCCAAGGCCATCTATCAGGCCAAGCTGGTGGTGGAGCAGCAGATGATTGCCCGCATCACCAAGGCGTTGGCCGACCAGAAGGAAGAGGGGTAAATGAAAGATCTGCATGCATTGGAACAGCGGCTGGAGCACCGGTACCAAAACATCGGCTTGCTGCAAACCGCTTTGACCCACCCCGGTTATGTCAATGAAAACCGCAAAGGGTTGAAGAACAATCAACGCCTGGAATTTTTAGGGGACTCGGTGCTTTCCATTGTGGTGGCCCAGTACCTCTTTGAACATTACACCAGCCTGCCCGAAGGAGAACTCACCAAACTTCGGGCCAGTTTGGTTTGCGAGAAAGCCCTGCATCAGTTCGCCCTGCAAATTGATTTGGGGGAATTTCTGCTGTTGGGCCGGGGGGAGGAAAACACCGGCGGACGGCAGCGACCCTCCATTTTGGCGGACGCCTTTGAAGCGGTCATCGCCTCCATCTATCTGGACGGCGGGCTGGAAGAAGCTCGGAAATTTGTGCTGCGGTTTATCCCCAAGCACTTAAACGTGAAGCAGGTGGAGGTCAACTTCGATTATAAAACCGCCCTCCAGGAATTTGTCCAGCGGAACAAACAGGAAACCCTGGACTACCAGACGGTGGAGGAACGGGGCCCCGACCACAACAAGACCTTTGTGGTGGAGGTACACTTAAATTCCAACGTCATCGGCACCGGGGTAGGGCACAGCAAGAAGCAGGCGGAACAGCAGGCCGCCAAGGAAGCGTTAAAGCTCATGGGTTATGAGCTGTCATAATATCCCGGTGTTTCTGCCCCACGCCGGCTGCCCCCACCGCTGCTTGTTCTGCGACCAGCACAGCATTTCCGGCACGGTGCGCACCCCTTCCCCGGAGGAAGTGCGGGCCTATTTGGAGGAATGCCTGGCCCACTATCCCCACGACCCCGTCCAGACTGAGATCGCTTTTTTCGGCGGCAGTTTCACCTGCATGGATTTGGACTACCAAAGGGCGCTGCTGGACATCGGCGGGGAATTGGTGAGCCAGTATGGATTACAGGGAATCCGCCTTTCCACCCGCCCCGACGGCATTTCTCCTGAAATCATCCGGCATCTGCTGGAGTATCCGGTGCAGGCGGTGGAGTTGGGAGCCCAGAGCATGAACGATGAAGTGCTGGGAAAAAACCGCCGGGGCCACACGGCGGCAGACACCGTCCGTGCCGCCGGGCTGATCCGGCAGACCGGACTGGAACTGGGGTTACAGATGATGGTGGGGCTGCTGGGGGACACTGTGGACACGGTGTGGGAAACTGCTCGGGCTTTGGCGAATTTGCAGCCGGACACAGTGCGGATTTACCCCATGGTGATTTTGCGGGACACCCCGGCCTTTGCCCTTTGGGAGAAGGGGAAGTACCCCATCTTTTCTTTGGAAGAGGGAATCCAGCTTTGCGCCGGATTACTGGCGTTTTTTGAAGGGCGGCAGATCCGGGTGATCAAGCTGGGGCTCCACGCTTCCAAAGAGGTGGAAGGGCAGTACGCCGCCGGGCTGTACCATCCGGCGTTTCGGGAGCTTTGCGAAAGCAGATTGTACCGGCAGGGTATGTTTTCGCAAATATCCCGATGGGAGGAAAAGCGGGGGACGGTGTACGTCCACCCAAAAGGACTGTCCGCCTGCATCGGGCAGAAGAGGGAAAACATCATTTGGCTTCACCAAAAGGGCGTAGAGGTTCGGGTGAAGCCCAAGGAAACGGTAAGCCGGGGGTGGCTGTTGCTCTGCCCCGAAGGATGCGAGAAGGAGGAGCAGGGAATTGCTGTTAAAGTCACTGGAACTGCAGGGGTTTAAGTCCTTTCCGGATAAGACCAAAATCGAATTCGGCAAAGGACTGACTGCTGTGGTGGGCCCCAACGGAAGCGGAAAATCCAATCTTTCCGACGCCATGCGCTGGGTTATGGGGGAACAGTCCACCAAGACCCTGCGGGGCAGCAAAATGGAGGATGTGATCTTTACCGGCACCCAGCAGCGCAAGAGCCAGGGCTTTGCCCAGGTCAGCCTGACCATCGACAACTCCGACCGCTCCCTGGCGGTGGACAGCGACGAGGTGATCATCACCCGGCGGCTGAACCGCAACGGGGACAGCGAATATAAAATCAACCATGCTTCGGTGCGCCTAAAGGACATCAACGAGCTTTTGATGGACACCGGCCTGGGCCGGGACGGATACGCCTTGGTGGGACAGGGCCGCATTGCCGAGATCATCCAGTCCAAAAGCGACCAGCGCCGGGAAATTTTTGAGGAAGCCGCCGGAATTTCCAAATTCCGCTATCGGAAGAATGAAGCGGTGCACAAGCTGGAAGCCAGCGAAGAAAACCTGCTGCGATTACAGGATATTCTTTCAGAACTGGAACAGCGGGTGGAACCGTTGAAAAAACAGAGTGAAAAGGCCAAGGCGTTTCTGCAGCTCAGCCAGGAAAAGCGGCAGCTGGAAGTGGCCCTTTGGAATCTGAGCCTGGATCAGACCTCCCAGAAGCTGAAAGAGCAGGAGGATAAAATCCTGGCCTGCCAGGTAGAGCACGAGGATTTGCAGCAGAGCAGCCAGGCCCTGGAAGAGAAGATCAACCAGAGCTATGAAGAGATGCAGCGCTGTCTGTCCCGGGCGGAGGACTGCCGCCAGGAAAAGGAAGAACTGGAACAGCAAAACAGCGCCCTGTTAAGTCAGGAGGCGGTGGGGAAAAACAACCTGGAACACTTCGACCAGGAAACCGCCCGGTTGTCCCAGCAGCTGGAAGACTTTAAGCGAAACCAGCAGCAGACCGGACGGCTGCTTCAAGAACGGCAGAGACAGCGGGAAAGTCTGGAAGCGGCTTTGGAAGAGACCAACGCCAAACTGGAAGCTGCCCGAGGGCAGCTGGCGGAATTGGCCAAACAGGACCAAGGGGCCGACCAGCAGTCCGCCCAGCTGAGTAAGCGGATCAATGAACTGCTGCTGCTGGAAAATGAGGACAAGCTCACGGTGATCCAGCTTACCGGCCAGACCGAAGAGGACGCCAACAGCTATCAAAATAACCAGATTATGCTGTCCCAGATGAAGGACAACGCCCAGGGCACCCAGCGGGAGCTGAAGCAGGCCCAAGAATTGGCCCAGCTGCTGACCCAGCGAATGGAGACCCTGGAAAACCAAAAGGCAGGGTACCGCTATAAGCTGGACGGGCGGCAGAAAAAGCTGGAACAGGAACAGGCTCAGGCAGAAGAATTATTGCGGCAGGCAGGACAGCTGCGGCAGAAGGCCAAGCTGCTTCGGGATCTGGAAGACAATTTGGAAGGCTTTGCCTATTCGGTGAAAGCGGTGATGAAGCAGTCCAAAAACGGAAGGCTGGAAGGAATTCACGGCACGGTGGCACGGCTGCTTGAAGTGCCGGAGGAGTACGCTCTGGCCATTGAAACCGCGTTGGGCGGCAGTATGCAGCACATTGTGGTGGAAAACGAAAACGCCGCCAAAAGCGCCATTCGGTTTTTGAAACAGCAAAACGCCGGCCGGGCAACCTTTCTGCCCCTGACTTCGGTGAAGGGCCGGGAGCTCACCGGCTATGACCTGACGGAGCAGGAAGGGTATGTGGATCTGGCCAGCCATCTGGTGAAGGCGGATCCCCGGTATCAGGGGATTGTGGATTCCCTGCTGGGCCGGATCGTGGTGGCGGAGGATCTGGACTGCGCCGCCGCCATGGGCAGGCAGTTTGGTTACCGCTTTAAAATCGTCACCCTGGACGGCCAGGTAGTCAACGCCGGGGGTTCCTTCTCCGGCGGCAGCAAAAGCCGCAGTGCAGGGCTGCTTTCCCGTGCCGGGGAAATCACCCAGCTGCAGCAGCAGGCCGAAGCCCTCACCCAGCGTTCCCAGCAGCAGAGCCAGGACACCAAAAAGCTGGAACAGGAGGTCAACACCCTCAAGGCCCAGCTGGGCGCCTTGGAAAGCGAGCAAATCACCGTGAAGGAAGACCGGATTCGCTGCGAAGGGGAACAAAAACGGCTGGAAGCCCTGGAAGCGGAGTATTCCCGCCGGGTGCAGGAGATGGAGCAGGAGCTGGAAGGCTTTTTGCAGCGGCTCCAAGAGAAAAATCAAAAAATTGCCAATCTGCGCCGCCGGCAGGGGGAGACTCAGCGGGAGCTGGAACAAGCCCAGCAAACCCTTCAGTCCCTGCGGGGGCAGGGGGATTTGCTCCGCAAGCAGCGGGAAGAGGTCAACGCCTCCATCCAGCAGCTTCAGCTCAGCCAGCTGGCCCAGCAGAAGGACGTGGACTCCCTCTTAGAGACCATGGAACAGCTGATGGGGCAGAGTCGGGAGTCGGAGCAGCTCCAGCAGCAGCTGGCCCGGCAGATTCAGCAGCTTGGGCAGCAGCGCACCCAGCAGCAGCAGCAAATCCAGCAATGTGCCAAGCAGCGGGAAACCAACCGCCTGACCCAGCAGAAGTTGGAGGAACAGGTGCAGCGGATTTTGCAGCAGCGCACCCAGCTGGAACAGGCCGCCACCGGACTGCGGGAGGAAGAAAAGCAGTACAGCCGCCGTCGGGAAGAGGTGAGCCGCCGTCTGGCCCAGCTAGAGGAGCGCCGGGACACCTTGCAAAAGGAATACGACGAAGTGATCCGCAAGCTCTGGGAAGAGTATGAGCTGACCCGTTCCCAGGCCCGCCAGGAAGCACAGCAGCCGGATGACCCTGCCAAAGCCAAAACACGGCTGGCGGCGGTGAAGGGGGAAATCCGCAGCCTGGGCAGCGTCAATCTCTCCGCCATTGAGGAATATGAGGAAGTCAGCCAGCGGTACGAATTTATGTCCCGGCAGCTGGCGGATGTGGAACAGTCCCGGAAGGAACTGGAGGATTTAATCAAGCAGCTCACCCGGAAGATGGAGGAGCTGTTTGCCCAGAGCTTTGAAGAGATCAACCAAAACTTCCAGAAGATTTTTGTGGACCTGTTCGGCGGGGGGCATGGAGAACTGAAGCTCACCGATCCGGAAGACCTGCTGGGCAGCGGCATTGAAATCATTGTTCAGCCACCCGGCAAGGTGATTCGCCACCTCTCCGCCCTCTCCGGCGGGGAACAGAGCTTTGTGGCCATCGCCATTTACTTTGCCATTTTGAAGGTGCGGCCCGCTCCCTTCTGTATTTTGGACGAAATCGAAGCGGCACTGGACGACGTAAATGTTGCTCGGTACGCAGAGTACCTCCGGCTCATGAGCGACAAGACTCAGTTCATCGCCATCACCCACCGCCGGGGCACCATGGAAGAGGCTGACGTGCTTTACGGTGTCACCATGCAGGAAAAGGGTGTGTCCAAATTGTTGAAATTGGATGTGTCCGAAGTGGCGGGGCAAAGCCAAACCGCATAACAAACTGTATTACATTTCGTTGATATTACGAATCGGATTCAGAAAGGAACCGAAGGATGGGTATTTTTCAAAAAATCAAGTCGGGATTGCAAAAAACCCGGCAATCCATTGTAGGCGGGGTCAGCCAGGTGTTCCGCTCCTTCCAGAACATTGACGAGGAGCTGTACGAAGAGCTGGAAGAAACCCTGATTATGGCGGACATCGGCGCCGTCACTTCAGAGCGGATTGTGGAAGCCCTGCGGCAGAAGGTGAAGGAGGAAAAGTGTAAAGACCCAAGCCTTCTCACCGGGATGCTCAAGGAGATCATCGCTGGGATGCTGCAAGGGGACAGCCAGCTGCACCTGCCCCAAAAACCGGCCATGATTCTGGTCATCGGGGTCAACGGGGTGGGCAAAACCACCACCATCGGCAAGCTGGCCTATCAGCTGAAGGAGCAGGGCAACCGGGTGCTTTTGGGGGCCGCCGACACCTTCCGGGCCGCCGCCATCGACCAGCTCCAAATCTGGGCGGACCGGGCCGGGGTGGAGCTGATCAAACATAAGGAAGGGGCGGACCCCGCCGCTGTGGTGTTCGACACCATCTCCGCCGCCAAAGCCCGGAAGGCGGACGTGATGATCTGCGACACCGCCGGACGTCTCCACAACAAAAAGAACCTGATGGATGAGCTGAGCAAGATCAATCGGGTGATTGACCGGGAATTGCCGGACACCTCCAAGGAGGTACTGCTGGTGCTGGACGCCACCACCGGCCAAAATGCGGTGAACCAGGCCAGGGAGTTTATGCAGGCCGCCGGAATTACCGGCATTGTCCTCACCAAGCTGGACGGCACCGCCCGGGGCGGCATTATCATCGCCATCAAGGAAGAGCTGGGCCTGCCGGTGAAGTATATTGGCGTCGGGGAACAGATCGACGATCTCCAGCCCTTTGACCCCCAGCAGTTTGTGGACGCTTTGTTTACCGAGGAAACCACCTGAGACAAGGAGTGTCACCCATGGAATTTGTGATTGCCACACAAAATAAAGGAAAATTGGCGGAGATGCGCCGGATTTTGGAGCCCCTGGGGCATACTGTAATCAGTGCCAAGGAGGCGGGCTTTACACAGGACGTGGCGGAAACCGGAACCACCTTTGCCGAAAATGCGGCGCTGAAAGCTACGGCAGTAGCCCAGGCGGTGGGAAAACCGGTGATTGCCGACGATTCCGGCCTGATGGTGGACGCTTTGGACGGCGTACCGGGGGTGTACTCTGCCCGGTATGCTGGGGAAGGAGCCACCGACCGGCAGCGCTGGGAAAAGCTGCTCAGGGAATTGGAGGGTGTACCCAAAGAAAAGCGCACCGCCAAATTCTGCTGCGCCATTGTGCTGGTGCTGCCGGGACAGGAGCCGGTGACCTTTTACGGGGAATGTCCCGGCTATATCGGCCCCGCTCCTCTGGGAGAGGACGGCTTCGGGTATGACCCGGTGTTTTATCTCAACCAAACCACCAGCTTTGCCACCCTGTCCGGGGCGGAAAAGGACAAAATCAGCCACCGGGGCAAGGCCATGGCCCGGTTGGAACAATATTTGAAAGAACTTGCCAAAAACGGAACCCAATTGTAATCCGGGAGGAAAAGATGGAACTGACCAGTAAACAGCGGGCGTTTCTGCGAAGCGCCTCCAATCAGATGGAAACTATTTTGCAGATCGGCAAAAGCGGCGTCACCGATACAGTGGTAGTGCAGGTGAAGGACGCCTTAAAAGCCAGGGAACTGATTAAAATCCGAGTGCTGGAAACCTGCCCCTTCACTCCCAAAGAAGCGGCTCAGGCACTGGCGGAAGCCACCGGGGCCAGCGTGGTGTCGGTGCTGGGCAGCCGGGCGGTGCTGTTTCTGCGCAATCCCCAGAACATCCAGTACGATTTGCCATGAGCATTGCCATGTACGGGGGCAGCTTTGACCCCATCCACAACGGACACATCGCTCTTTGCCGGGCGGCGTTGGAAGAAAGCCGGGCGGATCGGCTGCTGCTGGTTCCCACCGGGGAGTCCCCCCACCGGGACAACACCGGGAAAACCCCTTTCGTCCACCGTCTTGCCCTCTGTCAAATTGCCGCCCGGGAAATTTCGGGGGTGGAGGCCAGCGATCTGGAGCAGCGGCTGGGCGGGGTGAACTACACCATCCGCACCGTGCTGGCCTTAAAGGAGCAGTACCCGGACCAGCCCCTGTTTTTGATTGTGGGCGGGGATATGCTGCTCTGCTTCCATCGCTGGAAGGACTACCGGGCCATTTTGGAAAACGTCACCCTCCTGGCAGGAGCCAGAACGGGGGATCAGCGCCGGGAGCTGGAGGAATACTGCCGAAGGGTGCTGCCGGACTATCCCCAGGTCCGCTTGGTGGATTTTTCCCCCATTGAAATCAGCTCTACCCGGCTGCGGGAAATGGCGGCCGATGGGGAGGACCTTTCCCCTTGGGTGCCTGCCGGTGTGGCGGAGTATATTCACAATCACGGACTGTATCAAACCAAGGAGGCAGTGGAACAATGAAGATGGAAGAGGTATCCATTTCGGAATTGGAAGCGCTGGTGCAAACCACCCTTTCCAACAAGCGGTGTCGCCATGTGCTGAATGTGCGGGATGCGGCGGTGAAGATGGCCAAACAGTACGATGCCGATGTGCGGCGGTGTGAAATTGCCGCTCTGCTCCATGACATCACCAAGGAAATGGAGACAGGAAAACAGTTGCAAATGCTCGAAGCATCTGGTATAATGTCTGATATGGTTGTGCTGAAAAGCCCGCCGCTGTACCACGCCTATACCGGCGCCATCTATGCCCAGAGCACTTTGGGGATTACCGACGAAACGGTGCTCAATGCCATCCGCTACCACACCGTGGCCAGAGCCGGCATGAGCAAGGAAGAAAAGATTGTCTACCTGGCTGATGCCATCTCCAAAGACCGGAGCTATTCCGGGGTGGAAGAACTGCGCAAACTGGCATTTCAGGATCTGGATGGATGTATGAAGGCGATGCTCAAGCACACCATTACTTACTTAGTCAAAGACGAATGTCTGCTTCCCGACACTACTATTCAGGCCTACAACCAATACTGCGGCTTGTAACCGGGAAATGGACGAAAGTTCACGTTGTGGTGTTCAAGGAGGATCACTCATGGGTAGAAAGCAGATCAAAAAGACAGGCTCTGCTGCAAAAAAGCATTGGAAGGTCTCGGAAAAGGTCATTTTAATTGTAGCAATCCTGCTTTTGCTGTTGGGCGGTATTGCCATTGCCGGAAGGGTGATGGTGAGTACGCGCTTTTTGGGAGATTCCACCCTGCAGGACGGCCAGCTCAGCGCAGATATCCAGACTCCTTCGGAGCTTCAGGGCCGGCTGCTGAATCTACTGGTGGTGGGCGTGTCTGATGACCCGGAAGAACGGGAATCCACCAAGCTCACCGACACCATCATGGTGGTCAGTGTGAACATTGAAGACCAGAAGGTGAATATTCTCCAGATTCCCCGGGATACCTATGTGGGGGATGAAACGGCCAACCATAAGATCAATGCGATTTACGGCCAAAATCCCGATAATTGGGACTATGCCGGCTTGGACGGACTGAGTCAGATGATTTACGATCAGTTCCAGGTGACCATTGACCACTACGTCACCATCCAGATGGACGGCTTCCGGGATATGATCGACGCCATCGGCGGGGTCACCATGGATGTACCGGTAGATATGGAGCTCAACGGCACCTATGTGGAAGCCGGCACTCAAACTTTGAACGGCGACCAGGCCATTGCTGTGGTGCGGACCCGGAACGTCTACGCCAATGCGGATATCGGCCGGCTGCAAACCCAAAAAATCTTTATGTCCGCCCTGTTGGAAAAGGTGATGAGCCTTTCGGTAGACCAGATGGCGAGTCTGGTGCCTACTTTGCTGGGGTATATGACCACCGATTTGACAGTGGAGGACTGCCTGGGCTTATATTATCTGGTGCGGGGGATGACCAGTGACGATATCACCGCCGTCACCTGCCCCGGCGAAGGGGTCACCGTCAGCGGCCAGTCCTGTTGGGGGTTGTACCACGAGCGCACTGCCATTATTCTTAACGAACTGTTCCGTCCTTTTGCAGAAACCCCCGATATCTCTTCCGATGATTTGGGCATCTACGATGTGGTGGCGGAACCCTATATCAGTGAAGACGAAGATTTCGGCTTGGGGACCATGACCGATTACGCTTCGGAGTGACACCGGGAGGTGCAAGGAAACCTGTGACTTATCAAGAAAAAGCAGCTGAAATCGTCCGCGTACTGGACAACAAAAAAGCATTGAACATCCAGGCCATTCGGGTAGGAGAAGTTACGGTATTGGCGGACTGCTTTATCATTGCCTCTACCACCAACCCCACCCATGTGAAGGCGTTGGCCGATGAGGTGGAATTTCAGCTGAAAGAGAGATTCAATGTGGTTCCGGACCACATGGAAGGATACCAAGCGGCGGACTGGATTGTGATGGATTACGGCGACGTGGTAGTCCACATTTTCCATGAGAAAGCCAGGGAATACTATTCTCTGGAAAAACTGTGGAGCGACGGCACTCCTATGGAAGTGGCTTCGCTTCTGGAACAATCATAACCGGCTTTTCAAGGACGCGGCACTGCTGCGGCCTTGACTTGCGTTACACCAGTTTTCGACAAAGGGGAGAAAAGCAATGAAATACGATTTTGCTGCCATTGAAAAAAAATGGCAGGATATTTGGGATGAGGAGAAGACCTTTGCGGCAAAGAATGATTATTCCCTGCCCAAATACTACGCTCTGGTGGAATTTCCTTATCCTTCCGGCCAGGGCCTCCATGTGGGTCATCCCCGGAGCTACACCGCATTGGACATTGTGGCCCGGAAAAAGAGAATGGAAGGCTACAACGTCCTGTATCCCATGGGATGGGACGCCTTCGGCCTGCCCACCGAAAACTACGCCATAAAAAACCACATCCACCCGGAAATCGTCACCAAAAAGAACATCGCCCACTTTAAGCAGCAGCTGAAGAGCCTGGGTTTATCCTTTGACTGGGACCGGGAGATCAACACCACCGACCCCTCTTACTATAAGTGGACCCAGTGGATTTTCTTACAGCTCTACAAAAAGGGTTTGGCTTATAAAGCTACCATGCCGGTGAACTGGTGTACCAGCTGTAAGTGCGTGTTGGCCAACGAAGAGGTGGTCAACGGGGTGTGCGAACGCTGTGGCAGCCCGGTGATCCGCAAGGAAAAGAGCCAGTGGATGCTGAAAATCACCGCCTACGCCCAGAAGCTGCTGGACGATCTGGACCTGCCGGGACTGAATTACATCGACCGGGTGAAGGTTAGCCAGAAAAACTGGATCGGCCGTTCCACCGGTGCGGAAGTGGATTTCACCACCACCCTGGGGGACACCTTAAAGATCTACACCACCCGGCCTGACACCCTGTTCGGCGCCACCTATATGGTCATCTCTCCAGAACACCCGCTGATCGAAACCTGGAAGGACCACATTGAAAACATGGATGCGGTCCGGGCTTACCAGGAAAAGAGTGCAAGAAAGAGTGACTTTGAGCGCACCGAGCTGGCCAAGGAAAAGACCGGCGTGAAGCTGGAAGGGGTCCGGGGCATCAACCCGGTGAACGATCAGGAAATCCCCATTTTTATCTCTGACTATGTGCTGATGAGCTACGGCACCGGCGCCATTATGGCGGTGCCTGCCCACGATACCCGGGACTACGACTTTGCCAAAGCCTTCGACCTGCCCATTGTAGAGGTGGTCAGCGGCGGAGACATCACCAAGGAAGCCTTCACCGATTGCGCCACCGGCGTGATGGTGAACTCCGGGTTCCTCACCGGCATGACGGTGGAAGAAGCCAAAAAGGCCATTGTGGATTGGCTGGAGGAACACCACAAGGGCACTCCCAAGGTCAACTTCAAGCTCCGCGACTGGGTGTTCAGCCGCCAGCGTTACTGGGGCGAACCCATTCCCATTGTCCACTGCGACAAGTGCGGCTATGTACCCCTGGAGGAGAGCCAGCTGCCCTTGACCCTGCCGGAAGTGGAAAGCTATGAGCCCACCGACGACGGCCAGTCTCCTTTGGCCAATCTCACCGACTGGGTGAACACCACCTGCCCCCACTGCGGCGGCCCTGCCAAGCGGGAAACCGACACCATGCCCCAGTGGGCGGGGTCCAGCTGGTACTTTATGCGCTACTGCGATCCCCACAACGACCAGGAGCTGGCCAGCAAGGAAGCCCTGGATTACTGGCTGCCGGTGGACTGGTACAACGGCGGCATGGAACACACCACCCTGCACCTGCTGTACAGCCGGTTCTGGCATAAGTTCCTCTACGACCTGGGCGTGGTTTCCTGCCCCGAACCCTATGCCAAGCGCACCAGCCACGGCATGATTTTAGGAGAAAACGGGGAAAAGATGAGCAAGAGCCGGGGCAATGTGGTCAACCCCGACGAGATTGTGGCCCAGTACGGCGCCGATACCATGCGGATGTACGAAATGTTCATCGGCGACTTTGAAAAGGCCGCTCCCTGGTCCAGCGCCTCCATCCGGGGCTGCAAGCGGTTCCTGGACCGAATCTGGGGCTTGCAGGACCAGGTACTTCCGGAAGAGGGGTACCGTCCCGCTTTGGAAAGCTCCTTCCACAAGACCATCGCCAAGGTGAGCGGCGACATTGAACAGCTGAAGTTCAACACCGCCATTGCCGCTATGATGAGCCTGCTCAACGAAATCTCCGCCGCCGGCGGCGTCACCCGGGGCGAGCTGCGCACCCTGCTTTTGCTGCTCAACCCCTTTGCGCCCCACATCACCGAGGAAATCTGGCAGCAGCAGAATTTCGGCGGACAAATCGCCCACCATAGCTGGCCCACCTACGACCCCGCCAAGTGCGTGGAGGATACGGTGGAGATTGCGGTGCAGGTCAACGGCAAAATCAAGTGCCGCTTGCAGGTGCCTGCAAACGCCGGCAAGGAAGACCTGATTGCTTTGGCCAAGGCAGACGAGAAGGTGGCCCAGGCCATGGAAGGCAAGACGGTGGTGAAGGAAATCGCCGTGCCGAAAAAACTGGTGAACATCGTGGTAAAATAAACTGAATGATATATGCAAGCCGTCTGGAGTTGACCAGGCGGCTTTTGCTTGTTTACCAAGACAAAACAAAATGGGAACCAAAACTAAAGATTACGCCTTGTATTTTACAAAACCGCAGTTGTTTGTGAAATACACTGTCAAAGATTTAACACAATTCTTTCGGTATCTGGATGGAATCTCCCATCCTTTGGGAATAAAATGGAAAAGCAAGCTCGAATCCATTCATAGGTCTATCGTAGAGGGGAATGAGAGGGCCTTGCTTTAGAAAACAAGGAGGAATTGTATGAAAAGCAACTGGAAAAAACGGCTGTTGGCCGGTACGGTCAGCTTGGTGATGACCGCTTCCATGGTGCCTGCCTTGGGCGCCGGTTCCATGGCTTTGGCGGACAGCGTGGTGCAGAGCAGTGTACCCACTGCCGGAACCTGGGACGTGGACAGCCTGACTTTACAGCCGGGGGAAACTACCGCTTCCATCAACCTGAACTGGTATGCACCGGAGGGAACTACCTCTGCTTTGGTGTGGTTCGGAGGGCAGACGGTAGAGGCCAATGTGCGCTCCCTAACCGCCCCCACCCAGCTCAATGAAAGCAAGTACACCGATACCGGGAAACTGGTCTGTGAAGCGACTGTTTCCGGTTTGGCTCCCGCCACCGAATACACCTATCTGATCTCGGTGGACGGCGGGGCCACCTGGTCTATGGAATACACCTATACCACCCCGACGGCGGAGGAATTTACCTTTGCCTTTACCAGCGACCCTCAGATCAAAGAGGACCAGTCCATCAATTCCGACGGCTGGAACCCGGCAGACGGCACCAACCAGACCGGCTGGGCTACCATGATGGAGATCATCGCCGGGGCAGGTGCCACTTTGGTGGTGTCCGCCGGGGACCAGGTGGAGGACCAGTCCTGGGGTAAATCCAGCGAGTACGAAGCCTTCTTTGCCCCCGAAGAGATGACCTCCATCGCCTATGCGCCTGCGGTGGGCAACCACGACCGCCACTATATGTTCGACGACCACTTCAATCTCCCCAATGAGATGGGGGTGGACGGCGGCGAAGGCAGCCTGACTCAGGTATACACCAGCTTCCGGGGCCAGAACAACGGCACCAGCCAGAGCCACGGCAACTACATCCAGGCCACCCAGGACGAAATCAACAATCAGTCCGGCAGCAACGGCGCGACCCCCAATGAGGAAGGGTACTACGACTTTGCCGAGCGCCGGGAGATGGAAACCAAGGGCAACTACTACTATCTCTACAACAACGTGCTGTTTGTGACCCTGAACACTGGTGCATATCCTGGCGGCAATGATGCGGAAAATGTGGACAACGCTTTCAATGCCCAGGGGGACAACAGCGAGGCGGAAGCCATTGTGGAAAACTTCCGCACTGCCCTGAATGCGGCCACCAGCGAATATGCCGGGCAGTACCAGTGGCTGATTGTCACCCACCACAAATCCACCCAGACCGTGGCCAAGCATTCCGCCGACTCCGACATTGAAAACTATGTGGACGCCGGATTTGAAAGTCTGATGGATGAGTTTGACGTGGACTTTGTGCTGGGCGGACACGACCATGTGTACTCCCGCAGCTATGTGCTTAAAGATGGCCAGCGCAACAGCGAACGGCTGGATACCATCAATGATCCCGACGGCACCATCTACCTCACCGGAAACTGCTGCTCCGATATGCAGTACTATGAGGTAGGCGGTTCTTTGGACAAGACCAACAACGCCGACTACCCCATTTTGGCCGACGGCACTGCCGGTTCCGCAAACTACTCCATCGACAATCTGCCCTACGGCAACCAGGAATGGAACCAGGAATACAGCCCGGCCTACGCTCTGTTTGATGTGGAGGGCGACACCATCACCGTCAATGTTTACAATCTGGATGGGGACAGCGTAACCCCCGACAGCAAGCTCATTGACTCCTTTGCCGTCACCAAAAACGCTTCCACCGATTCCCAGATTACCGGCTATGAAAACGGAAACGCTTCTTTGAACCTCACCGAAGTGGGCCGGTACGATGCGGGAATGACCAATGCCGACGGTGGTGTCATGGAAATTGTCAGCTACAACACCGTCACCGGCTGGGCCTATGCCGTCAACGGCAACACCGGCAACCTCACCGCCATTGCCCTGAAGGACATGGAGCAGGGGAGCACCATCGACGCTTTGGACGGCAATGACATCGACGTAAAGAGCCTGGTGGAGGACAGCAGCTTCACCTACGGAGATATGACCAGCGTTGCGGTTTCTCCCGACGGCTCCACCCTGGCGGTAGCCCTCCAGGCGGAGGACTACACCGCCGTCGGACGGGTTGCCCTCTTCATCTGCAACCAGGACGGCACTCTCTCCTTTGAGAAAACCTTTACCGTAGGGGTGCAGCCGGATATGGTGACTTTCACCTCCGACGGCAGCCGAATTCTCACCGCCGATGAAGGGGAACCCAGAGAAGGCTACGAGGCAGGCAGTGTGGACCCTGCCGGCAGCGTCAGCGTCATCGACCTGGCTACCGGTGCGGTGGCTGTGCTGGGCTTTGGCGGGTTTGACGCCCAGACCTTGGCCGGCCAGGGCGTGCTCATCGGCAAGGTGAACGGACAGCTCAATTCCGCCGCCGCCGATCTGGAGCCGGAATACATCACCGTAGCGGAAGACGGAAACACCGCTTACGTCACCCTTCAGGAAGCCAACGCCGTTGCCACCATCGACCTGAATGCCTTGGAAATCACCAAGGTTCAGAGCCTGGGCTTTGTGGATTTGAGCCTGGCGGAAAACGCCATTGACGTGGAGGACGACGGACAGTATGCGCCGGTGACCCTCCAGGATGCAGTGGCCGCCTATATGCCGGACGGCATCGCCAGCTACACCGTAAATGGCAAGACCTACCTGGTGACCGCCAACGAAGGCGACGCCCGGGAATGGGGCGATTACTGCAACGAAGCCAAGGAAAAGCTCACCACCACCGACGGAACCGAAACCAACAAGGTGCGGGTGCTGGACAAAGATCTGGTGACCGTGCCGGATGAAAGCAAAAACTACCTCTTCGGCAGCCGCGGCTACGCCATCTTTGATGCCGAAACCATGGAACTGGTGTACAGTAGCGGCAACGACATGGAATCCCTGACCGCCCAATATCTGCCGGACTACTTCAACTGCTCCAACGACAATGTGGCTTTGGATGACCGCAGCCAGAAGAAGGGGCCGGAAGTGGAAAGCGTCACCTTGGGCCAGGTGGGAGACGCCACCTACGCCTTTGTGGGCTTGGAACGGATCGGCGGCGTGATGGTGTACGACATCACCGATCCCACCAACCCCAGCTACGTCAACTACATCAACTCCAGAGATTTCTCGGAAGACATTGCCGGGGACGTGTCTCCGGAAGGGCTGTGCTTTATCCCCGCTTCCCAGGGACAGGACGCCCTGCTGCTCAGTGCCTGTGAGGTTTCCGGCACGGTGGCGGTGTACACCCTCAGCGAAGGGACTACCCAGCCGGAAAATCCTGACAATCCCGGGGACACTGAAACACCGGATACCCCGGTAACCCCGGATGATTCGGACAATGCCGGCGACGGCCAGTCCACTGACATCACTCAGCAGGGAACTGAATCCCAGATTCCCCAGGAAGGTGCGGTGCAGACCGGCGATGTGGCTGCTCCCATTGCCTGGACGGTGCTGGCAGTGCTGGCAGCCGGCGGCGGTGCGCTGCTGATTGTCAAGCGCAGAAAAGCACGCTGAATAGAGATATGGATTTCAAATAAATCTCAGATGAAACAGGGCGGGTGAAAACCTGCCTTGTTTTGTATTTTGTGAATTTGTCTTGGCAAGAAGAAAATGTAGGTTTGTCAAACATAT
>DBRF01000008.1 GCA_002305795.1 Ruminococcaceae bacterium UBA1375
AGAGCAGCGGTCTCCAAAACCGCGTGTCGAGTGTTCGAGTCGCTTTGCCCCTGCCAGAAAAGCACGAGATTCTTTGCGCGTTCAAAGTATTTCGTGCTTTTTCTTTTGTAATGGGAACCATGCGGTCTGCCAAAACCGCAAATCTGGAAAAGAAAGGAATTGCTATGGGAAAACAAATTCTGCTCATCAATGACCTGCCCGGTTACGGGAAGGTGGCGCTGGCCGCCATGCTGCCCATCCTCTCTCAAATGGGGCACCATGTGTTCAATCTCCCCACCGCCCTGGTGTCCAACACTTTGGATTATGGGAAATTCGATATTCTGGAAACCACCGATTATCTGTCCAACACCATTCGGGTGTGGGATGAGCTGGGCTTTTCCTTCGACGCCGTCTCCACCGGCTTTATTGTGTCGGAGCGCCAGGCCCAGCTGGTGGCGGATTACTGCCAGGCCTGCAAGGAAAAGGGAACGGTGGTGTTTGTGGACCCTATTATGGGGGATGAAGGCAAGCTGTATAACGGCATCACCGAAAAAACGGTGGGACATATGCGCAAGCTCATCGCAGCTTCCGATTATATGGTGCCCAACTACACCGAAGCGGTGTACCTAGCTGGGGAGGAATACCGCCCCCAGGGAGTCAGCAAGGAACAGGCCAAGGTTTTGGTGGAAAAACTCCGCAGCCAGGGCGCCGGCTCGGTGGTGATCACCAGTGCTAAGGTGGAAGGGCAGGATACCGTTATCGTCTGTGAACGGAACAGCGATACTTTGGATTTTCTCCCCTTTGAAATGCTGCCGGTGCGCTTCCCCGGCACCGGGGACATCTTCTCCGCCCTGTTTATGGGCCGGATTCTCTCCGGGGTTTCCCTGGTGGAAAGCACCCAGTGCGCCATGGACATCACCAAAAAGCTGATTGAGCTGAGCCGGCATCTGCCGGACAAATATAAAGGTATTCCCATCGAGGGCTTTTTGGAGGTGCTGAAATTTTGAGCCGTCCCAAAATCCGTATCACTCTCATTGACCGAAAGGGTGACTGCCCCTGCCACCGGGGCCATAAGGTGGGGGACAGCTTTGATTTCGACACCCAGCGGGGAGAGCTCTGTCCCATGGCCATGCATGTGGCCTTCCCCTACATTGATATTTTGCGCTACGGTGGGGAGATCCCCGGCAACCCTCCCGGCACCGCCAAGTTCGCCTGTCCGGATGTGGATACCCTCAACGTGTTCCGCATCCAGCGGGTGGATCAGGACAGCTAAACTGTAAAATTGCATCGTTCATCAACCCGGAAGGAGTTTGGGAGAAATCCCGGCTTTTTCCGGTTTTGTTTTGGGGGACATCTCCGCTGTGCCGTCAAATACCGGGCTGTTGAGATTCGCTGAACAGAGGGCTGGGTCATCCGCCCCAACCCCATTTGCCGGAAGGAATTTCCCTGCGGCACCGGGTTCTTGCTTTGTCAAATGGTTGTATGCGGGAAAAGGATTTGCCGGAGAAACGGGACGGAAAGGGAAGAAGCATCAGCTGTTTTACCTAAAATATTTTTCTATCTTGCGCTTTTTTGTGGATAGTGCTATCATGAGGTTAGAAAATTTATAGAAAGGAGTCCAACTATGGATACAAACTACAAAATTCTGTTTGAGCCTATGAAAATCGGTTCCGTGGAAGTGAAGAATAAGTTCTTCATGGCGCCCATGGCTACCATCGTTCAAACAGACGAAGACAACAGCTACACCACCCAAAGCACCGATTACTATGTGGCCCGTGCTAAAGGCGGGGTTGGCCTGATTATCACCGGTGCCAACTGGGTGGAAAATACGGTGGAGCCCCACGCCCCCTGTTCCTTCCCATGTCCCACCAAGCTGCCCATCAAGTATGAGCACCAGGCCAAGGAACTCACCGACCGCTGTCACGCTTTCGGCACCAAGGTGTTCCTGCAGCTCACCGCCGGTTTGGGCCGGAGCGCGCTGCCCAACTTTGTGGCTCCCAAGGACATGGTAGCTCCCACCGAAATTTCCAACCGCTGGCTGCCCAATGTGATCTGTCGGGAGCTGAAAACCGAAGAGATTGAAGCCATTGTGAAAGCCTTTGGACAAGCCGCCCTCATTGCCAAAAGCAGCGGCTTTGACGGCATTGAGATTCACGCAGTCCATGAAGGCTATCTGCTGGACTGCTTTACCATGACCCTGTTCAATAAGCGCACCGACAAATACGGCGGCGACCTCCGGGGACGGCTGCGATTCGCCTGTGAAATCGTCCAGGAAATCAAAAAGACCTGCGGTGCGGACTTCCCGGTGGTGCTGCGCTTCTCCATTAAGAGCTACATCAAGGCTCTGCGCCAGGGTGCGGTGCCGGGAGAATCCTTCCAGGAACTGGGCCGGGACATCGGGGAAGCCAGGGAAGCCATCCCGATTTTGGAAGAAGCAGGCTACGATGCCTTTGACTGCGACGCCGGCACCTACGACTCCTGGTACTGGGCTCATCCCCCCATGTATTTCGGTAAGGGTATGTATTTGTCCCTGGTGAAAGAGGTGCGGGACTGCTTCACCAAGCCGGTGCTGGTAGCCGGACGGATGGACAACATCCAGATGGCGGTGGAGGCGGTGAATTCCCACCTCATCGACGGCGTGGGACTGGGCCGTCCCCTGCTCTCCGACCCGGATTACTGCAATAAGGTCCGTTCTGGCCACCCCGAACAGATTCGTCCCTGCCTGGGCTGCCATGATGGATGTTTCGGCCGTCTGCTCCAATCCGGTTTGGGCAGCTGCGCCGTGAACCCGGAATGCGGCCGGGAAGATACGGTGGGTATCCGCAAAGCGGAGCAGAAGAAAAAAGTGGTGGTTATCGGCGGCGGCCCTGCCGGTTTGGAAGCGGCCCGTGTTTCCGCTCTCCGGGGCCACGACGTGACCTTGCTGGAAGCCAAGGGCCAGCTGGGCGGCGCATTGGTGATTGCCGGTGTACCCAAGTTTAAGGAAGACGATCGGGATTTGGTGGCTTGGTACAGCGAAGAGTTAAGCCGCCTGGGTGTGGATGTGAAGCTGAACACAAAAGCCACCAAGGAATCCGTTGCCGCCTTGCACCCGGACACCGTGCTGATGGCGGAAGGCAGCACCCCGGTGATTCCCAAGATCGACGGGGTGGACAACGCCGTGCTGGCCCAGGACGTGATGCTGGGCAACGTGGAAGCCAAGGACAACATCATCGTCATCGGCGGCGGCCTGGTTGGGTGCGAATTGTCCCTGCACCTGGCTCAGAACGGCAAGAAGGTGACCCTTGTGGAAGCCCTGCCGGATATTCTGAAATCCGGTTCTCCCATGCCGCCTATGAACGAATGGATGCTCCGGGACCTGCTGACCTTCAATCAGGTGGAGATTGTGGCAGGGGCCAAAGTCACTGCCATTGCCCCCGATGGTTTGACCTATGAAAAGGACGGGGAAGTAAAGACCCTGTCCGGCGACCAGGTGGTGCTCTCCATCGGTTACCGCTCCACCCACTCCCTGTTTGATGAACTGAAATACGATTATGCTGAAATCTACAACTTGGGCGATTCCAGACAGGTCCGCAATATTCGCGGCGCCATCTGGGATGCTTATGAAGTAGCCAGAAGCCTGTAACCAAATCCAAAACCCCGCATGGGCTGCAACATGGCAGCCGGCGGGGTTTTCTTTTGTCTGTTTGGCTGTCTTAACTGCCTGCGCTTTCTGTGCCGCCGTAACAGATGCCGGGCTGGCTTCTATTCTGCTCCCGACTAACCGCTTCCATCCGAAAAAACTCCCCACAGCTGCCCAACGGGTGTGGCTGTGAGGAGTTTGCTTTTGTATAGGATGTTATTGGTACTTGTGCTGTTCCACCTGCCGGGCAAACCAGCGGTGCACCGTCAGGTCCCGGGTAAATTCCGGGTGGAAGCTGGTAGCCAGCATATTGTCCTGCCTGGCGGCCACCGCATGGCCGTTGACCCGGCAGATCACCTGGGCCTTTTCTCCCACTGATTCAATCCAGGGCGCCCGGATAAACACCAGCTCCACCGGGGTTTCGCTGATGCCCTGGATGGGGGCGTACTGGGTGAAGCTGTCGATCTGGCGGCCGTAGGCGTTGCGCCGCACCGCAAAGTCCATCACCCCAAGATGGGGCTGTTCCCCAAGGATTTCCCCGGCCAGCAGAATCTCCCCGGCGCAGGTGCCCCATACCGGCATTCCATCCAAAATCCGCTGCCGCAGCGGCTCCATCAGGCCGAAGATGTTCAGCAGCTTGGCGATGGTGGTGCTTTCTCCCCCGGGCAGAATCAGCCCGTCCACTTCCTGGAGGGCAGGGAGGGTTTTGACCTCCATGGGGGTCACCCCTTCCAGCTGAGAGAGGGCTTTGATGTGTTCAATCACGGTGCCTTGGTAGGACAGTACGCCGATGGTCACGGGTTTCATGTACAGGAATCGTCCTTTCAATGGGTCTGATGTGTCTTGCTTGTTTTGCGGTCCAATTTAGACGGTTGGCCGGATTGGGCTTAAAATGCCGCTTGGCCATGACGTCCGGCCTTTGGGTTACCAGCCCCGCTGGGCCATCCGGTCTTCCGGGGCAATTTCGGAAAGCTCAATGCCACGCATGGCTTCTCCCAATCCTTCGCTGACTTCGGCCAGCACATCCGGGTCGTTGTAGTAGGCGGTGGCTTTGACAATGGCCCGGGCCATCTTTTCCGGGTTGGAGGACTTGAAGATGCCGCTGCCCACAAAGATGCCTTCGCTGCCCAGCTGCATCATCAAGGCGGCGTCGGCAGGGGTGGCGATGCCCCCGGCGGCAAAGTTCACCACCGGCAGTTTCCCGGTTTTGGCCACTTCCACCACCAAATCATAGGGAGCGCCGTTGTCTTTGGCAAAGGTCATCAGCTCTTCGGCGGGCATATTCTGCAAACGGCGGATGTCCGCCATGACGGTGCGCATATGCCGCACCGCTTCCACCACGTTGCCGGTGCCCGCTTCGCCTTTGGTACGGATCATGGAAGCGCCTTCGCCGATCCGCCGCAGGGCCTCCCCGATGTTCCGTGCGCCGCAGACAAAAGGCACCTTGAAGTCAAACTTGTTCAGGTGGTAGGCGTCGTCTGCCGGGGTGAGCACTTCGCTTTCGTCAATGTAGTCGATGCCCAGCGCTTCCAGAATCTGGGCTTCCGCAATGTGGCCGATCCGGGCTTTGGCCATCACCGGGATGGACACCGCTTCTTGGATGCCTTTAATCATCTTGGGGTCGCTCATTCGAGCCACACCGCCCTGCTTGCGGATGTCGCTGGGTACCCGCTCCAAAGCCATGACCGCTACGGCCCCCGCCGCTTCGGCGATTTTGGCCTGCTCCGGGTTGGTGACGTCCATAATGACCCCGCCCTTCAAAGACTGTGCCAACTGCTTGTTCCGTTCAAAACGCTGTAAATCCATGATCACTGCCTCCGTTTGTGTGAAATATCTTGACTTTAGTATAGCGAAGCCGCCTCTCCCGGGCAAATGAAGTAGGGAAGAGGCGGCTTTTTTGATTTTTAGAGGAACAGCACAAAACAGAACCGGAACATGGATAGGATATTTGTGCTGATTTGCCGAACAAACGGCAGGTGAAAAGGATGGGAAACATCCGATGAAGCAAAAAGATACAGTTTTTGAAAGCGTATTTTGCGGGTTGTTGTGAAAAATGTAAGAATCTAAATGGGGGAAGGATAGGGCTCTTCCGGCCTGCTTTTCCGGCTTATTCCTCTGTCAGATCCGCTCCGCAGAATTCGCAGAATCGGTCCCCTTCCTGGCATCGTTTGCCGCAGTAGGGGCAGAATTGAGGAGATGGGGTGGGAGCCGGAGCGGAAACCGGCGCTTGATTTGCAGGAGAGGGGGGCGGCGCCTGCACCGAAGCCGGAGCCGAGGGAGAGGGAGGGGGCGCCTGCACCGAAGCCGGAGCCGAGGGAGTGGGAGGAGGCGCCTGCACCGAAGCCGGAGCCGAGGGAGTGGGAGGAGGCGCCTGTACCGGTGCCGAAGAAGTAGGAGGAGATGCCTGCATCGGTGCCGGTGGCGGTGTGTAGGAGGTTGGAGTCGGTATCGGAGCTTCTGCGCTGAGCTGCTGTATGCGCTGCTTTTGCATCTTCCGAATCCGTCCTCGCCGGATGGATAGGGGAAGGAGGATGCAGACCGCCAGATAGACCACCAGCAAAATGCCGATAAGCCATCCCTGCTGCTGCCAGGACCGGACAATGGGGGTAAACCACCAGTAGCTCTGGGTGGTCTGCACCAGTGCCCGCTGCTGCTCCGACTGGATTTGCAGGGTGCCGTTGCCGTTTAGGTCGTGGCTGACCCAGCGGTATTCCCCTTCCGGCATGGAGTCCAGGGTAAACTGTCCCTGGGCATCGGTTTCAAAGGTGAAGAGGTAGTCCTCGCCGCGGTACAGGTCAACGGACTGGTTTCCCAAAGCGTCGCCGAAGTCAGCCTGGGCGTCCACCAAAGCGGTGACTTCAATCTGCTCAATGGAATCCATAATGGCGTCCGCTACCTGGGAAGCGTCGTCCACTCCTACATAGCTGCCGTCGGTTTCTTCTGAAATCTGCTGGAAAAAGTCTTCCGCATCGTCGCTGGCGCTGGTGCCGATGGAGTACACGTTGATCAAACTGTAATCCAAAGCGTCCGCTACCCGCTCATCGGAGTTTTCGTAATCAATGTTGATGTCGGCGTTGAACAGCGCCAGCAGCACGTCTTCGTAGGTGTAATCAGTGTTGGGCTCCGGGTCCAGGGGCGGGGCGTCTCCCAGCAGGATAATCACCTTTTTGGAATCGCTTCTCCAGTCCAGCCCCACTGCCGCCATCAGGGCGGAATAAACCGTTTCTTCCGTGTCTCCGCCGCTGCCTAATCCCAGGTCGTTGATGGCGTCTAAAATGTCCTGCTGGTTGTCGGTGAACTGTAGCTGTACTTCATAGGGATAGTCGTCGGAATCCCCGGAGCGATCCGAGAAGTCCCGGTAATCAATCAGGGCCACCTGGTAGTTGGAGGTCTTTTCCGCCAGGTTGTCCAGAATGTCGGTCATGTTTTCCTTGGCGTTGTCGATGTCGTCTCCCATGGAGCCGGTGGTGTCCACCACAAAGCAGACGTCCAGCCCGTCTGCGCCGGTGCCCAGCACCCGGTTGACCGAAGTGTCCTGGGTTTTCAGCGCCGTCTCCACCGCCGTTTTCGCATTGACCAGCCCGCAGTATCCGCCGGTGTAGTAAAAGCGCCCGGTGGTGGATGCTAGGAGAATCTCCTTCACCTGGGGTCCGGTAAGGGAGGAGTTGGCAGCAAAAATCAGCCCCGCCACCCCGGATACATGGGGGGCGGCCATGGAGGTGCCGTTTAAGCCGCCGTAGCCGCCGGCAGTGCAGCTGTACACCGACTGGACTTCCGTCCCCCCCGGCGCCGCCACGTCTACCCGGTCCCCTACATTGGAGTAGTAGGCATAACTGTACCGGGTTTGGCTGGAGGTGGTGTTGTCCCCGTCAATCCCGATGGCTCCCACCACAATGACCCGGTCCAACACCTCTTCCTGGTCCATAAGATTGAGGAAATTATTGTACAGCGCCAGGGAATCGCCGATTTCCCCCCGCCAGCCGAAGATGTATTTAATCTGCTCCCACCAGCTCATTTCTTCCCGGTAGCCGTAGGTGGCGTTTTCGTCCCGGTAGTAGTAGGTGCTGTTGCTGTTGCCCGCCGCCACGACAATGACGAAATCGGATTTCCCCGCTGCCTGTCTGGCGGCGATAATCCGGGACAGCCCCCGTTGGGTCAGCTGGGCTTGCTGGGTGAGATAGTCAATGGCATTCTGGTTACCGTGGCTGGCGGCAAACCCGATGAGACGGCTGGTGTTCTGGCTGATGTTGATGACCTGTACATCCTGGTCGATGAGGGTTTTCAGGGCCAGAAGATAGCTGTAAGCGGTGGCGTACCGGGAGGAAATGCTCCCGCCATTGTCGTAATACACTGCGCTGTAATACAGCTCCCCCTTGCCGCCCATGACCCCGGAAACGCCGGTGCCGTTGTCCCATCGGGCATTCATAATCCCCGCCACATGGGTGCCGTGGTCTTGGGCGCTGAGGGTGTAGGCATTGACGTTGGTTTTCCCGGTGTCCTCGTCGATAAATAAACAGCTGGTGTTGGCAAAGGTTAAATCTTCGTGGCCAGTGTTGGGCATGTTGTCAATGAGCCCCACCCGCACCGTTTCCAGCTGGTCCAGATACCCCCAGGCGCCGGGGGCGTTGATGGCTTCCATGCCCCAGTTTTCCCCGCTGGGGGCGTCCAGGTTCCAGGAATTGTTGTTCCAGGTGTCGTTGGGGTACACCGGGTCCTTATAGTCGAAGTCGTCTTCTTCTGTGGTTTCCCCTTCTGCGGCATCTTCCTCAAATTGGCTGACGGTGTTCAGGTAAGCCTGCTCCACCACCGAGTCGGACTGGATTTCCTGCACCAGGGATTCCAGTTCCTCGTAGGTCATGGCCTCCGGGAAAATCATTTTGTATACCCGAATGTCTGCCATGGTGTCGTCGATTTCCGCATCGTAGGAGGTAAAAAATTCGTCCACCCGTTCCTGGGAAGCGTTGGTGCGCACAAAGACCACCACTTCGTTGTTGACGTACACCATGCCGTTGGAGGTGTTCATGTCAATGCGCTCCGATTCCCCCGCCAGTTCTTCCAGGCCGGGTTCGGCTTCTGCGATGCTGTTGTCGGTGGTGGCCACCACATTGGGGAAGATGATAAAAACCCAAGCCGCTAAAAACAGGGCGAACAATACTACCAGGGTGGCCAGTACGATTCCGATGATTTTAAACGCCTTTTTCATTGCGGCCTCCTTTTCCTGCTCTCACGCAAAAGTATCCCGACAAACAACCTGCTCCCAGGGCCAGCAAAAGCACCGCCCAAACCAGGAAATAGCCTTGGAAAATCTCCCAAGTGTTTACCAGTGCGTTCTGCCAGCCTGGGGGAAGCTGCTGCCGAATCCATGGAACTACAATACCGGTTCCAGCGCTAAGGATGCCCACAGCCAAAAAAGAGATCCCCAGATTCAAAAAGAACCGCCGAATCCAATGGCGGTGCCATAAAATCAACAGCACCGCAAAAACTAGTACCAGCAGGCCGCTGAGTACCGGCGGCACCCAGGAAGACCAAAATCCGGCCAGCCCCATGTCCGCCAACGGTGCACCTGCTCCTCCCAAGGCGGAGAGGAAGAGGGACAGGGTCAGCAGCAGGGTGGAGAGGGTGAGCAGCAGCCCCAGAAAAACGGATAGGGCTGCCGACCCTTTTCGATGTACGGTATGACTCATGGCGTTACCTCCAGTTGCAAATGTAGTGGAAGGGCAGCGGGAAGACAGAAAATTTCGCCGTTTTTTCGAAGCGGCGGGGTGGGTTTTGCAGCCCTTCTGCGATTGATTATACCAAAAACTGGAGAAAAGCACAAGAGAAAGGAAGGTTTTTAGAAAAAATTGGAGAAAAGCACCATTTCGGTGTCCCATGGGAAAGGGAAAACAGAAAACCGAAAATTGGTTGTTTTTCTCCAAAAGAATTTTTATATTTCGGGGCAGGGGGCAAAAAGGTAATCCATCCGCACAAGGACAAATATTCAATCTATGGAATGTGCTGGTTCTTTGAGGTATCAGAAGTGGTTATTATGGATATGCAACAGGAACATCAATATTGTCTTGAGGTGCTACAATGCGCTTTTGCAAACAAAAAAATCCGTCACCAGATTACTCCAGTGACGGATTACATCTGGTCGGAGTGGCGGGACTCGAACTCGCGACCTCTTGAACCCCATTCAAGCACGCTACCACCTGCGCTACACCCCGACGGTGTGTTCTTGTTTTCTCTCAAGAACGCAAGACTTATTTTACTGCATAAACCGGCCTTTGTCAAGAACTTTTTCAAACAAGTCAGAATTTGAAAGAAAAATTAAAATTATCTTCCATCTGGATGAAAATTGCCCGGAAATCACCTGCCGGATGTTTTGCCGCCCCATATCCAGCTAAAGAACAATAGAAGCCCGGATGGAATGGGAACGCTGGAAACTCGGCAACGGGTTTGTCTGGGACCGGTTTGGAGGAAATCGGTTTTGGCGTGCCTAGGCATGCCCGCCTTTAAAATCTTGCAACCATCTATTTCTTGTGATATAATGTAAAATAAGACTTTTTGTAAGGTCCTCTTCTTTGTTGGGAAGCGGGCCCTTTTGTAACTTTGGTGAGAAAAGAGGAATGTGAAATGGCATTTTCCCGCTGGCGGCTGCGGCCGGTAGAGCGGCAGCAGACAGAGGAACTGGCGGCCCAGTGTTCTCTCCCTCTTTTTTTAGCCCGGCTTTTGACAGGGCGGGGCTATGCCCGGCCGGGACAGGTAGAACAGTTTTTCCAGGCGGAATCGGAAGTGCTGGAAGACCCGCTGTCCTTTCAAGGAATGGACGTGGCCGTGACACGCATCCGAAAAGCGTTGGAAGAGGAAGAACAGATTGCCGTTTACGGGGATTACGACTGCGACGGCGTCACTGCCACTGCTTTGCTCACCGATTATCTTCAGACTTTGGGCGGCCGGGTGATTTCGGTGCTGCCCCACCGGCAGGGAGAGGGCTACGGCCTGAACCGCTCCGCCCTGGACCGCTGCCGGGAGCAGGGGGTCACCCTGTTGATTACCGTGGACAACGGCATTTCTGCCTTGGATGAGGTGGATTACGCAAAGGAATTAGGCATGGAGGTCATCGTCACCGACCACCATGTACCTGGGACAAAACTGCCCAACGCCTTGGCGGTGATCGACCCTCACTTGGAGCCGGACTGCACTCCCTTTTGCGGGGCGGGATTGGCGCTGATGCTGGCTGCTGCCCTGGAAGACGGGGATGTGGAGTTTATTTTAGATCAGTATGCGGACCTGGCCGCCCTGGGTACCATCAGCGATGTGGTGCCGTTAGTGGACAGTAACCGGGCTTTGGTGCAGCGGGGCCTGCCGCTGATCCAGCAGGGACAGCGTCCCGGTTTGGCGGCTTTGCTGCAAACCGCCGGGATTTCCACCCAGTCCCCCCTTACCGCTCAGCAGGTGGCCTTTGGCCTGGGTCCCCGGATCAACGCCGCCGGACGGATGGCCCAGCCGGAACCGGCCCTGGACCTGCTCACCACCGAGGACCCGGAGGAAGCGGAGTCCTTGGCTGCTGTGCTGGAGGACTGCAACCGCCGGCGCCGCCAGCAAGAAGAAGAAATGCTGGCTGATGTGAAAGAGATGATTGCGGCGGATTCTTCCCTGCTGCGCCGCCGGGTGCTCTGCTTTTCCAAAGAGGGCTGGCACCCCGGCATTATCGGCATTGCCGCCGCCCGGCTCTGTGAGGAGTACGGCCGGCCGGTGATGCTGCTCAGCGGCCGGGACGAGGTGTACACCGGCTCAGCTCGGAGTGTGGGGGAGTTTCACCTCTATCAGTGCCTGCTTGCCTGCGATTCCTTGCTGCTGCGGTACGGAGGGCACCGGCAGGCCGCCGGTTTTACCATTAGGGAAGAGAACCTGGAGGCCTTTTTTCGTCAGGTGGAGGAATACGCCGCCGGACAGCCCCTGGCCCAGCCGGAACTTTGGCTGGACGGGGTCCTGTCTCCCCAGGACTTGACGGTGGAGCAGATAGAAAAGCTGTCTGCCCTGGAGCCTTTTGGGGAAGCCAACCCGGTTCCGGTATTTTTGCTGCCCAAGGTGAAGGCAGCTGCGGTGGAGTCCATCGGGGAGGGGAAACACACCCGCTACCGAATGGATTGGATGGGTACTCGCTTTACCGCCGTGCAGTTTCGCATCACGCCCCAGCAGTCCTTTGTGCAGCCGGGGCAGGAACTGGATTTGGCGGCCCAGATCAGCCTGCGTGAGTTCCGGGGAAGGCAGTATCTGTCGGTGCAGGTTTTGGAGCTGCGTCCCAGCGGCCTGAAGCAGACCCTGCTGCTCAACGGCTGGAACTATTACTTCCGGTTTTTCTGCGGGGAGGAGCTTCCCTCCGGGGTGGCACAAAAAGCCGTCCCCACCCGACAGCAGGCGGTGCTGGTATACCGGTTGCTGCAAAAGAAACCCAGTTGTTCTCCGGAACAGTTATACTGTTTTTTATACGACAAGATCAATTATTTCTCCTTTCGCATCTGCCTGGACATGATGGAAGAAGCCCAGCTGATCCGTCCGGCGCCGGAAGGAGGGTATCAGCTTCGGCAGGGCGGAGAAAAGGTAGACCTGATGCAAATGCCTTCCGCACTGCGGCTAAGAAAGATGGGAAAGGGGGATACCGGAAATGAGTGACCAAAAACCAACCAGCGCCATGCGCCAAAAGCTGTGGAACCAGCTGCTGAAACGATTAAAACAATACGGCCGGCCCTACAATATGGATTTGATCTCCAAAGCCTACGATCTGGCCTGGGAAGCCCATGAAAACCAAAAGCGGGTCAGCGGCGAGCCCTACATCATCCATCCGGTGAATGTCAGCTACATTTTGGCGGATATGGGGATGGACAGCGAATGTATCTGCGCCGCTCTGCTCCACGATGTGGTGGAGGACACCCCGGTGACCCTCACCGAGCTGCAGGAGCGGTTTGGCAAGGAGATTTCCCTGCTGGTGGACGGGGTCACCAAATTGGGCAAGGTGCCCCTGACCACCAAGGAAGAGCAGCAGGCGGAAAACGTCCGGAAGATGCTGCTGGCCATGAACCAGGACATCCGGGTGGTGATTATCAAGCTGGCGGACCGGTTGCACAATATGCGCACCCTGCAATATATGCGCCCGGAAAAACAGCTGGAAAAATCCCTGGAAACCATGGAGATTTACGCCCCCATCGCCAACCGGCTGGGAATGCAGGCGGTGAAGGAGGAGCTGGAAGATTTGGCCATCCGGTATCTGGACCCGGTGGCCTGCCAGGAAATCGACTCCACCCTGGCCATGAAAACCGACGGGCGAAACGCCCTGCTGGAATCCATCAAGGAGCGGATTCACCAGCGGCTGGAGGAAAACCACATCAACGCCCAGATTTTTGGGCGGATCAAGTCGTTGTACGGCATCTACCGGAAGGTGTTCATTGCCGGGCGGAGCTTTGATGAGGTGTACGACGTCTACGCCGTCCGGGTGATTGTGGATACGGTGGCGGACTGTTACAGCGTGCTGGGACTGATGCACGAGATGTTCACCCCCATCCCCAATCGGTTCAAGGACTATATCTCCACCCCCAAACCCAACCTGTACCAATCCCTCCACACCACGGTGCTGGGGAAGGAGGGCATCCCCTTTGAAATCCAAATCCGTACCTGGGAGATGCACTACACCGCCGAATACGGCATTGCGGCTCACTGGAAGTATAAGGAAGGCATCCAGGGCCGGGACAAAAAGTGGGAGGACCGGCTGGCCTGGATTCGGCAGATTATCGAGGCCCAGCAGGATGGGGACAAAGACGAGATTGTCAAAGCCATTAAAACCGACCTGGCCCCGGAGGAAATCTACGCCTTTACCCCTAAGGGGGATGTGAAATGTCTCCCCGCCGGGTCCACCGTCATCGACTTTGCCTACTCCATTCACAGCGCCGTGGGCAATAAAATGATTGGCGCCAAGGTGGACGGGCGGATGGTGCCCCTGGATTATAAGATTCAAACCGGGCAGATTATCGAAATCCTCACCACCAAGTCCATCACCCACGGCCCCAGCCGGAGCTGGCTGCAAATCGCCAAAACCGGGGAAGCCCGAAGCAAGATCCGCCAGTGGTTTAAGCGGGAGCGCCGGGAAGAAAATATTGTGGAAGGCAAACTGGAGCTGGACCGGGAGCTGAAGCGCAATTATATCCGCCCGGACAAGGAGTACCACAGCGAACTGATTCAGTATCTTATCCAGCGCTACCATTTTGACAACGAAGACGACCTTTACGCCGCCATTGGCTACGGGGGCATTGTCCTCAGCAAGATCATGCCCCGGATTAAGGAAAACTACGTCCGGGCGGTGAAGGAAAAAGAGAAGGAAGACGCCCAGCGCGCCGCCGGTCAGCCCGCCACCCAGCCCGGTCCCGGCGGGGACGTGGTGGTGGAGGGAATCCAAAACTGCCTGGTGCGGTTTTCCCAGTGCTGCAACCCCCTTCCGGGGGACGACATCGTTGGTTTCGTCACCCGGGGCCACGGGGTGAGCATCCATAAGCGGGACTGCCCCAATGTGCAGAACTCCCTCAACGACCCGGAGCAACAGGACCGCTGGGTCACCGTCCATTGGACTGGGGACGTGATCAAGGATTACCGCTGCACCCTGGATATTGTGGCCCGGGACCGGGACGGCCTGTTGGCGGACGTGACCTTGGCGCTGGCGGGAATGCGGGTGCCTCTGCGGGAATGCAGCGCCCGGCAGCTGAAAAACGGCAACGCCATTTTGGTGGTCACCATCTCCATCCAGGGGGTGGAGCACTTAAAGCGGATCATGCAGAAGCTGAGTAAGGTGCAGAGCGTGATCTCGGTGGAGCGCAGCGGAAAGTAAGAACTAGGAGGAACAGCGATGCGGGCTGTGATACAAAGAGCGGAATCGGCTTCGGTGGAAGTTCTGGGGAAGGACACCCGTTCCATCGGCCAGGGCATTGTGGTTTTGCTGGGAGTCATGGAAGGGGATACCCAGAAGGACGCCGATCTGCTGGCCAAAAAGATTGCCCAGATGCGGATTTTTACCGACGATGCAGGAAAAATGAACCTGTCTTTGGAGCAGGTAGGGGGAAGCGCTCTGGTAGTGAGCAACTTCACCCTGGGAGGGGACTGGCGAAGCGGCCGCCGTCCCAGCTTTATCCGCTCCGCCCGGCCGGAACAGGCCGTCCCTTTGTATGAATACTTCATTGAGCAGCTGGGTCAGTATGAGATCCAAAGCGTCCAAACCGGGGAGTTTGGGGCGGATATGAAGCTGCACCTTGTCAACGACGGCCCGGTAACCCTGATGATGGACAGCCGGGTGGAAGGAGTTTGATGTATGGAGATTTTAGCCACGAAACTGGGCATGATTCAGACCAACTGCTACCTGGTGGGTACTGAGCAGAAAAACGCTGTGATCATCGACCCCGGGGACAACGCCCAGAAGATCCTTTCTCTCTTGGAGGAAAAGGGCTGGACCCTGCAAAAAATCCTTTTGACCCACGGCCACTTCGACCATGCCATGGCGGTGAACGATCTGGTAGATGCCACTGGGGCGCAGGTGTATATCCATAAGGAAGACCAGGAATTGATTACCGATCCCACCAAGTTTTACGTCTTCCATCAGCCCTTCGGGGAATTTCGCCCCATCTCCGCCATCTCTTTGGAGGACGGGGATGACGTGACCCAGGACGAGCTTACCTTCCACTGCATCCATACCCCCGGCCACACCAAGGGAAGCTGCGTCTACCTCTGCGGGGACACCATGTTTAGCGGGGACACCCTCTTTGCCGGAAGCTGCGGCCGCACCGATTTTTACGGCGGCAGCCACGCTCGGATTGTCCAGTCCCTCCATAAACTGGCGGACCTGGAAGGAAACTATCGGGTGCTTCCCGGCCACGAGGAAGAAACCACATTGGACTACGAACGAAAAACCAATCCCTATCTGGGAAGGATCAGCTATGACGACTTCTTCTGAACCCATACAAACCCCCGCCTTCCACCACTTTGAAATCACCCTGGTGCTGGCGGGGCACACCTATAAATACGAAACCGAAGCCACGGCCAAAATCTTTCTCCCCTTTGTCCGGTTCCAATTCTGCTATGAGGACCGGATTCCGGAAGGGGAGTACGTCTACACCAAACTGGAACCGGCCGGTCAGCAGAACCGGCTCACCGTTTCCCTGAACATCCGGGAGAAAACCCTAAGCCGGGACCGGCTGGTGGACGTATCCCTGGACGATAAGGAAACGGAGCATCTTCTGGCGGAACTGCTGTACGACACTCTGGTGGAGTTTACCGGCATCACCCCCCAGTGGGGGATGTCCACCGGCATTCGCCCGGTAAAGACCATGGAAAAGCGGCTGGCGGCGGGGGACACCATGGAGCAGGCGGAGGAGTATTTCCGCACCCGGTTCCACGCCGGGGAAAAGAAAATCGCCCTCTGCCGCACCATTGTGGAGCAGCAGCGCCCCATTCTGGCCAAAAACCGCCGGGAAAGCGTCAGCGTCTACATTGCCATTCCCTTCTGTCCCAGCCGGTGCCGGTACTGCTCCTTTGTCAGCCACTCCACCGCCGGGGCCAAATCCAAGGCGCTGCTGGCGGAGTATCTGGAAAAGCTGCTGGTGGAGATCCGGCTGCTGCGGGATAAGATCGAGAACAACCACCTTCATCTCCACACCGTCTACATCGGCGGGGGCACCCCCACCACCCTGACCGCACCCCAGCTGGACAAGCTGCTGACCTGTGTGGAAGAGTGCTTCCCGGTGCGGGAGCTGGAGGAATTTACCGTGGAAGCCGGCCGCCCGGACACCATTACCCCTCAAAAACTGGCGGTGATGCGTACCCACGGGGTGAACCGGGTTTCGGTGAATCCCCAGAGCTTTAATGATGAGGTGCTGGCCCTTTCCCAGCGCCCCCACACCGCCGCCCAGGCTGTGGAAGCCTTCCGGATGGCAAAAGAAGCGGGGTTTGAGGTGGTGAACATGGATTTCATCGCCGGACTGCCGGGGGACACCCTGGAATCTTTCCGCCATTCTTTAGACACCGCCATTGCCCTGGACCCCGGCAACATCACCGTCCACACCCTGACCATCAAGCGCAGCGCCGATTTGTTTGCCCAGCAGCAGTTTGCGCTGTCCCGTGGACAGATGCAGGTGGGGGAGATGGTGGAGTATGCCTACGACGCCCTGACACAGGCAGGTTATCTGCCCTATTACCTTTACCGCCAGAAAAACACCCTGGAAAATTTGGAAAACGTGGGCTACGCCAAGCCCGGTATGATCTGCGCCTACAACATTTACATGATGGACGAGGTGCATTCGGTGCTGGCTGCCGGCGGGGGTGGGGTGACCAAACTCATCCGTCCCGGAGAAAAGAAGGTCACCCGGATTTTTAACCATAAGTACCCCTTTGAATATGTGACCTGGTTTGAGGAATTGATGGAACGGAAAAAGGAAATCGACCGGTTCTACCAACAAGGGGAATGAGGGTCTACAAGTGTTCATAAAATACCCATTGAATCTTAGAAAAAATCTGGTTATAATGTAACCAGAATTTATCCCGAAAGGAGTCTTACCCATGGGACTGGATGAAATTAAGGACGTTGCCAAGGATTTTGCCGATAAAGCGGTTGCCAAAACAGGCGAAGTGGTGGAAGTTTCCAAATTGAGATTGGAGCTTTCCAAACAGCAGGGCCGTCTGCGGGCGCTGTATCAAAAGCTGGGCAGCAGCGTGTACAGCATGAAGGAAAAGGATTACGAGGACCTGGATCTGATTGACAACCTCTGCCAAGACATTACCGAGAACTTGAAACTGCAAAAAAAGCTGCAAGGGCAGATTGCTGCGCTGAAAAAGATGGCGGTATGCCCTGTCTGCGGCAGCCGCAACCCCATGGACAGCGTGTACTGCAATCAGTGCGGTTCCCGGCTGAAAAAGGAATTTGAACAGCCGCCGGAAACCGGTTCTTCTTCGGAAGAATCTTCCTCGGAGGAATAACAGAATATCAAATCAGCATGAAACCGAAGCGATCCAACCGGATGCTTCGGTTTTTTATAAAGAATAGAATATGATTCCTGCAACGATTGCTATTGTCGACAGTATCAATGTTGCACAGCCAATGGGAATTTGTTTGTGCTTGCCGGTGGGCAAATCAGAGCCGCTTGGCTGCTGCTCCGATGGAGAAGTGACATTGGAAGTACGTTGTTTTGTTGTTTTATATTTATAATAGAGGGCAAGGGGATCGTTTTGTGTTAAAATGCGTTGATAAAAGGTTTCCAGCCAAGCAGCATCCTCGGCTGAGCATAGATCGTTTTCATTGATGTCGTTTTCGTGGGCAATTCGGTTGCGGATATGCCGGTATTGTTTGAGCTGAAAATAGTCCTCTTTCCAGCCAGGCACGAAATAAGTGCCTCTTGCAAAGCACTCCATATCTTTGATGTAACCGGTGACTCCGATCCCGTTCATATCCCGACACAGATTGTCAAGCCGTTTGTAAGAATTTAGAAATCCCATCCTAAAACCTCCAACACAGAAGCTGGACTAAAAAATCGAATTGGGAAAAAGCAGATGGTTTTTCCGACGGGTAGAACCAAACCTGCATGAAAGCCCAATAATCCAGGGTTTATGCAAGGTCAAAACCAGAAAACAGTTTGCTACCCTAATTTGCACCATGTTGGGAGCGCTGCTTTTCACCAAATTCATCCATCCGTTTTTCAGAGACGCAAAGGGCCTGTGGTCTGTTTGCCGCAGATGGTAGGCCTGTTCTTTTAAATTTGATTTTTATTTTACTCATTTATCATAAAAAGTCAATCCAAATTTTGCGTATTACACCAACTGTGAAGAGGACACCTTTGATCCGGCACTGCAAATATAACCATTTCGTCCTTGGCAGATTGGGCATGAACTTTCGAACAAATGGTTGACGGAACCGAAGTTTTTTCGTATAATCCCTGTAAGCGGTTACATTATTTGCACGGTGTTTCCCATTTGTTTGAACACGGCTTTCCTCAGGAGGTTTTAATCGTTCTAACTGGCAGAGCGTCACCATTCCCCACACCTGGAATGCGGTGGACGCCGACGACGGCGGCGGAAACTACGACCGCACCGTTTATTGGTACCACAAAGAATTTACCGTCACCCAAGAAATGCAGGGTAAGCGGATTTATCTGGAATTTTTGGGGGTAAACACCAAGGCGGACGTCTATGTCAACGGGCAGAGGGCCGGAGACACCCATAAGGGCGGCTACACCACCTTCCGTTACGACGTCACCGACCTGGTGCAAACCGGGACCAACACCCTGGACGTCCAGGTGGACAACCGGGTGGACCAGTCCATCGCCCCCATTTCCGGGGACTTCAACATCTACGGCGGCATCTATAAGCGGGTGTACCTGCTGGCGGTGGAAGACGTCCATGTGGATTTGGAGGATTACGGCTCTTCCGGGCTGTACCTCACCACCGGCAATATGAGAAGCCAGACCCGGCCGGAGGATTTGGGACAGTTTAACATTCGGGCCGGCTTGGTCAACGACAGTGAAGAAGAGAAAACGGTCACCGTCACCGCTACCGTCACCGGGGACAACGCCCCCGCCCCCATTACCCGGGAAATCACCATTCCCGCAGGGGAAACGGTGACCTTCGATGAGGACTGCACTGTGGAAAATCCCACCTTGTGGGAAGGAATCGACTATTCCCAAGGGGCAGACAACTCCAACGTGGGGTATCAGTACACTGTCACCCTCACCATCCGGGAAGGGGACACCCTGCTGGATGAAGTCAGCGACAAAATCGGTTTCCGGTATTTCTGGATTGACACCTCTGCCGATGGGGACTCCGGCCAGGGCTTTATGCTCAACGGCGAAGTATATCCCCTTCACGGCGTCAACCGGCACTCCTTCCGTGCCGGTGTGGGCAGCGCCCTTACCGAAGAGATGCACCGGGAGGATATGGAACTGATGATGGAAATGGGGGTCAACTCCGTCCGGATGTGCCACTACCCCCACACTGATTATTTCTACGACCTGTGCGATGAAAACGGCATCATTGTTTGGACCGAAATTCCTCTGGTGAATATTCCCGGTTCCGCCGCCGATTTTCAACAGGTCACCGAACAGCAGCTCACTGAGCTGATCCGTCAGCAGTACAACCGCCCTTCGGTGGTGTTCTGGGGACTGGAAAACGAGATCGGCAACGGCAACAGCCTCACCGACCCCTTGGCCAACGCTCAGGTGGCAAAAGCCAAACAGCTTCTGTATGATCTGGACCAACTCACCAAGCAGGAGGACCCCACCGGCCGGTACACCACCCAGGCGTTGAACCGGGACTACGGTATGGACCAGAACGATCCGGATTCGGTCAGCGAGAACTTCGCCAACAACACCGGCTGGAGCAGCGACATTGTGGCCTGGAACATCTATCCCGGCTGGTACCCGGACGCCAACTTCTACGGCACCTTTGAAGAGGTGATGGATCGGAAAACCGCCCTGGACAGCCGTCCCATGGGGATTTCGGAATACGGCTGGGGAGCCAATGTCAACCAGCACGAAGCCTACCCGGAATTGGGCAAAAACGACCTGTCTTCCGGCGGAAGCTGGCATCCGGAAGAATACCAGAACCTGATGAACGAAGAAGCCATCGAATACATCAACACCCATCCGGAAATTTGGGGCGTGTACTACTGGGCTATGTTCGACTTTGCGGTGGACAGCCGGTATGAAGGCGGCCAAGCCGCCCTCAACGATAAGGGCCTGATTACGGCAGACCGCTCCATTAAAAAGGACAGCTTCTATCTCTATAAAGCAAACTGGAACCAGAATGACCCCTTCGCCTACATCACCAGCCGCCGTTGGGATGAGCGGGATACCGCACAGACCTATATCAAGGTCTACTCCAACTGCGACGAAGTAGAACTGTTTGTAGGCGGTGAGAGCATGGGGCAGATGGAAGCCCAGGGGAACGGGGTGTTCCTGCTGGAAAATGTACCTCTGCCCAGCGGCGATTTTGAGGTCCGGGTTGTGGGACACAACCAGGGCGACAGCGCCTCCTACACCGATTCCTGCACCTGGAACCGCAGCCTGTCCACCCGTGCGGAAGTGGAATCCGATGTGTTGGGTGTGGACACGGCGGAGCACACCATTGTACTGGACGGGGAAATGACCCTGGCCCAGTTCCGGGAAGCGGTGACCGGCGTAAACAACGCAGTGTATGTGGTGTATGACGGCGAAGAAGAAATCACCGATTCCAGCGCCCTGATTCTGCCCGGCATGGAAATCCTGGTCACGGCGGAGGATGGGGTGACTACGGCGGTGTACGCTTTGGTCTCTGCCAACCTTTGTTCCGGCAAGCCGGTGGAAGTTACCAGTTTTGAGGAAGGCAATCTGCCCGAACACGCAGTGGATGGCAACAGCACCACCCGCTGGACCGCAGTGAACAGCAGCTATCCCCAGTCCATTACCGTGGACCTGGAGCAGACCTACCGACTGGGTGATTTGACCCTGGATTGGGACGGCCGGGAAGGCGCACGGTACTACCGCTATTATGTTGAGGTCAGCACCGATGGAGAAACCTTTACCGAAGTCATCGACCGGCGGGATAATACCGCTTCCGGCAGCATCACCCAGTCTTTGAACCAGGTGGAAGGGCGGTATCTCCGCATCACCGCCACCGGCTGCAATCAGGCGGGGTATGCCACCCTCTATGAAATTGAGGTGGACGGCTACAGCCTTACCTCCGACACCTACACCATCGACCACGCCAACCACCGGATCATTGTGGATGAAATCCCCACCGGCGGCCTGGCGGAAGGAGCCTTCACCGGCAATCTGAACTTTGATGGCAACTACACCTACCGGGTGAATCTGAGCAGCGGCTGGATTCACGAAGGCAACACGGTGGACATCCTCAACGGCGGCCAGATTGAGGCGGTGTACACCATCTGTACTCCCGAAACCGCCGACCAATACCCGGATTTGAACACCAATCTGGCTCTCAACCACCCTGCCTGCGCCAGCAGTGAGGAAGGAACCGCCACCGACGGCAGTTCTACCACCGCTGCCAGCGCTGTGGATGGCGATGGTTCCACCCGTTGGACCGCATTCATCAACAACGGCCCCGATGGAGAAGAAGACGCCTATTATCCCGAATGGCTTTGTGTGGACCTGGGCGGCAGGGTGCAGCTCAACCGCATCGACCTGGCGTTGGAATCCAAGGGCGGGCGCACCTATGACTACAATGTCTATGTGTCCACCACGACGGCGCCGCCTTCCGGCCGGGGGGAGATTCCCGACGGATTCACCTTGCTGTACAGCCGCACCAATAACACCGAATCGGGACAGCAGTCCACTATCTCCACTTCGGCTGTGGCACGGTACGTCCTGGTGGAAATCACCGGATGCAGCGCCTATTCCAGCGCCACTCCTTTTGTGGGCGCATCCATCTATGAGCTGGAGGTCTACGGCACTCCCACCCTGCGCAGTGTCACGGTGGAGAGCACCTCAGGCGGCACTGCCGGTGCGGACGCCTCCTCCGTCCCCGGCGGCACCCTGGTTACCTTGACGGCTACCCCCAACCAAGGGTACTACCTGAAAGAATGGCGGGTGCTCAGCGGCACGGTGACCATCCAAAACAACCGGTTCATTATGCCGGATGAGGATGTGGTCATCCAGGCGGTGTTTGAAGAAGGCTTGTCCGACGCCAACATTCCGGGAGACGTGAACCGGGACGGCATTGTGGATGTGCTGGATGTGATGACGCTGGCACAGATTGTGGTTGGAAAAACAACTCCGGCGGAAGGTGTCACTCAGGAAATCATGGATCTGAACGGCGATCATTCAGTGAATGTGCTGGATGTGATGTGCTTAGCTCAGATCGCAGCAGGACGGCTGCAATAAACTATCATTCGCCAATTCCTTCTGTTGTAATAAAAAAAACGGCCTCCTATCCCGGCCATTGCCGGGGCAGGAGGTTTTGCTTTGGGGCATTATGGGTTTTGTAAGGCAAGTGGGTTGCGGGACTGATGAAACATCCGCAGCAGCCTGAAATTTTCAGCTTTTGCAGAAAAACCAATGGGGAAATTCCTGCGCAGTATGGATTGATTCCATGGGCGGGATTTGCTATACTGACTCTTGTAGTAAGATCCCCGCCTATAAAAAGGCGGGGCCTGTGCTTGGAAGCGTTTTTTGGGGAAGAGGGATTGGATGGAACAAAAAATTATTTTTCTGGATGTGGACGGCACCTTGGTGGACTACCAAGGGAAATTGCCGGATTCGGCGGCACAGGCGGTGCGGCAAACACGGGCGGCCGGGCACCGGGTCTATCTTTGCACCGGCCGCAGCCGCGCCGAGGTATATCCTTTCCTGTGGGACATCGGACTGGACGGCATGATCGGCGGCAATGGCAGTTATGTGGAGGATCACGGCACAGTGATTCTGCACCAAACTTTAAGCGGCACACAGTGCCGTGCCGTGGTGGATTGGCTGCGGGTTCGGGGACTGCCCTTTTATCTGGAGTGCAGCAGCGGTTTGTATGCCAGCGAAGATTTTGAAAGCGGGGCTGCCGAAGCGATTCGCCGTTACGGCCGTCAAAAAAACGGGGAAGACGGCGTGCTGACGGTGCGACAGGTGTTTCCGGATATGATCTATCACGCCGACCTTGATCGGGAAGATGTGAGCAAAATCAGCTTTGTGCTGCACCGTTATCAGGACTATTTGGAAGCTGCCGCTGCCTTTCCTCAACTGCAAGCAGGCACTTGGGGCGGCAGTGGGGAAATTGCCCTGTTCGGCGATTTGGGCGTTCCGGGTATCTCAAAGGCAGGCGCCATTGACGCCCTTCTTTCGTATCTGCATATGGACCTGGCAGACACCATCGCTTTTGGGGATGCGAAAGTAGACATCCCGATGCTGGAACACTGCGCATGCGGCGTTGCCATGGGCAACGGCGGTGAGGAAATTTGCGCTGTGGCGGATTTCGTTACCGACCATGTGGATTGCGACGGCTTGTGGAATGGGTTCCGGCGGCTGAAACTGTTTGACGTTTAAGAAGTTTTCAACACCACCAGTACACCATTTTTCGGAGCGCCGGTTTCCACGAGTTTCATCCGCTTTTTAAAACAGAAAAGAGCCTGTTGTCTGTTTGCTGTAGACAGCAGGCTTTCTCTTTTGGAACTGTGATTCCCATCAAACGAACAGGGAAAACAGAGATTACGGTCCGGTTTCTATCACCCCGGCGTTTGATTTGTACTCTGCTTATGATAGAAGGTAAGCCAATCCAAATTAAGACAAGCTCCCATGCGATGTATTTTGCATAGCGTAGGATGTCTCTCGAGTTATTGTTCCATGCCCTGCAACAGCTTTCGGACAATGGATTTTGTGATTTCGTAAATGGATAAAAAAACATAATTTGCGTTGGCTTTTTCCATAGCTTCTTTCTGCTTGTCGGTCACCACGGTGTATGGGTACACGCCAAACAGGAAGGGGAAAAAGGCATAAATAAATTCTTGGATATCGCCGGCCGTCATCCTTGGGAAAAACTTCTGTAAGCAGCTGGTGACGGTTCGCATGGAGTTTCCATAGACCGTCTTAAAGGCAACCAAATTTTCCATCCTGCTGTTGGCTTCCATATCGTAGTGATTCATGGACATGAGCTTTAGCAGCCGTTCTCTTTTTTCCAGGGAACGAGCCAGGCAGTCCGCAAATTGTTCCGCCGACATGGTTTTGTTGTTGTGCAGCATTTCATTTAGATCAACAATCCACTTCTCATACTCCTGTTGCAGCAGGGCAAGAAAGATTTCCTCTTTGGTTTGGAAATAGTTGTAGATGGAAGTCCGAGTAAAGGAGGTCTTTTCCCCGATTTCCTTCAAAGTAATTTCTTTGAAATTCTTGGTGTCATACAGCTTTGCGCAGGCGTTGATAATTTCCGCTTTTCTGGCATTGGTCAGTTCTTCCGATCCTCTTGGCATCCGATCTCCATCTTTCTGTAATGAGCTGATTTATAATGAGAACATTATAGCCTCCATTTGACACCCTGTCAAACGAAAATACAGCATTCATAAAAGGATGGGAAGCAAGCAAAACTGCCGCTTCCCGTTTTTTGCTTTATGACAGGCTTTTTCTGCGCCGGTCTCGGTATTTATAGTCCCTTGGCCCACTTCGCCGGGTCGGTGCGGTTGAGCAGCTTGCCCTTTTCCCAAACCGCCTTGGGACAGTGGACCTGCAAGCTCTGCTGGGCCTTTTCGATGCCGCTGCTTCCGGAAGTGGCAAAGGGGATCATGGTTTTGCCGGAAAAATCATAGCTTTCCAAAAAAGTATCCACGATGCGGGGCTCCACATACCACCAGATGGGAAACCCAACCAGGATGGTATCGTACTGTGCCATGTTATCCAACGACTGTGCAATGGCCGGACGGCTGGCGGGATCGTTCATCTCCACCGAACTGCGGCTGTTCCGGTTCATCCAGTCCAGGTCTTTTGCGGTATAGGGCAGTTGGGGATGAATCTCATAGAGATCAGCCCCGATGGTTTCGGCAATTTTTTCCGCCGCCTTTGCGGTGACGCCGCTGGCGGAAAAGTATGCTACCAATGTTTTTCCCATGTTGTTTGACCTCCTTCATTTGCTTGTGGATTATTGTTTCAGCCCCACAGTCAAACCTTCTTCGGCGGTTTGGTTGGCGGGACCGGCCTGCTTGGCGTCGCCGATGGCGTATACTTCCTCGGCGTACTATTTGGTCAATTTTTTCGGTTGTTATTTCTCCGGATTGGTTTTGAAAGACAAACATTTGCCCAGGACTTCGCCGGTTTTCAGGTACTCATAGGTGGGGAACTCAAACAGTACCGGTTTCAGTGTTTGATAGTTAATTTTTACGGCTTCATTTAAGTGTTCCTCTTCCACATAGGTGTTGTCGATGGTGCAGATAAAGCTCTCAAAGCCGGGGGTGTTGTAAACATCTTCCACTGAGCATTCCATGGTCAAAGGAGCCTTGCAAATCATCGGCGTGCCGGCTTCTCCCAAATCGTATTGGAACATTGCCGACTTATCCGCTTTTGCGCCGCTGACTGAGCCGACGTAATCCGCTTCGGGGAGAATCCCTTCGTCCACAATGTTTACCGACAGCTTTTTTCCGTCTTTGATGAACCGATTGATAAAATGGGCGGAGGCCAAACTGACCAAGATCCGGTCATGGCCAATGATACCCACATGGGCCACCAGGGTCCAGGTGGGCTTTTCGCCGTTCATTGCCCCCACTACCACCACTGGGGTGGGGTAGAGAGCCAGTGCGGAGCCGATATTTTTTTTCATAATGGGTTGCCATCCTTTCTATTTTGACGCTGTGTCAGCATCTGTATTATAACTCTGTTTTGACACTGTGTCAATATAAATTTTCCATATGATGCTCACTTAAATTAAGGCTGCTGTCCGGATTTATTTCACTGGAAAACGCATTTCCCCGCCATTTTTTGAAATGGCTTGCCGCAAATAGATAAAAAGTTTTTTCTTATCATCGTTTGAAGGAATAAAATGTGAAATAGGACGCTTTTTTATTTAAGGCGCCTCGGCGGGAATGGAAACCGTTACTTGTGTCCCTTTTCCATATTCACTGCTGACAGAAATTTCCCCGTTATGAAGTTCTACGATCCATTTTACAATGGATAATCCCAAACCGGAACCGGAACGGTCTCTGGCTTTGTCTGCACGGTAAAAGCGTTCAAAAATGTGCTCCAGTTCGTCCGCTTTTATCCCAATTCCATTATTTGACACAGTAAAGGTACAGGTTTCTTCTGAATTGGAGGCTCTGACAATTACCTTGCCGCCTTGTACTCCGTATTTGATGCTGTTTCCGATCAGGTTGATGAGAAGCTGCGTCATCAGGCTTTGGTCCGCATAAATCACACTATCCTCCGGCACTTGATTGAACAGCTGAATTTGGGAATCGGCAGCCATCTCTGACAACTCATCCATCACAGACCCCACTACCTCATGAAACTCCAGAGTTTCTCTTTCCACATGGTATCGCCCTTCATAGCCGCGGGTGAGCAGAAGAAGCTGCGAAATAATTTTATTCATACGGGCGCTTTCTTTTTGAATTGCCTCTAAGCTCTGCCTGCTTTCGCTGTCTTTGACGCTTCCGCTCAGATCTTCGGCGCAGGCGGAAATCACGGCAACAGGTGTGCGAAGTTCGTGGGAAGCGTCCGAGGTAAACTGACGTTCCCGGTGGAAAGACTCCTGAAGCCGGTTCAGCATGATGTTGAAAGTGTCGGCTAATTCCTGGACCTCATCTTTTGTAGTAATACCGGTAATCCGCTTTGACAAATCTCCGGCGCTGATGGTTTCTGCCGCCTTGGTGATTTCCGTAATGGGGCGGATTGCTTTCCGTGCCAGAATATAGGCTCCGGCAACGGAAAGAGCCAGATAAATGGGCGTCAAAACAATCAAAAGTAATTTCAGGGTGTTCAGGGATTGCAGGGCATAGTCGGAAGAAATGGCGGCAAAAGCAGTTACAGTGCTTTGTTCTATTTTGAACGATTCCTTCAAAATCGCAAATGTTTCATTTCGGTATACCGTATTTCCGGACTTGTCCACCGGCGCATTTTGGAGCCATTCGCCTCCTGTTGTAGAAAATATGACTTTTCCCGAATCATCCACCACGCACATGGAGATGTAGTCCGGGAGATCTACCTGATCGTTGAGTACGAACTTTTCGTCCTGATCATCGACCGCAATCAGAACCTGAGCAATGGCACTGCTCAGTCTGGACTGCATGTCAAGATGCAAAGAGGTGGAAACCGTGCCATAGACAATCGGCAGCAAAATGGCCAGCAAAAATGTGGTCAGCATGGTATACAGCAGCATAATGCGCCGCTTGATTGTCAACCTCATCATGATTCCACCCTCATCACATATCCGGTCCCCCGGATGGTGTGGATCAATTTCACAGGGAAATCCCGGTCGATTTTGTTCCGTAAATAGCGGATATAAACGTCTACAACATTGGAGTCGTATTCAAAGTCATAGTTCCACACATGGTCGGCAATTTGCGAGCGTGTTAAAACATGACCCTGATTGCGCAGCAGGTATTCCAGCAAAGCGTATTCTGTGGAGGTCAAGGTGATATTGCGCCCTCCGCGGGTAATTTTTCGGTTGATGGTATTGAGGGTCAAATCTGCCAAGGACAGCACGGTGCTTTTGGTATCGCTTCTGCGACGCAGCAGCGCCCGCACTCTGGCGGAAAATTCATCAAAAGCAAAGGGCTTTACCAGGTAATCATCTGCGCCGGCATCCAAGCCGATGACACGGTCATCAATGGAATCTCTGGCTGTCAAAGTCAATACCGGGGAGGAATTCCCCTTGTTCCGCAGCCCCTTTAATATGGAAATTCCATCTTTTTTGGGAAGCATCAAATCCAAAACAATGCAGTCGTACTGCATGGAATCGGCGTAATCAAACCCGGATTCCCCATCATAGCAGTCATCTACGGAATGTCCTTCTTCCTTCAATCGCTTTGAAATAAGGTGATGAAGAATCTGGTCGTCTTCGATTACCAATATTCTCATATTCATCTGCCGCCTTTCTATGATTTGGTTTCATTTTATTCTTTGAAAATGAGAATTTAATGAGAAAACTTTTGTAGGAGTAGCTGAATTTGCGGTTTTGTTCTTGAAATGCAGGATTCTTTCTGAATGTTAAAATGAGAAAACACTCATGCAATTCTCATTTACTTGTCATTTTCCATGGGTAAACTAACAGACAACAAAGCAAAGGAGGCAATCTTATGAGTTTACCAACGGAAATCCGCGGTGTTGATATTGTGGTTATTCCCGCCTATCAGCCCTCAGAAATTCTGCTTAATCTTGTAAAGGATGTCATTGCTGTGGGTTACGGTGTGATTGTAGTGGATGACGGGAGTTCATCCGATGTGCAGTGGATTTTTGAACAATTACAGACGCTGCCGGATGTGGTGGTGCTGCGTCATCCGGAGAACATGGGCAAGGGAGCGGCGCTGAAAACTGCGTTTCGGTATATACGCGAGCTGAGAGCTCCCACTACATACATTGTTACAATGGACGCAGACGGCCAGCATTTGCCGGATGATATGGAGCAGGCAGTTATGACGGCCCGGCTTCATCCCGGTTCGCTGGTATTGGGAGTACGCGATTTTAACAATGAGATTCCCTTCCGTTCCAAACTGGGAAATAAAATGACCCGAATGGCTTTCCGTATCATCAGCCGGACAAAGGTTACAGACACCCAAACCGGCCTTCGTGCCTTTGGTTTTTCTTTGTTGGACTATATGCTGCAAACGGAAGGAAGCGGCTATGAATATGAAATGAATATGCTGCTTCACAGCCGAAGAAACCATATTCCCATTGTGGAAATCCCCATCCAAACCGTTTATCTGGATAAGGACAACTCCAGCTCTCATTTTCATCCGTTTCGGGACTCTATGAAAATCTTCAAAACTATTATTAAATTTGCTTCCTCTTCATTGGCTGGTTTTGCCTTGGATTACGTTCTATTTATGGTTTTAACTGGGATTACCCAGGGGTTTACATATAGCTTACTCCTAAGCAATGTGGTGGCAAGGCTTGGAAGCGGAACATTTAACTACCTGTTAAACCGTAATTTTGTTTTCAAGGAAAAAGAAAATACCTGCAAAACTGTTTTAGGATATTTGCTGTTGGCGGTTGGAATTCTTTTGGCGAATAATATGGTACTTTCTTTCTACGCATATGCACTGATGTTTCCGGCCTGGCTGGCCAAGGTTCTTACAGAAATTACATTGTTTTTCCTCAGCCTAATGGTACAGAGCAAGTTGATTTTCAAAAAAAGAACACATGGCAAAGCAAAGACAAGGAAGGTGAATGATTGTGGCACAGGTACTTCGGCCAAAATCGCATAAGTCGATTTGGTTTACGATCTTAGCGGTTGCAGTGGACGTTGTGGTAACCGCAGTAATTATTTTGTCGATTTATTATTGTAACTATATGGTGCCTTATAAATTTGACACCCCTAATTTTTCGCTGAACAGCCTCTATTCCTTAGAAAACGGCCAGGGTCTGCTGCCGCATCTGGAAAACAAACCCTTTTCAGACAATCATCTTACAGGTAATTCCTCTTCGGATACAAAGATTGGAACCAATACCCCCGGAAATTCGGATACGTTTGGTACGGATGCGGGACTGGAGGGCAAGTTTGCTGATAAGTTTTCCGATCAGGTGGTTTCAACCGACAATTCTTATCAAAGTCAAGACCTTTCCATTACAATCACGCCTTATCGAACCGGTTCAGGAGACAATGCCGTCACCTATTATGTTGCAGATGTGTATACCTCCAATATCAACTGTTTCCGAACTTATTTTGCCCAAAACACATACGGCTCCGGATACACGGAACACTTAACCGATATGAGCAACGATGTAAGGGCAATTCTTGCTATGAACGGCGACTCCTATTGTTACAATCATCAGCATACGGCTGGTGCGCTCATCCGCAACGGCCGGGTATACCGCGCAGAGCCAACAACCTCAGATGTTTGTATTTTATATAGGAACGGCGAAATGAACACCTATTCTCCGGATCAATTTAATTTGCAGCAGGCCGTGCAGGATGGCGCTTACCAGTCCTGGACGTTTGGCCCCAGTCTGCTGGATGAGCAGGGGAACGCCTTGACAAACTTTAATACATGGGACTATATTCGGAAGGCCCATCCCAGAAGCGCAATAGGTTATTATGAACCCGGCCACTACTGTTTTGTGGTTGTGGACGGACGACAAACAGGTTATTCCAGGGGAATGACCCTTTCGGAATTGGCCCAAGTTTTTGAGAACCTAGGTTGTTCTGCCGCCTACAATCTGGATGGCGGACACTCCACCTTTATGACCATGAACGGTCAGGTGGTAAATCACCCATATAAATCAAATCGGCAAATTGTGGATTGCCTGTATTTTGGGGAGGTGCAGTAAGGTGGCAAAAATTTTTAAGATCCTTCCGCACATGCTGATTGTTCTTGCCCTGGTCTTTGTAGTGATTGAGATTCTGGACTGGTATAACCCATATATGAATTTTTTGGGCTTGCATGTTTCCTCCATTTTGATGATCGTCTTTTGTTTGCTTTCTTTGGTACAATCTGCCCGCATGATCTTTTGCGAACGAAAATTGTGGGAATTCCTGCATACAAAAGGAAAAACAGACCAAAAAAGCCGGGCAATATCCAAAAAAAGCAGAAATCCAAAACGCACGGAAGTAACTTAGCTAAAGAATGACCACTGCTTTTGAAAGGCCAGGGAAATTTGTCCCTGGCCTTTTCTTCATACGACAAAATTTTGGATGTATCCTAAAAAAGTGG
>DBRF01000022.1 GCA_002305795.1 Ruminococcaceae bacterium UBA1375
GCTTCCCTCTCTCGAGGACAGCTTGTTTATTTTACCACGTTCAAACCTCTTTGTCAAGGGGTTTTTTCAGATTTTTTTGAGATTTTTTTGGAATCTCAAATCCGTCTCTCTCGCGGCGACTTGATTAGTTTACCATCTAACCCCAAAAATGTCAAGCACTTTTTTCAACTGGAATAATCAAGCAAGATTTTGAAATTGAAAAACTGAAAACACGCCTTTTTCTTGGCAGGCGGCCGTGTATACCCCAAAACGTGTATACCCCAAAAAAAGAAGGACAGACTAGGAAAAACACCCAAGGGAGGAAAACCGGCATGAAGGGAAAAATCGCGGTCATCCGCTTTTTGATTATCCTGCTCAGCGCAGCGCTGCTGCTGGGCGGCGTGTGTTATTTTGTACAGGAATACCAAATCCAAAGCCAAAGCGCTCTATCCCAAATGGGGAGCCGGGGCACCGAAGTCACCGCCATCCAGGAAAAGCTGAAGGAGTATGGGCTGTACAACGGCAACATCGACGGCATCTACGGCAGCGCCACCCGGGAAGCGGTCATCCGCTACCAAAAAGCCAACGGTTTAACGGCGGACGGCATAGCCGGCCCCGCCACCTTAAAGAGTCTGGGCATCAGCGTAGGCACCATTCCCACGGCCACTGAAAGCAACGTCTATCTATTGGCCCGAATTATCTCTGCCGAGGCCCGTGGGGAAACTTATGAAGGCCAGGTAGCAGTGGGGGCCTGTGTCCTCAACCGGGTAGCTCACCCCTCCTTCCCGGACACCTTAGCGGGGGTGATCTACCAACCCGGCGCCTTTACCGCCATCACCGACGGGCAGTTCAACGAACCTATCGCCGATTCCGCCTACCAAGCGGCCCGGGATGCCTTAAACGGCTGGGACCCCAGCGGCGGCGCCATCTACTACTACAACCCGGACAAGACCAGCAACGCCTGGATCCGCACCCGGCCGGTGATTAAGCGGATTGGGAAGCACCTGTTTTGCAGTTGATTTGAAAGTTTCTCAGGGGTCGAATCCCACGCAGTGGATTCTGGGGTGAAACCCCCGCATCTTTTTTGTTTTTTGGAACCGATTCGCACTTTGCCGGTTGCCTCAGCCTGGAAGGTGGGGGAACAATCATAATGGAGGAATTAGTAGTCGGACGAGCAGGGAACGGCGGATGAAAAAACAGCCTGCCCCGGCGTGGAGCCGGCGGGCAGGTCAAGAGTTTGCCAAACTGTGCTTCTCCAATCTTGACAGGGAAATGATTTTTCGTTACCATAAAGAAAAAGGACGGAACCGGCAACGGCTCCTCCCTGTGGATCAATGAAGTGACCGCTTTAGGGAAGACGAGCGGTCACTTTCTTTTTGTCCAAATATCGTCAAACCATAGGCCCGGCCGCCTGCTTTGCGCAGGGCCGGGTGGTTTTTGGCTCCGGCTACCACAACTCGCCCGGATTCTAATTCCTCCATTATGATTGTCCGTGGGTATCCCAGGCAGCAGCAATCAACGGACACCATACATTAAGACAAAAAGAAAGATGCAGGGGTTTTACCCCTGCACCCCAGCAGCCTTTTGTAAAAGGCTGCACCGAAAACTTTTACTTATTCATCCACCAGGATGCTCTGGCCGGTCATTTCCTTGGGCTGCTCCAAATCCATAATCTTCAGCATGGTGGGCGCCAAGTCCGCCAGCCGTCCGCCTTCCCGCAGCTTCACCTTCCCCAGGCCCACTACAATCAGCGGCACCGGGTTGGTGGTATGGGCGGTGAAGGGAGAGCCGTCCGCTTCGTACATCTGGTCGGCGTTGCCGTGGTCGGCGGTGACCAGCGCCACCCCGCCTTTGGCCAAAATGGCGTCCACGGTGCGGCCCACGCAGGTATCCACCGCTTCCACCGCGGCTTTGGCGGCGTCAAACACGCCGGTGTGGCCCACCATGTCGCAGTTGGCGTAGTTGAGGATAATCACATCGTACTTGTCGCTTTCGATCCGCTTCACCACTTCGTCGCAGACCTCATAAGCACTCATCTCCGGTTTCAAATCATAGGTGGCCACGCTGGGAGACTTGATCAGCGCCCGGTCCTCTCCGGGGAACTCCGCTTCCACCCCGCCGTTGAAGAAGAAGGTCACATGGGCGTACTTCTCGGTTTCGGCGATGCGCAGCTGGGTCAGGCCCTTCTTGGAGATATATTCCCCGAAAATGTTGGTGAGCTTTTCCGGCTTGAAGGCCACGTCCACGTTGGGCATGGTGGCGTCGTACTGGGTCATGCAGACGTAGCACAGGGGGAACCGTCCTTTGGGACGGGCAAAGCCGGTGAAGTCGTCATCTACCAGGGTCCGGGTGATTTCCCGTGCCCGGTCGGGGCGGAAGTTAAAGAACACCACGCTGTCGTTCTCCCCAATCCGTCCCCCTTCACAGCAGACGGTGGGCACCACAAATTCGTCGGTGACGTCGGCGGCATAGGACTTATCCATGGTGTCCACCGGGTCCAGGTTCACATTGCCTTCCCCCAGCACCAGCACCTTGTACGCCTTTTCCACCCGCTCCCAGCGGTTATCCCGGTCCATGGCGTAGTACCGGCCCATGATAGAAGCGATCTGGCCCACGCCCAGTTCTTTCATGGTGTCCAGCAGCTGTTGGACATACTCCTTGCCGGAGGTGGGGGGCACATCACGGCCGTCCATAAAGCAGTGGACGTACACCTTGGTTAGTTCAAACTTCTTGGCCATGGTGAGCAGACCCACCAGGTGGTCAAAGTGGGAGTGCACCCCGCCGTCGCTGAGCAGGCCCATGAGGTGGAGGGCCGTACCATTTTCCTTGCAGTTTTCCATGGCCTTCACCAAGGCGGGGTTCTGGAAGAAGTCCCCGTCCTGGATGGACTTGGTAATCCGGGTCAGTTCCTGGTACACCACCCGGCCGGCGCCGATGTTGGTGTGGCCCACCTCGGAGTTGCCCATCTGGCCGTCGGGCAGGCCCACGTCCAGGCCGGAAGCCCCAATATAGGTCATGCTGCCCAGGTCTTTCAGCCGCTCCAGGTTAGGTTTGTTGGCGGCGGCGATGGCGTTGCCGTAATCGGAAGGATTGTGGCCGAAACCGTCCATAATAATCAGTGCAATAGGTCGTTTCATAGATAAACCTCCTAACTTGAAGTTTTTGGTCAGAAACTTTCTGAAAGAATGTTTCGCTTTTCTTTCAAAAAGCTGGTGGGGTTGCAAGGGGTAAAACCCCTGCAAATATAGTATGTGTCTCGGGAAAGAGCACAAGCGCCCCGGCTGACACGCAGGCACGCTTTTTACCGGGAGGGGCAAGGGAACCGGCGGAGGTTCCCAGAAGCAAGGAGCCCCCTTTCATCGGGGAAAGGAAAAACGAAAACTCCCAGGGAAAACCTCCTCCGGTTTTCCCTTCGCCCAAAATAGTCATTTTGGGCATCACCCTTTCCCGGTAAAAATCTCAAATACTACCGCAAGGCGCTTTCGTTCCCTTTCCCGAAACAGTTCCATTGCAAGGGGTTTCACCCCCTGCACCCCTGACCACCCTTTTGTAAAAGGGTGGACCGAAAACTTTACTTATTCCCCTTCTGCCTTCGGCGCATCCTTCCCATATCCCAGCCGGGAAGCCACCGCCACAATAGCGGAGAACTCGTCGGCCTTCAAAGAAGAACCACCGATGAGTCCGCCGTCGATATCCGGCTCGCTGAGCAGCTCTTCGCAGTTTTTGGGGTTCATGGAGCCGCCGTAGAGGATGGTCAGGCTGTCCGCCGTGGCCTGGTCGTAGAGGTCGGCCACCGTGTTACGGATGAGCTTGCAAACGTCGTTGGCCTGCTGGACGGTGGGAGTGCGGCCGGTGCCGATGGCCCAAACCGGTTCATAGGCAATAATCACATTTTTCATGGATTCCTGCTTGATGCCTTCCAAAGCGATCTTGGTCTGCATGGCAACCACTTCGTTGGTGACCCCGTGCTCCCGTTCGGAGAGCATTTCCCCCACACAGATAATGGCGGTCATGCCGGCGTTGATGGTGGCTTTGGCACGCAGGTTTACCGTTTCGTCGGTGTCACCGTAAAAACGGCGGCGTTCGGAGTGGCCCACGATTACATAGCGGACCCCCAGTTCGCAGAGCATTTCGGCGCTGATCTCCCCGGTAAATGCGCCGCTGGAAGCATAGTGGACGTTTTCCGCCCCCACTTTAATCCGGGTGACCCGGGTCATATCCGCCACCGTTTCCAGGTTGGTGTAGGGGACGCAGAACACGATGTCGCAGTCTGCATTGAGGATGGAGGGAACCATTTCCTCCAACAAGGCCTTGGCCTCCGCACGGGTTTCGTTCATCTTCCAGTTGCCGGCAATGACGGCACGGCGAAGCGATTTATTCATTCAAATACCCTCATTTCTCATTGTGTTGTGATGAATCTCCGGCACGAAAAGACGGAAAGGGTGCGCGCCTTTTAGCAAAACTGCGCCTTTCGTGTCACCCTTTCCGTGCTTTTGTGTTTTCTTATTTATCGTCCACCGCAGCGATGCCGGGCAGTTCCTTCCCTTCCAGGAACTCCAGGGAAGCGCCGCCGCCGGTAGAAATGTGGCTCATCTTATCACCAAAGCCCAGAGTGTTCACCGCAGCTGCACTGTCGCCGCCGCCGATGATGGTGGTGGCGTCGGTTTCCGCCAAGCTCTTGGCCACGGCGATGGTGCCGGCAGCCAGAGTGGGGTTCTCAAACACGCCCATAGGTCCGTTCCAAACCACGGTCTTGGCGCTCTTGACTTCGTTGGCGTACATTTCCTGGGTCTTGGGACCGATGTCCAGGCTCATCATGTCGGCAGGAATCTTGTCGGCGTCCACATACTGGATTTCCACCTCAGCGTCGATGGGATCCGGAAAGTCCTTGACGATGGTGCAGTCCACCGGCAGAAGCAGCTTGACGCCCTTTTCTTCGGCTTTCTTCATCATGTCCTTGCAGTAGTCGATCTTAGTGTCGTCCACCAGAGAGGTGCCTACTTCATAGCCCTTGGCCTTCAGGAAGGTGTAGCTCATGCCGCCGCCGATAATCAGGGTGTCGGCCTTGCTCAGCAGGTTTTCAATGACGTTGAGCTTGTCCGCTACCTTGGCGCCGCCCAGGATGGTGACGAAAGGACGCACCGGGTCTTCCACAGCATTGCCCAAATACTTCACTTCTTTTTCCATCAGATAGCCGATGGCGGATTCCTTCACCTTGCTGGCCACGCCTACGTTGGAGCAGTGGGCACGGTGAGCGGTGCCGAAGGCGTCGTTGACGAACACATCGCACAGGCCGGCCAGTTCTTCAGAGAAAGCCTCTCCGTTCTTGGTTTCTTCGGCGCGGTAACGGGTGTTTTCCAGCAGCACCACGTCGCCGTCCTTCATTTCCGCCACAGCCTTCTTGGCGTTTTCACCCACCACGGTGGGGTCGGCGGCAAAGACCACTTCCTTGCCCAGCTTTTCGCTGAGGCGCTTGGCCACCGGGGCCAGGCTCAGTTCCGGCTTGGGTTCCCCTTTGGGCTTGCCCAGGTGAGAGCAGAGGATGACCTTAGCTCCCTTGTCCATCAAATACTGAATGGTGGGCAGAGCGGCCACGATCCGGTTTTCGTCGGTGATGACGCCGTTCTTCAGCGGTACGTTAAAGTCGCACCGCACCAGCACCCGCTTGCCGGCGACGTCCAAATCTTCTACGGTTTTCTTGTTTAATTTTGCCATGGTGAAAACTTCCTTTCCAGAAATTTCGGTTGCACCCAAAACAGCCCGCCGCAGCCGGCCGTTCTTCAACAGTTTTATTATAATGCAGGTTTTTCCATTTTGCAAGAGAAAATCAGCGATTGCGCCGATGTTTCCCATTCGGTCAGCGACCGGGGGAAAAGATGGGAAATTCGGTGAAAGGTTTGGCGGCAGGGGCGGGGGTTCCGGCCTGTTTCGGAGGGGGATTGAAAAGCCGGAGACAAAACCTTCCGTTTTCTCCTTATCCAATGGAAGATTCGACCGCAGGGAGAATCAATCACAACTATTCACGATTCATTTCCTGCGCCCCGCAGCCATCCTCAGAATGGGATTTTCCCTGGTTTTTGCGAAGCAAAATGGCCGGCCGGACAGAAAGGTCAAAGACCTTTCGTGGTCAGGCCAAAGGGGGAATCCTCGTTCCCCTACTGCAATCCTCAGAATTCGTTTGCTCGGTTTTTGCCGTCAGGCAAAATTGCGGCCCTGCTTATGGCCGCAAAGAGCGAACGTATAAACATCAGTTCACTGATGTTTATAGCAGACAGCGATGACGTCCGGCCCAATATTGATAGAGATGCACGCCCCAATGTGCACCGTCTCCACCGGGGGATAGCCCAGCTCCTTTTCCAACGCCTTGGCCAGCAAATCCGCCTGCTGCTGGCTGTGCTCACTGCCGCAGACGATGCTGTAAGGGGTCTTGGGGATGATGGTATCCTTGCACTCCTTCACCAAATAGGGGATCACCGCTTTCTCCCCCCGGACCTTGGCGATGGTTTCCGGCTCGCCGTTGGCAAAGATGATGATGGGTTTCAGCCCCAGCAGTTCCCCCACAAAGGCGGCGGCGCAGCTCACCCGGCCGGACTTCTTGGCGTAGGCCAGGGTGTAGGGGGCGGCCAGGGCCACGCAGTGGCTCATCCAGTCCTGCACCCAGGCCACGATGTTCTGGGGAGTCTCTCCCCGCCGGGCCATTTTGGCGGCTTCCACCACCCCGTAGCCGTAGGCGTAGGTGTAGGTGCCGGAGTCGATGACGGTGATGCTCACCTCCGGGTGGGCCTCCATCACCGTTTTGGCAGCGGATTGGGCGTTTTGGTGGGTGGCGCTGCCTGCGGCGTTGATGGAGACGTACACCAAGTCGGTGTACCCCTCTTCCACGGCCTGGGTAAAGGCTTCCTCAAACTGGAAGGGGGTGATTTGGGCGTGGGTGGGGAGCTTTTCCTGGCTCTCCAGCACCTGGTACCACTCGTCGGGGGTAAAGTCGATGCGCTCCAAATACTCCTTGCCGTCCACGTTGAGGGGGAAATGGAACATGCCGATGCCGTATTCCTCTTCGGCGCCCACCGGCAGATCGGACGCAGAATCGGTAAAGATTTTCACTTTGCTCATAGGTATCCTCCTTACATCTGGCCGCCGGGAAGGTCCTCCCAGCGGTACTTGGTGAGCTGCCCCTGTTCTTCCAGCCCGGGGAAATCCCACTGCCGCAGCACCTCATAGGCCGCCAAAGCCACGGTGTTGGACAGGTTCAGGCTGCGAAAGCCGGGGCGCATGGGCACCCGCACCGCTTCCCCCGGATGGGCCGCCAGCAGCTCTTCCGGCAGCCCGGCGTCCTCCCGGCCAAACACCAGGTAGGCCCGCTTGGGGTAGGCCCGGTGGGCGTAGCAGTGCTGTCCCTTGGTGGTGAAATAGAAAAAGGGGCCGGGGTTTTTGGAAAAGAACTCCTCTAAATTTTCGTAGATGGTCACGTCCAAAGCATCCCAGTAGTCCAGCCCCGCCCGTTTTAAGTGCTTGTCGTCCAGTACAAAGCCCAAGGGCTTGATAAGATGCAGCCTTGCCCCGGTGACGGCGCAGGTCCGGGCGATATTGCCGGTGTTCTGGGGGATTTGGGGCTCCAAAAGCACCAAATTCAGTTCGTATTCCAATGAAATCCCGTCCTCTTTTTCTTCTGTTTGCTCCTATCATACCAAAATTTCCCCTAAAAAACAACCGCAGCCACTTTGCTTTTTGCATCATTCCAAAAATATCCCGGTTATTTTACAGATTCGTAATACATTTTTGAAGCGGTTAGAGTACAATCTGTATGTGACGCAGAATTGTCTTTGAGGCGATTTTATGGATTCTCCCTTTGGCCGGGCAACGCCTTGCCCCAGGAGGAAGCCTGCGTCCACTCATGTTTCATCGACCCAATGGGAAGGAGCAAAATTTTTTGTTTGGCTATATCCGGGCGATTAAGCCGGAGATGAAGTGCTTGGAATACGACCTGTACCGGGGGGTGTACTGCGGATTGTGCCGTCAGCTGGGAGCGGACTACGGACAGTTTTCCCGTTTTTCCCTCACCTATGACTGCACCCTGCTGGCCATGCTGGGCCTGGCCCTGACCGGGGACACCGGCAGCCACTTTCACTGGCAGGCCTGCATCGCCAATCCCATCAAGAAAAAGTGGATCCACACCTACCACCCCATGCTCCGCTACGCCGCCGCCGTGAACGTGCTGCTCACCGCCCAGAAGGCGGAGGACGGGATAGCGGATTCCTCTTTGGGCAAAAAGGCCGCCCTGCTTCCCCTGCTCCCTCCCCTGCACCACATGGCCAAAAAGGCCAAAAAGCGGTACCCCGCACTGGGAACGCTGGTGGAGGAATACGGCCGAACCCAAAATCAGGTGGAGCAGCAGCAGGTTTCCAGCATTGACCGGGCGGCGGATCCCACCGCCAAGGTGCTGGCAGGCATCTGCCGGGGGCTTTCCCACGACCCCGCCGTGCAGAAGGTGCTGGACCGGCTGGGGTATCACCTGGGCCGGTACGTCTATCTCATGGACGCCCTGGACGATCTGGAAAAAGACCGGGAGCAGGGGAGTTACAACGTGCTGCTGCTCCGTTTCCCGGAACAGACCGATGAGGAAATCCGGGACTACGCCCAGCAGACCATCAACGCCTCCATCGCCCAGGTGGCGGCGGCCTACGAGCTGCTGGACTGCAAATGCTACCGCTCCATTTTGAATAATATTGTATATCTGGGACTGCAAACACAGCTACGTCTCATCCTTCAACCCTCCTGTCCCAAAAGAAAGGAACTGCCTGATGAACTCACCCTATGACATTCTGGGAGTGTCTCCCAACGCCACCGACGACGAAATCCGCAAAGCCTACCGGGAGCTGGCCAAAAAGTACCACCCGGACAACTATGCGGATTCGCCCTTGAAGGAGACTGCCGAGGAAAAGATGGCTCAAATCAACGCCGCCTTTGACCAGATTATGGCCCAGCGCCGGGGCGGCGGACAGAGCAGCAGCCAACAGGGCTACGGGGGATACGGCAGCCAAAACAGCTATCAGAACGCCAGCCGGTTTTCCGACATCCGTCAGATGATCAACCAAGGCCGCTACGAAGAAGCGGAGGAGGTGCTGGACGGCGTGGCTTCCGCTTCCCGGGACGCAGAGTGGTACTTCTTAAAAGGAAGCATCTTCTACCAGCGGGGCTGGATGGACGACGCCTTCCAATATTTCACCACCGCCTGCCGGATGAACCCCTCCAACGCGGAGTACCGTGCGGCCCTCAACCGGATGCAGTACCAGCGCCAGGGGGGCTTCGGCGGGGGCTTTGGCACCGACCAGAACCCCTACCGCACCGGCCAACCGGGACAGAACGCCACCGGCTGCGGCATCTGTGACATCTGCGCCGGTATGGCCTGCGCCAACCTCTGCTGCGACTGCTGCGGCGGGGGCTGCTGAGCAAAGGGGGAAGTTTCCATGAAACGTACCCAAAAACTGGCCTTAGGGGGCATCTTTTCCGGGCTGGCTGTGGTGCTGATGTTTTTCTCCAACTTCCTGCCCATGCTGAACATCGCCCTGCCGGTGTTTGCCGGAATGGTGCTGATGCCCTTGATGATCGAGCTGAACTGGAAATGGACTCTGACCTCTTATGTGGTCTCTTCCCTGCTGAGCCTGCTTTTGGTCCGCAACCTGGATTCCCTGATCCTGTTCATCGGTCTGTTCGGATGGTACCCCATCCTGAAAGGGGTGCTGGAAGGGCGGAAGATGAACCGGGGCATCGAGTATTTGATTAAGCTGGTGTGCTTCAACGCTGCTCTGGCGGTGTGCTGCGCTTTGGTGTTCTTCCTACTGGGGGTCACCGAGCTGTTCAGCCAGATTCTGGCCTTCCAGTTCGGCATTGTGATCTTCTTTGTGCTGATGAACCTGGTGTTTCTGCTCTACGACTTCTGCCTGCGACGGGTTGCCCAGTGGTATGTGGGGTATGTCCGGCCGAAGATTGTCAAGAAGCTGTTTAAATAAAAGAGCCTACCGGAAATGGAGAGGCAGGTTTTGCAAGGTTCTTTTCCTTGACAGAAAGCAGAAAATTCATTATAATAAAAGAAAAGGACGGAACCGGCAACGGTCAGTCCCCTATTTGGTTAACGAAGTAACCGCTTCAAGAGGGCAAAATTGAGCGGTTACTTTCGTTTTGTCCAAATATCATAAAACACGCCGATGGCGGTGACTGCAAATGTCAGAAACAAAAACAAGTCAGACCATGTAACGCAGTTCATTCTGCTCTTCCCCCTTTTCCAAGGGAGAAAGCAAATTATGTTAGACATCAGAAAGTACTCACCCCCTTCTCAATCTCACGCCGGAACGTGGCACGAAACAGAGCGAATGAAGGGAGCTAACCGCTACCGTTGGATTCCGTCCTTCCTCCGATTATCCCGGAGTAGGCTTGCGCCGTAGTTTTATGATAGCAAAAATAGGTACTGCTGTCAAATCATATTTTTCCCGCCGGTCCCGGCCGCCAAAGAGGAACTTAGAAACGAGAAACGTCCTAGGACGTTTCGTAGACGTTTCGTGCCAAAAGTTGGATGGGATACAAAATCCACGGGATTTTGATTTTTGGCACCAACCATCCGGGCTGTCCAATTCGGCTTTTGCGAAGCAAAATGCCACCCATGATTTACGGGTGGCAAGAATTGGACTAAAGGTAAAACCGACCCGGTTTTACCTTGGTTCCACAATCAACCGCACGGCGGTACGCTCCTGGCCGTCGATTTCAATTTCCGTGAATCCCGGCGTACAGATTAAATCCACCCCGGCGGGGGCCATGTACCCTCTGGCCACGGCCACGGACTTAATGGCTTGGTTGGCGGCGCCGGCGCCCACCGCCTGCACCTCGACAATCCCCTGCTCCCGTACCACGCCTGCAATGGCGCCGGCTACCGAAGTGGGTCTGGAACTGGATGATACTTTCAAAATCTCCATCTTGACCTCCTGCTGGAACGCTCCATGGTTTTTCTTTTCTCCCATGATAACACGCTCCCGGCTGGGAATCAATACCATCTGACAATAATTGGAAATTTACACAAGGTTGACCCGGGTAACCTTGTTCACTTTGCCACTTTTCACATCCACATTCAGCAAAATCCCCTGAATACGACAAGGACCATCCGCTGTGTCGAACCGGCTGGGCATATGGGTCAGGTGGCGCTTCAGCACCGCTTCCGGCTTCACCCCCAGCACCGAATGCTCCGGGCCCACCATCCCTGCATCGGTGAGGTAGGCGGTGCCTTGGGGCAGAATCTGCTCGTCGGCGGTCTGGACATGGGTGTGGGTGCCGATGACGGCAGTGACCCGGCCGTCCAGGTAAAAGCCCATGGCCCGCTTCTCCCCGGTGGCTTCGGCGTGGAAGTCCACCAAAACGGCGTTGCAGTCCTTCAACTGAGGCAGGATTTTGTCCGCAGTGAGGAAGGGGTTGTCCAAGGCCTCCATAAACACCACCCCCATGAGGTTGACGATTCCCAGCCGGAACCGTCCCCCGTCGTACACCGTGTACCCCGCCCCCGGCGCCCCGGCGGGATAGTTGGCGGGGCGGATGATCTGGTGGGGATGGGCCTCCAGATAGGGGTAGATTTCCCGGCGGCGGAACACATGGTTGCCGGTGGTAATCACGTCCACCCCGCTGTCCAGCAGGTGGTTGGCGGACTGGGGCAGGACGCCGTTGCCGATGGCGGAGTTTTCCCCGTTGGCAATCACCACGTCCACCGAATGCTCCCGCTTAAACTGGGGCAGAAACCGCCGCACTGCCTGGCAGCCGGGCTGCCCCACCACGTCGCCGAGAAAAAGAATATTCATGGAATCTCTGTCCTCCTACAAAAATCAAAGGGGAAGCGGCCTGCCGAAACAAGCCGCCGTAAAGAGGAATGGGTTGGCGTTACTTTCCTTCCCGCTCCTGTTTCTTTTGAATATAGTTCCACGCGCTGCGGCACATATCCTCCAGCCCGTACTGCGCCTCCCAGCCCAGCACACGCTTGGCCTTGGAGGGGTCGGCGTAACAGGTGGGGATGTCCCCGGCACGACGGGGGGCGATTTCATAAGGCACCTTCACCCCGGTGGCCGCTTCAAAGGCATGGACAATGTCTAGCACCGAATAACCCTTGCCGGTGCCCAGGTTGATGGCGTCGCAGCCGGTGTGCTCCCTGGCATACTTCACGGCGTTGCAGTGGCCCTTGGCCAGGTCCACCACATGGATGTAGTCCCGCACCCCGGTGCCGTCGGGAGTGGGGTAGTCGTTGCCGAAGACGTTCAGGTGGTCCAGCTTCCCTGCCGCTACCTGGCAGATGTAGGGCATCAGGTTGTTGGGGATGCCGTTGGGGTCCTCCCCAATCAGGCCGCTTTCGTGAGCGCCGATGGGGTTGAAGTACCGTAACAGAGTGACGCTCCACTCTTTGTCCGGCACGCACAGATCCCCGAAGATCCGCTCCAGCATCAGCTTGGTGGAGCCGTAGGGGTTGGTGGTGGAGAGGGGGAAATCCTCGGTGATGGGCACGGTGTGGGGGTTGCCGTACACCGTGGCGGAGGAGGAGAACACGATCCGCTTGCAGCCGTGGCGCTCCATCACCCGGCAGAGAATCAAGGAACCGGTGAGGTTGTTGTGGTAGTAGCGCAAAGGCTGCTGCACACTTTCCCCCACTGCCTTCAATCCCGCAAAGTGGATGACGCAGTCGATGTTATTTTCCTGAAATACCTGTTCCAGTCCCGCTTCGTCCAGCAGGTCCACTTCATAAAAGGGGAAATCCTTGCCGGTGATGGTTTTTACCGCTTCCACTGCGGCGGGCTTGGAATTGACGAAGTTGTCTACTACTACAATGTCTTCCCCTGCCTGGAGCAGTTCCACGCAGGTGTGGGAGCCGATGAACCCGGCCCCGCCGGTGATGAGTACTGCCATGAGAATCGTTCCTTTCAAAATTTATCTGAATGCCAAAATGGGAAACTAGAAGAAAAACAAAATGAATAATGAATAGTGAATCATTGGTTGATTCGGCCCGTGGCCGAATCTTCCATTATGAAGAGATGGAGCGAAGCGAACATCTCAACCACAATTATTCATTCTTCATTTTTCAATATTCACTCTTCACTCTGCATACGCCCCCGGCGTATGCAGGCACACCCCGCCCCAGGGACGGATGGCCAGCCGGTGGCAGCTGCCCGGCCCGAACAGCTCTTCCATTTCCTTCACATAACTGCACAGCAGTTCCTCCGGCACAAAGGCCTGGATGGTGCCGGCAAAGCCCCCGCCGTGTACCCGGCAGGCCCCCTTCCCCTGGAGCAGATGCTCGCTGGCCAGCAGTGCCAAAGACACCGGCTGGCAGGTAGGGTCCTGGGGGGCGAAGATGTTTTGCAGCCACCGGAAGCTGGACAGCCCGGACTGGCGCACCAGCTCCAAAAAGCCGGGGAAGTCCCCTCTTTCCAGGGCTTGAGCCTGCTGCCTGGCCCGGCGGGTTTCCCCGAAGAAGTGGGCCGCCCGGAGGATGGCCCGGTCGCTGACCCGGCCGTGAAGCTGGGGCAGGGCGATGTAAAAGTCCTCCTCGCTGACCCGGCTCAGCACCTCCTGGCCGAAGCAGGCCGCCACCGCCTTCATCTCGGCAGGAATGGCGGAATACTCCCCGGACAGGTTTTCGTGGCTGCTCCCCACCTCGGTGACGCAGAGGTGGTGGCGCACCTTGGCAAAGTCAAAGGGAATTTGACGGATTTTGGGCAGTTCCTCCCCGAAATCAATGGAAACAAATCCCCCCACAGCGCTGACCATCTGGTCCATCAGGCCGCACTGCTTGCCGAAATACACATTTTCCGCATACTGCCCCACCTGGGCGATCCGCTGGGGGTCCACCAAGCCGCCGTTGTACAAATGGTTGAGCACCGTGCCGATAAGCACCTCAAAAGCCGCCGAGGAGGACAGCCCGCCCCCCTTCATCACCGCAGAGGTGGTGTAAGCGTCGAAGCCGCCGATGCGGTAGCCGAACTGGTTAAATCTTGCGGCAATGCCCCGGATCAGAGCCTGAGAGGTCTCCTGCTCCTGGGCTACCGGTTCCAGATGGGAAAGGTCAATCTCCTCCATCTCATACCCCTGGGACTGCACCCGGATGATGTTGTCCTCCCGAGGGGACACCACCCCGATCACGTCCAGGCTCACCGCCGCTCCCAGCACCCAGCCCTGCTGATGGTCGGTGTGGTTGCCGCCGATCTCAGTGCGGCCGGGGGCGGAAAACAGCCCGGTAAGGGTGCGTTCCGGGAAGGTTCTGCCAAAGCCCTCCAGGGCTTCCAAAAAGCGCTGGCGCAGTTTGGGGGCGCCAAAGGAATCTGCGCCGTACAGCCGCTGTAAGGCGGGGTCCAGGGCGCCGCTTTCCAGATCCCCTTTCCAGGCGGCAAGGGTTTTCAGCTCCATACCTCTTTTCTCCTTTCCAGAGATTCGATGCTGCCATGATACCGTTGAAATAGCCGTTGGGTTTCCGCTGGGTTTTTGCGATGCAAAACGGCCGGTGGGACATTGGGCCGGTTCAGAGGGGAACCAGAATGGTTGACTTTGCCAATCATTATACCTTGAAATAGCCGTTGGGTTTCCGCTGGGTTTCGCCACTAGGCACGAAACGTCATGGCTCTGCCCTGACGTTTCTCATCCAACCCCTTTGCGGCCCTGGCAAGGCCGCAATTTTGCCTTGCAAAACCGGTTTGGATGTGGTCGTACCAGCCGGTTTGAAACTAGGTTTGCTCCCGGCAAAGCGGGAGCCTGTAAACGCCGTTTTTGCCTCTTGCAAAAGCGGCTGATTCCTACCTTTGCGGCCGAACAGTATGGCCGCAACTTTGCCTGGCAAAGACCGGTAGAAATCTTGGCTTTGCCAATCATTATACCTTGAAATATCCGCTGGGTTTCCGCTGGGTTTTGCCACTAGGCACGAAACGTCATGGCTCTGCCCTGACGTTTCTCATCCAACCCCTTTGCGGCCCTGGCAAGGCCGCAATTTTGCCTTGCAAAACCGGTTTGGATGTGGTCGTACCAGCCGGTTTGAAACTGGGTTTGCTCCCGGCAAAGCGGGAACCGTAATGATTGGCTTTGCCAATCATTATACCAGACTTTTTTCAAAAAGAAAAGGCAATGGTTTGTAAAATGTTTATATCAACAAAAAAGCCGCCTTAAACCGCCCTGTTGACCGGTCATTTCTGGTAGAATAAAACAAGAAATTGCAAATGGATACAACTTTTATCAATATTACTGCCAAATTCCATTTGATGAATTATTTTGGAAAGAAGAAAGTGACCCATGGAAAAAACCGAATACCTCCCCTTATTGGAAAAAAAGAGCGATGACTTTTATCTCTGCTACGCCGGACGGAGCCGCTGCCTGCCCCTGCACAATTACGGGCCGGCGGTGCGCCCCACCTGGGTGCTGCACTATATTTTGGAAGGAGAAGGCACTTTTTGGCTGGACGAGCAGCCCTACCGGCTCTCCGCCAACCAGGGCTTTGTGGTGCCTCCCAACGTGAACCACCAGTACCAGGCGGACCAGTACCACCCCTGGAGCTATGTCTGGATCGCCTTTGACGGGGTGTATGCGGCGGAGTACCTGCAAAAGCTGGGCCTGAGCCGGAAAAACCCCATCTTTTCCTGCCAGGAGAGCCAGCCTCTGGGGGAAATTGTGGAGCAGATGCTAAAGCACAACTGCGCCGGATTCTCCCATGAAATGTTTTTGCAGGGGCTGCTGTACCAGTTCTTCGGGGTGCTGGCCAAAAGCCTGCCTGCGTCTGCACCGGTGCGGGGCGGGGGAAAGCAGGCGGACTATGTGGCCAAGGCCATGGAGTTTATCCGCCACAACTATTCCCAGGGCATTTTGATTGCGGACGTGGCGGAATATGTGGGCATCAACCGCAGCTACCTGTTCACCCTGTTCCAGGAGCACCTCCACCAGTCCCCCCAGGAATACCTGACCCAGTTTAAAATCCGCCGGGCCTGCGAGCTGCTGCGCACCACCCAGTATTCCCTGCTGAATATCGCCCACTCCTGCGGCTACAAGGATGCGGTGGTGTTCTCCAAAGCCTTCAAACAGGTGGTGGGGATCGCTCCCGGGCATTACCGCCGGAAAAGCGGGGCGGGAATGAAGAAAAAGTAAGCCCGGTGGGCTTTTCCATCCTAAAACTGATTTCCGGATCCGGCACTTTGCCGGGTCTTTTTTTGCGCCCAAATGCGCCCCTCTCCCGCCTCAAAGAGAAAAAAGAAGCCCGCCGGGCAAGGGATCAGCTTCCCCTTGTTTCCGGAAAGACCGGCCCCTTTCCACTTCATCCCGTCTTTTCCCAGATGATTTCCTGTTCCTGTTTGCCAACTTTTAACCAAAGTGAAACCGTCCTTTTGCCGGTGCCTTTCAAACGTGATTTTTCCCTGAAATTTTCTTGCAAAAATTTTGTGCTGCCGTGGTGGAGGATTTTACAATGCCTTTGGTATACTGCTTATGAAGGGGAAAAGGCCAACGCCTTGCCCTAAAAAACAAAAGGAGAGTTGAGCATGCAAAAGACCAACATCTTTTCCAGAACCGCTGCCAGAGTCACTTCTCTGCTGCTGGCCGGAGCTCTGGGCGTCAGCGCCGTATGTACCGGGCTGGGCGGGATGATCTCCCCCCGCACCGTCTCTGCGGCACCGGCTCCCCAAGCCGACGGCACTGCGGTGGTAGACAGTTCCACCACCTGGCGCTATCTGGACGATAACACCGACCCGGCAGGCAATTCTGCCGACTCCGGCTATGTCCGCACCAGCTGGACCGGCCTGAGCTACGACGACAGCGCCTGGAAAACCGGTTCCGGCGCCTTTGGGGCCAAAAACGGAGCCATCTCCGATTTGGGAGACGGCTGTGTGCCGGACGTTCTGTTGAACCAGTACATCAACGGCACCGGCGGGGACGACATCCCGGCCTTCTTCTTCCGCACCACCTTTGAAGTGGAAGACGCCGATGCCGTCAACCTGATCACCGGCTCTCTGCTGTATGACGACGCCGCCACCGTGTACTTAAACGGGGTGAAGATCGGCGGGTTCTACGATGAGGACATCACCGAGAACATGCAGTACGGCGGCAGCAACATGAGCGACCCCCTCACCGGTGAAATCAACGTCACCGACACCTCCATGCTGGTGGACGGCACCAACGTCCTGGCGGTGGAACTCCACCAGGGACGGGCCAGCAGCTCCGACGTGTACTTCGAGTTTGAAGAGCTGACCCTCAGCGAATCCAACCCCTACGCCTTTGCTCCCACCGACTTTTTGATGAACGTGGGCGCAGACGAAACCCAAATGACCTTTGTGTGGTACGACACCACCATCACCCCCGACACCCTGGTGTTTGGTGGCACCAGCTACACCGCCTCCACCGAAGCGGCCAGCCGGGAAGGGTACACCATCAACACCGTGACCGTCACCGGTCTGGAAGAAAACACCGCTTATGAGTACTACATCCAGAACGGCAGCGACACCACCCAGACCTACACCTACACCACCGGGGATTTCGACGCCGATTCTCTGGACATCGCTGTGGTTGGCGACCCCCAGATCGGTTCTTCCGGGAACAATGAAAGCGATACCAACGGCTGGAATGATACCCTGAACACCATCAACACCGATGGAACCGACTACGATTTCCTGTTCTCCATGGGCGACCAGATCGACACCTACTACAACGGAAGCAACGGTGCTGCGGTGGAAGCCCAGTACGACGGCTACCTGTCCAGCGACGTGCTCAAGAGCCTGCCCATGCAGGTGCTGGTGGGCAACCACGACAACGGCAACGATTCCTCTCTGTATGTGGAGCACTTTGAAACCCCCAACACCACCACCTTCGGGGAAACCTACGGCGGCGACGGGGACTACGCCTTCACCTACAACGGCGTGCTGTTCATGGTGATCAACACCTCCAACCTGTCCATTGCGGAACACGAAGCCTTCCTGAAGGACGCTTTGGAAACCTATCCCGATGCCCAGTGGACTGTGGTGGCCTTCCATAAGTCCATCTACTCTGTGGCCAGCCACGTCACCGAAAGCGACATCGTCACCCTGCGCAATGGTCTGGCTCCCATCTTCACCGAGCTGGACATCGACCTGGTGATTCAGGGCCACGACCACGTTTACGCCCGCAGCTACATCATGGGCGGCGAGGACGGTATGCAGGCTCAGATTACCGACGAGGCCGACCGGGATATGACCACCGGCCAG